>CACAQP010000008.1 GCA_902534685.1 uncultured Prochlorococcus sp.
ACAAGTTTTGACAGAAGCTAATGAAAAATCATTTGATGATTCTATCCTTTTGAATACTTCAGGTGAACTTTGTTGTGGAAGTACATTTAATCTTCTAATTAAAAGAAATAATCAATGGATAACTCCTAGAAAAGAGAGCGGCTGTTTAGAGGGGATTATGATTTCTAAGGCTTTAAAATTGAAAATTGTAAAAGAAAAATTAATTCCTCCAGAATTTCAAAATGATGACATAATAATTGCAATTAATAGCTTATCTTGCAGACAAATTAATCAAGTTAATGATTTAAAGCTTAAACCTAAATTCGATCCAATTTATTTTTGGGATTTATTGTATAGTTGAACTTTATTAATATCTGGTAAATAGACATCAGATACTTTAGTTATATTGTTATTAACCTTAAATTCAACAATTTTTCCAATAATGATAATTGAGGGAGCTGAAAATTCTTTATCTTTGATTTTATGTGGAAGATTATATAAGTTCTCTATCAAACATTTTTGATTTTTTAAAGTAGCTTCTTGAATCACAGCGCATTTCGTATTCTTATCTAAACCACCTAGAATTAATTCTTCAACAATATATTCAATATTTTTTATACCCATAAAAATTACTAAGCTATCTGATGATTTAGCTAAATCTCTCCAATTCACTGTCTTTTTTTCCTTATCTACACGCTCATGTCCAGTGACAAAAGTTACGGAACTAGCAGCATCTCTATGGGTTAATGGAATACCAAAATATGTGGGGGCAGCTATCCCAGAAGTAATACCAGGAACGATTTCAACTGAAATTCCATTTTTTTCTAAAATCGATACCTCTTCACCACCTCTAGAAAAAACGAATGGATCTCCCCCTTTAAGCCTTACGACATTTTTGCCTTCTTTTGCCAATTTCAAAATAAGAGCATTAGTTTCAGCCTGAGGTACAGAACACTTCCCAGCTCTTTTACCTACATGGAAAATTTCTGTATTTTTTCCTGCCTCTTTAGTTATTTCATCAGGAATTAAAGCATCATGAACTAATGCATCACAATTTTTTATTAGGCGCAAAGCTTTAAGAGTTAAAAGCTCAGGGTCACCAGGACCTGCTCCAACTAAATAAACAATGCCGGGCACAATAATCTCCATTAACAAGTATGGTAGTAAAAGTGAATTGCAATGAAGGTAAATATTATGAAAGAAAGTTTATTAAAACCAAATAAAAAATTTATTCTCCTTAGTGCGTTTATCACTCTTCTAAATGATCGTTTAAGTGAAAGTATACTGTTACCTATTTTACCCTCTTTTGTTTTACTTTTTGATTCTAAAGCAAGTACATATGGTTTATTATCCTGCACTTATCAATTAGCTCAATTTACAGCTTCTCCTTTTATAGGACTTATGAGTGATAGATATGGAAGAAGACCTGTCACTCTTTTTTGTATCACTGGTTCAGTAATAGGTATATCAATTTTATCTTTTACAGTTCTTTTTAATTGGTCAAATTCAATAGCCTCTATCCCGTTATTTTTATTGTTTTTAGCGAGACTAATTGACGGTTTAAGTGGAGGGACTGCAGCTACTGCAACAACAATTCTTGCAGATATTTCAAGCCCTGAAAAAAGAGCAAAAACATTTGGACTTATTGGTGTAGCTTTTGGTTTAAGTTTTTTCTTAGGAAATATTTTTGTTGTAATTTTTGCAAGAAATACAAATAATAATTTTATTATTCCAGTTTTGATAGCCTCAATCATTCCAATAATAAATTTTCTCCTTGTATTTTTTTACTTACCAGAAACCAAGCCCAATAGTGAATCAAATAAATCAAAAACTATTTTTAAAAACCCTTTAAAAGCTCTATTTACAGTTTTCAAAGAAGAAAAGATTAAAAAATTATCATTAGCTTTTTTTATTTACTTTATTGCTTTTACTGGATTGACCAATATCCTGATATTTTTCCTTCAAGAATCTTTAAACTGGACGACCAAAGCATCAAGTGGAACTCTTGTTGTAGTAGGAATCATTGCAATTATCGTTCAGGGAGGATTAATTGGGCCTCTGGTAAAGAAATTTGGCGAAATGCGATTAACACTCATCGGGTCAGGCTTTATTCTTGTGGCATGTGCTCTTTTAATAACTGCTCCAAAAGCAAATGCGACAATTAATATTTATTCAGCTGTTTCATTTTTAGCCGTTGGGGCAGGTTTAATTACGCCCACGTTAAGAGCACTAATATCTAAGAAATTAAACGTTGATGAACAAGGGTCAATTTTAAGTAACCTTCAGGGTCTTCAGAGTCTTGGAGGAGTTTTAGGAATTGCAATGGCCGGAAGGGTTTATGATAGTTTTGGTCCTAAATCGCCTTTTATAGCTGGTTCCGTTATTTTACTTTTCATGATATATCTTATTGCAGAGGGTAAAAATAATAATTCTTTTAAAAATCAAAAATTAAAAGTTTTTTAATGAAAAGCCAGACTGATGTTTTTATTAATAGAGAATTAAGTTGGATTGAATTCAATAAAAGAGTTCTCCTTACTGGTATGGAAAAGGAGTACAAAATTCTAGATAAAGTGAAATTTTGTTCCATTTTCAGTAATAATCTTGATGAGTTTTTTATGGTAAGAGTAGCTTCATTAAAGGCTCAAGTTGAAGCAGAAATTACTAAAAAAAGTATAGACGGACTTACCCCTAAAGAGCAGTTAAAAAAAATCAATAATGAAATAAAAAAGTTAACTATTCTCCAAGAAAACTATGTAAATAATGAATTAAAAAATGAATTAAAAGAAAAAGGTGTAATTTTAAAAAAATATAAGGACCTAAGTGAAAATCAGAGAAATTGGTGTAATAACTTCTATACAACATCTATTTTCCCTTTATTAACTCCATTAGTTGTTGATCCAGCACATCCATTTCCTTTTATAAGTAATTTAAGTCTAAATTTAGCAGCTTTAATAAAGGATGAGGAGGATTCTAAAAATCAGTTTGTAAGAGTAAAAATACCAACAAAAAATATACACCGATTTATACGAATTCCCAATGAAATTAATCAACTTAGTGATGAAAGTTCTCACTATTTCATAAGTGTTGAAGATTTAATTGGGAATAATATAAATACTTTATTTAACGGAATGGAATGTATAAATTACTCTTTTTTTAGAGTGACAAGAGATGCAGATTTAGAATTAAAAGAACTTGAAGCTGATGATCTACTTTTAGCTGTTGAACAAAGTTTGCAAAAAAGAAGATTAGGTGGAGACGTAGTTAGATTAGAAGTGGAGTCAGATATGCCAAAAAATATTCTAAAGTTACTTATTGAAAGTATCTCAATACATAAAGAATATATATACTTTTGCAAAAGTTTATTAGGCCTAGATGATTTAAATCAGCTTACAAAAATTGATAGAGATGATTTAAAAGAAAATCTACTAATTGGAAAAACTCATCCAGAATTAAAACATTTAGATTTGCCTTCAAACAAAAACCTTAATTCTATTTTCAAGATACTTAGAAAAAAAAATATTCTGCTACATCATCCCTATGACTTATTTAAAACTTCAGTTGAAGAATTTATAAACAGAGCAGCTGATGATCCACTTGTAATGGCTATAAAAATTACTTTATATCGAGTTTCCCAAGATTCCCCTATCATTGCAGCTTTAATAAGAGCTGCAGAGAATGGGAAAGAAGTAATGACTCTTGTTGAACTAAAAGCAAGATTTGATGAAGACAATAATATTCAATGGGCAAAACAACTTGAACAAGCTGGAGTACATGTTGTATATGGAATCATCGGATTAAAAACACATACAAAAATTGCCATTGTAGTAAGAAAGGAGAAAGGACGATTAAGGAATTACTTCCATATTGGAACAGGAAATTATAACTCTAATACTTCAAAGTTTTATACAGATTTAGGATTACTTTCAACGGATCCTGATATTGCATCTGATTTACTTGAGTTATTTAACTACTTATCTGGTTTTTCTAAACAAAAAAGTTATCAAAAGTTATTAGTTTCTCCCTCATCGATGAGAGAGAAATTTATATTTCTGATAAAGAGAGAAATTAAAAATGCAGAGGAAGGCAAAAAAGCCGAAATAATCGCAAAAATGAATTCTTTAGTAGACCCAGAAATAATTAAACTTCTTTATTTAGCTTCTGACTCAGGTGTAAAAATTAGCCTCATCATAAGAGGTATTTGTTGCCTATATCCCCAAAGAAAAAATTTAAGTGAAAATATTAAAGTTATAAGCATTATTGGCCATTTTCTTGAACACTCAAGAATTTTTTGGTTTTGTAATAACGGGGATAATGAGATTTTTATAGGGAGTGCAGATTGGATGAGAAGAAATCTTGATAGAAGAATAGAAGCTATTACTCCTGTAGAGGATTATGAATTGAAATCTAAAATATACTCGCTTTTGCAAACCTACCTCAAAGATAATTACTTTTCTTGGATAATGAAAGAGGATGGTTCTTATGAAAAATATCCATTAGATTCGACAAAAAATCGTTCACAAATTGATTTGATAGAAAAATAAAAAGAATATTGATTTTTATAACATTTAAAAAAAATACTTAATATTTTAAAATTTTTTTTATTTTTTTAAAAGGCTTTCATATCAATAGATTTCAAGAAATTGAGACAAAATAATAGTTTTTTGTCTTTAAAGTTTCAACGTAAAAGTAGTTTTTATTTCGATTTCAGTGCTAGCTTTTTAAAAAATCCACTATTTAGGAGGCCAGGGTGATGGGGATCCCTCTGGAATCTGCAAAGAGCTCTTCAGATAATAATTTTGATGAGCCAAGATTACCAAACACTGCGGGCAAATCTCGCAAATCGAAATCCAGTCTAACTGCAAAACAACGCCAAAAAAAATCTGGGAGACTCGCTTCAGATTCTATTGGTTATTACTTAAGTAGCATTGGTAGAGTACCTCTTTTGACTCCAGCAGAGGAAATAGAGCTAGCTCATCATGTTCAAAACATGAAAAAGCTACTACAAATTCCTGAAACCGATAGAACTCAACGAAATCTTTATCAAATTAAGATTGGTAAAAGATCCAGAGATAGAATGATGGCAGCTAATTTAAGACTAGTTGTCTCCGTCGCAAAAAAATACCAAAACCAAGGTCTTGAATTGTTGGACCTTGTCCAGGAAGGTGCTATTGGCCTTGAAAGAGCTGTAGATAAATTTGATCCTGCAATGGGATATAAATTCTCAACTTATGCTTATTGGTGGATTAGGCAAGGAATGACAAGAGCCATTGATAACAGTGCAAGAACAATCCGCTTGCCTATTCATATAAGTGAAAAACTATCCAAAATGCGAAGAGTATCTAGAGAATTGTCACATAAATTTGGTAGACAACCAACCAGATTGGAAATGGCAACTGAGATGGGAATTGATCAAAAAGATTTAGAAGATTTAATTTCGCAAAGTGCTCCCTGCGCCTCCCTAGATGCTCATGCAAGAGGAGAAGAAGACAGAAGTACTCTTGGTGAACTAATACCTGATCCAAATTGCGAAGAACCTATGGAAGGTATGGATAGAACAATTCAAAAAGAGCATTTGGGAACTTGGCTGTCTCAATTAAATGAAAGAGAACAAAAAATCATGAAACTAAGATTTGGCCTAGATGGAGAAGAACCATTAACGCTAGCTGAAATAGGGAGACAAATTAATGTTTCACGAGAAAGAGTAAGGCAACTAGAAGCCAAAGCAATATTAAAGCTTAGAGTAATGACAACTCATCAAAAAGCAGCTTAAGAAAATTGATAAAATTTAGCGGAATTTTATTTTATTTATTTTCAATTTTTTTAATATCAATAGTTTTTAAAAGATTTAAAGAAAATAGCAGCGAAATTGTCAGAAAAATAATACATATTGGAGTAGGACCATTAATTCCGATTGCAAAATTTTTAAAGATTGATCAAGATGCAGCTCTTATTTTTACAGGAATTGTTTCGTTAATAGTTTTCATCAATTATGCTTATAGACTATTTCCAACAATCGAAGATGTTGAGAGAAAGAGTTATGGAACATTATTTTACTGTCTAAGTTTATTTTGTTTGATTTATCTATTCTGGGATAAAGATCCTTATGCATTAATTACTGGATTTTTTGTAATGACTTTTGGTGATGGATTAGCTGGTTTAATAGGAAAAAGCTTTAACTCAAAGAGTTGGATTTTTTTTAAACAAAAAAAATCTTTATTTGGGACTATGACAATGTTTTTAACAAGCTTAGTAGTTGTTTGCTCAATTGGATACGCCCAACAAAATAGTTTAAATTTAAATTATTTTACAATAGCTTTTTTTGCTACTTTGCTCGAACAATTTAGTGTTTTAGGAATAGATAATTTTATCGTTCCAATTGCTTCTGCATTATTTTTTAATTTTTTCATAACTAACTAATTGAATTGTATAAAATAGCGAGTAATTCTTTTGTTGTTTCGATATTTATACATGCATCTGTAATGCTTCTGCCAAACTCAAGATCGTCTTTTTTTAAAAGTTTCTGATTACCTTCTTTTAAATGACTTTCAAGCATAACTCCTAAAATATTTTTTTCACCATTACTAATTTGCGAAGCTATGTTTTTTAACACTTCAGACTGTTTTCGAAAATCTTTGTTGGAATTCCCATGACTACAATCAATCATAACTTTATAAGGAAGGTTACATTGCTTTAATTCAGTTGAAATTCTTTGAACATGATGATTTTCAAAATTTGGGCCTTTTGAGCCGCCTCTTAAAACTATATGGCCATCTGGATTTCCAGTAGTATTAACAATAGAAGCCATTCCATTTTCATTTACACCCAAGAAATGATGAGATTTTGAAGCTGACTGCATTGCATTTATTGCAGTAGTAAAAGAACCATCAGTTCCATTTTTAAAGCCTATTGGCATTGATAATCCTGATGCCATTTCCCTATGAGTTTGACTTTCAGTCGTCCTCGCGCCTATTGCTGTCCAACTGATCAAATCAGCAATATATTGAGGAACAATTGGATCCAATAATTCAGTAGCAGAGGGGATTCCACGAGTTGCAAGATATGAAAGCAAACTTCTTGCGCTTCTTAAACCAGTATTAATATCATAAGAATCATCGAGATGAGGATCATTTATAAGTCCTTTCCAACCAATAGTAGTTCTTGGTTTCTCAAAATATACTCTCATGATTATTTCTAATTTATCTTTATAAATTTCTCGAAAGTTTTGAATATAGTTTGAATATTCCTTTGCAGCATCTAGATCATGAATTGAACATGGACCAACAATGACTAAAAGCTTCTGATCATCATGATGCAAAATATTTTGTATCGATCTTCTTGTTTTAGATACTGTATTAGCAGAGGCGTGGTCTAAGGGTATATCATTATGTAATCTGCTAGGAGGTATTAATGGACGTGTTTCAACAACATGTAAATCTGATGTCTTTTCTAAAGCTGAATTATTTGATGATGTCGTCATTGATTAATTAAGAAGTTTGAATATTTAAAAAAGCATTTATGAATACTCTCCTTTTCAATATTAAAAATAACAATAGATTAGGCATTAAACCTTACTAATGAAGAATTTGGAAACATTGCTAAAAGATTATGCAGATCACGTAGCTGAAAGAGCTGCCAAAGGTATACCTCCTTTACCTTTAAATGCTGAGCAAACCAATTATGTTACAAAATTATTGGAAGAAGGTAGTACTTATGATTCATCTTATTTACTTGATTTACTAATAAATAGAGTACCACCAGGAGTTGATGAGGCTGCCTATGTAAAAGCAAGCTGGCTTACGGCTATTGTTAATTCCGAAACATCTTGCAAATCAATTAACCCCGAAAAGGCAATTGAAATCCTAGGAACAATGATAGGCGGATATAATGTAAATTCTTTGGTTGCAATACTTAAAGGAAAAAATACTTTACTTGCTAAAAAAGCGGCAGAAGTTTTAAAAAATATTATTCTTGTTTACGACTCAGCTAATGAAATTTATGAATTATCTCAAAATAATATTTATGCAAAAGAAGTTGTAAATAGTTGGGCAAATGCAGAATGGTTCAAAAATAAAAAAGTTCTTGAAAAAGAGATTACTTGTTTAGTATTTAAAGTTGACGGGGAGACGAATACAGACGACTTATCTCCCGCTGTACATGCAACCACACGCCCTGATATTCCATTGCACGCATTGGCTATGTTGGAATTCAAAAAACCGGATGGACTAAAGATTCTTGATAATTTAAAAAAGCAAAATTTGCCAATAGCTTATGTTGGAGATGTTGTTGGGACAGGGAGTTCAAGAAAATCTGCTATTAACTCGCTCATTTGGCATATAGGCGAAGAAATCGCTTTTGTTCCAAACAAAAAAACAGGTGGAATAATAATTGGTAGCAAAATAGCTCCTATTTTCTTTAATACTGCACAAGATTCAGGAGCTTTACCCATTGAAGCTGATGTATCTAATATGAAAACAGGAGATATTATTAAAATATACCCTTATGAAGGTATTATTAAAAAAATTGAAAAGAATTCAAATACTGAAGAATTAATAATAAGCAAATTCTGCTTGAATCCATCAACTCTTACTGATGAAATTCAAGCAGGCGGAAGAATTAATCTTATGATTGGAAGATCTCTTACGGACAAAATTAGAAACAAATTAGATTATCAACCGAGTGAAATATTTGTCCGACCACAAAATCCAACCGAAAGTAATACGGGCTTTACTCAAGCTCAAAAAATAGTCGGCAAAGCATGCGGTTTAGATGGGGTAAGACCAGGAACGACCTGCGAGCCAATTATGACAACAGTTGGCAGTCAAGATACTACTGGCCCCATGACTAGAGATGAACTAAAAGAACTAGCTTGTTTAGGATTCACTGCAGATTTAGTGATGCAAAGTTTTTGTCATACAGCTGCGTATCCTAAACCAGTAGATCTAGTTACCCATAAAGAATTACCTGATTTTATATCTCAAAGAGGTGGAGTAGCTCTTAAGCCTGGAGACGGAATAATTCATAGCTGGCTTAACAGAATGCTTCTTCCTGATACTGTTGGCACAGGTGGAGATAGTCATACAAGATTTCCTCTTGGCATTTCATTTCCTGGAGGTTCTGGCATTGTTGCCTTTGCAGCTGCAATAGGATCAATGCCACTAAATATGCCAGAATCTGTGCTGATTAGATTTAAAGGAGAATTATTGCCAGGAATCACTCTTAGAGATTTAGTAAATGCGATCCCTCTCTTCGCAATTAAAAAAGGACTTTTAACTGTAGAGAAAACAAATAAGAAAAATATATTTAACGGAAAAATTATGGAAATTGAAGGATTACCAAACTTAAAACTTGAACAAGCTTTTGAACTCACTGATGCTACTGCAGAACGGTCATGCGCTGGTAGCACAATACTCTTATCCCAAGAAACTGTTCAAGAATACTTAAGAAGTAATATATGCCTACTAGAAAAAATGATTGAAAGCAATTATGAAGACACAAAATCTATTTCAAGAAGAATAAATGATATGAAAAATTGGCTACAAAAACCTTCATTAATCCAACCAGATACAAACGCTCAGTATGAAGAAATCATTGAAATTGATTTAGCAAAAGTAACACAACCTATAGTTGCATGCCCTAATGATCCAGATAATGTAAAAGAAATCACTGATGTGGCAAATACAAATATTGACGAGGTTTTTATAGGTTCTTGCATGACAAATATTGGCCATTACAGAGCAGCTGCAAAAGTTCTCGAGGGTGTAAAAAATTTAAAAGCAAAATTATGGATTTGTCCACCAACAAAAATGGATGAAGACACTCTAAAAGCTGAAGGCTACTATAAAATATTTGAAGATTGCGGTGCAAGATTAGAGTTGCCAGGCTGTTCTTTATGTATGGGGAATCAAGCTAGAGTAGATGAAGGATCTGTCGTATTTTCAACTAGTACAAGGAATTTTGACAATAGACTTGGTAAGAATGCGCAAGTATTTTTAGGTAGCGCTGAATTAGCGGCAGTTTGCGCACTCCTTGGGAAAATACCTCAAGTAGAAGAATATCAGGATATTACTAAAAATAAAATTAAACCATATTCAGATGAACTTTATCGTTATCTTCAATTTGATGAAATACACGATTTCAGTCTGTCAAAGTGATCATGGATTATGCCAAACAACATAAAAGAAAATATTCAAAAAACAAGCAATAATACTTCACGCAGCATCAAAAAACTATTAAAACAAAGATCTCTAGTCGTTGCATTATCTCTGTTATTAACTGGTTTAGGGGCTTCAATTACAAGCATCTTTTTTAAAACTGGAATCTACTTTATTAACAATTGGAGATTGGCACTATTAGACCAATTCCCATCTATAGCAGTATTACCAATTTTTGGAGCCACAGGAGGAGCCATTGCGGGGTATTTGATCAAAAATTTTGCGCCAGCTGCAAAAGGTTCAGGTGTTAGTCAAATTATGGGTTTCTTAAGACATAAAAAAGTGCCAATGAATATAAAAGTAGGATTAGTAAAGCTCATATCCGGAATTATTGCAATTGGCAGTGGATTCCCTTTAGGTCCAGAAGGTCCGTCGGTTCAAATGGGAGGATCAGTTGCGTGGCAAATGGCTAAATGGCTCAAAGCTCCTACAGCCTTTAGAAGAATAATAGTTGCAGCAGGTGGTGGTGCTGGAATAGCTGCAGTTTTTAGTGCTCCATTAGGAGGCTTTGTTTACGCAATAGAGGAGTTATTAAACTCTGCTAGACCAGTCATTTTGCTATTAGTAGTAATTACAACTTTCATAGCAGATTCGTCTGCTGATATTATTCAAGCCCTAGGTTTAGATCCTAAAGCAGGTGGCTTTGATTTTAACATGGGATTTTTGATTCAAAAAGAATATGACCCATCAGTTTTTTTCTTACCTGTAGATTTTATTTACCTAGTTTTACTAGGAATAATTATTGGGGTTTTCGCAGAATTATACAGTAGGTATGTTTTGTTAATGCAAAATCTTGGGAAAAAGTGGTATAAAAATAAATTTGTTTTAAAAATGAGTATTTGTGGACTTGTTTTAGGAAGTATTTATTCTTTTTTGCCCGGTACTTTTCATAATTTAGATGAATTACAGAAAATAATAGCTGAGAAAAATACCAGTATTGGAATTGCATTATTAGCAGTTCTAGTATTATTTATAACTACAGGTTTAGCCGCAGCATCTGGAGCTCCAGGAGGATTGTTCTATCCAATGCTTACTTTAGGAGGTTCAATCGGACTAATA
This sequence comes from uncultured Prochlorococcus sp., assembly GCA_902534685.1. GTDB lineage: Bacteria > Cyanobacteriota > Cyanobacteriia > PCC-6307 > Cyanobiaceae > Prochlorococcus_A. Next base: position 11,250 of record CACAQP010000008.1, read on the forward strand.
ATGGGTAGCTGGGTAGAAATTGCAACAGGACATGCACCTAGTACATACATTTTTGCTGGGATGGGGGCTTTCGTTGCAGGATGTTCGAGAACTCCTATAACAGCAATGTTTTTAGCTTTTGCCTTAACAAAAAATTTATTAATAATGAAACCTGTCTTAATAAGTTGCATCGCCAGTTTTTTGATAGCAAGAGCTTTTAATGAAGAATCAATATATGAAAGACAAATACAAATAGAATTAGAAGACTAAGAAATTATTTTCAATCAAAAACAGCAGTTTTGCTGTTATAAACAAATACTTGATGATTTAAATGTAATCTAACTGCTCTTGCAAGAGCAATTCTCTCAATATCTCTTCCTTTTCTAATCAAATCATCAACTTCATCCCTATGACTTACATTAACTGTGCATTGCTCTATTATCGGACCTTCATCAAGATCCGCAGTAACATAATGGGCAGTGGCACCAATTAATTTTACGCCCCTTTTCCAAGCGCGATGATATGGTTGCGCCCCCTTAAATGCAGGTAAGAAAGAATGATGAATATTTATTATTGAAGAAAACTGTTTTAAAAAAGAATCACTTAAAATTTGCATATATTTAGCTAATATAACTAGATCAATTTGATATTCTTTAAGTAAATTTAAAAATTGATTTTCAACATCAGATTTATCAATACTAAAAGTATCAATATGGACAAATTTTGCATTAAAATCGGTTGCAATATTTTCAAGATCAGAATGATTTGAGATTATCAAAGGCACTTTCATTTTGAGTTCACCATTTCTTACTCGCCAGAGTAAATCAATCAAACAATGATTTTGTTTGCTAACAAAAATAGCAACATTTGGAATCTCATCAGAATAATTTACACTAAATTTTCCATTTACTTTATCTGCAATTTTTTCAAATTCGTTATAAATTTTATCTCTATTAAAAAATGAATTTTTACTATTCCATTCAATGCGACTAAGAAACAAACCCGCATCTTGATCTGTATGATGGTCAGAATGCTTTATATTGCCACCATAATTTGAAATCCAACTTGTAAGTAAACTTACAAGACCAGGACGATCGGGGCAAACAATTTTGAATATAATTGAAGGATGTTCCAAAAAATCTTTAAACTATTAAGTCAAATAAGCAAGTATATCTAATATATCAATGAAAAGCTTAAAAGAAAATTTTCAAAAAGCACACATAGTTATAATTGGATCAGGGATTATTGGAAAATTTAACGCCTTAGAATTATCAGAATTAGGATTCCAAGTAACGATAATAGATCCATTTGCACTCCAAAATAGTAGCTATGCAGCTTTAGGCTTACTAATGGGTAATATGTATCAAAAAAGAAAAGGTAGAAGTTGGGATCTCAGGAAACAAAGCATTGAATTATGGCCACAATGGATTACATTCCTACAAAAATTTAATAGTGAATTATATATCGAAAAACCATTAATACAACTAACTACTAATGAAGAAAAATTTAAAAAATTAGAGAAATTTATTTATAAAATTAATGATCAAAACTTACAAATTTTAGAAAAAGAGTCAATATTTATCAAGAATATAAATAAAGTCTTCCAAACACAAAATATAAAAGGAATTATCTCATTCAAAGATGGAAGAATAAATGCTAAATCGTTACTCGAGACATTAAATAAATATCTAAAAAGTAAAAAAATAAATTTTTTAGATGAAGAAATAATAAAAATCAGAAAATCAAACAATCAATGGATTTCTACAACAAGAAATAACGAAAACATCAAATCTGATATGGTTATTATGTGCAATTCACTTAAAGCATTTGATTTAATAGATGGCATATCTCACAACATCACATTAAGGCCTGTTTTGGGTCAAGCGATGGAAATTGATATAAATGATGAAGAGGTTGATTTATTATCGCTTCCTAAACAATTCAGTATAAATGGTAAAAATATAATTCTAAAATCAAAACATAAGCTAATTATTGGATCAACTGACGAATATAGTACCAAGCCGGGAGAAAATACATTCGAAAAACTCACAAATTTTCTAGATAAAAAACCAAATTGGCTTTCAAATAGTCGAGTCACAAAAAAGTGGTTTGGAGTAAGGTCTAGGCCTGAAGGTGAACCGTCACCAATAATGAAACATTTGAGAGATGGTCTAATTATATGTACAGGTTTTTATAAAAATGGTATTTTGCTTGCGCCAGCATGTTCAAAATGGGTTGCTAATGAAATTAAAAATTACTTTTCCTAATCCTTTGATTCAGTAAAGTCTGCATCAATCACATCATCTCCACCTTTATCCTTTGATTCAGTCTGATCAGACCCACTCTCTGAACCAGGTGCTGGAGGCTGATTACCTGGTTGCTGATAAACAGATGAACCGACTGCATAGAGTTCTTGTTGAAGCTCTTCAAGAAGTTTTTTCATTGATTCATAGTCTTCTTTTGAGGTTGCCTCTTTTAAAGCATTGCTTTTTTCTTCAACCTTAGACTTTGCTGCAGCGTCAATTTTATCTCCCAATTCACCAAGTTGCTTTTCTGTCTGATATACAAGTGTCTCAGCTTGGTTCTTTAAATCAATTTTTTCTCTTTTTTCTTTATCTGCTGATGCATTTGATTCTGCATCTTTAACCATTTTTTCAACCTCATTATCAGATAAAGTAGAAGCGCCAGTGATAGAGATACTTTGCTCTTTACCACTACCTTTATCTTTAGCTGTAACACTAAGGATACCGTTTGCATCTATATCAAATGTCACTTCAATTTGAGGCACTCCTCTTGGTGCTGATGGAATACCATCTAATCTAAAAGTTCCTAAACTTTTATTATCAGATGCCATTTCTCTTTCACCCTGTAATACATGTATTTCTACGTTGGTTTGTCCGTCTACTGCAGTTGAATATGTCTCAGATTTCTTCGTAGGAACTGTAGTATTTCTATTTATCATTTTTGTCATAACCCCACCTAAAGTTTCTACACCTAAAGAAAGTGGAGTAACATCAAGCAACAATATATCCTTAACTTCACCTGCTAGAACCCCTCCTTGAATAGCTGCTCCAACCGCGACTACTTCATCAGGATTAACAGTTTGATTTGGTTCCTTACCTATTATTTTTTTAACTAAATCTAAAACTGCAGGTATCCTGGATGAACCTCCTACCATAACAACTTCATCAATTTCACTAGTTGAAATTTTTGCATCACTTATAGCTCTCTCAACTGGGGTTTTGCACCTATCAATTAAAGAAGCTGCTAATTCCTCAAATTTTGCTCTAGTTAGGTTTAAATCCAAATGTTTTGGACCTTCTGGAGTCGCCGTGATAAATGGCAAATTGATTTCACTTTGCGTAGCATTTGAAAGCTCAATTTTTGCTTTTTCTGCTGCTTCAGTAAGTCGTTGTAAAGCCTGCTTATCTTGTCTAAGGTCAATTCCCTCATTTGCTTTAAAAATACTTGCTAAATGATCTACGATACATCTATCAAAATCATCACCACCTAAGTGTGTATCTCCAGATGTAGATAGAACTTCAGTTACTCCATCACCAGCTTCAATAACTGAGACATCAAATGTTCCTCCCCCTAAATCAAATACAAGAATTTTTTCATTTTCTTTATCCAAACCATATGCTAAAGCTGCAGCGGTTGGTTCATTGACAATTCTGAGAACTTCTAAACCTGCAATCTTTCCTGCATCTTTAGTGGCCTGTCTCTGAGAATCATTAAAATAAGCTGGAACAGTAATTACAGCCTGCATAACTTTTTCACCAAGATATTTTCCCGCATCATCTGCTAACTTCCTCAAAACTTGAGAACTTACCTCTTCAGGAGAAAATTGCTTATCTAAAATAGGACATTTTAATTTGACACTAGAACCAGATTTTTCAACAGAATAACTAACTTCTTTAGATTCTTCATTAACTTCATCAACTCTTCTACCAACAAAACGCTTTGCAGAATAAAAAGTGTTTTCAGGATTCATAACAGCTTGTCTTTTTGCGATTTGTCCAACAAGCTGATCTTGATTTTTTGTATATGCAACAACTGATGGAGTAGTTCTGAAACCCTCAGCATTTGCTATTACAGTAGGTTTACCACCTTCCATTACAGCGACACAACTATTAGTTGTTCCTAAATCGATTCCTACAACCTTACCCATGGGTAAATTCTCATATTTGATATTCTCCATAATCGGTCATCGGCGTCATTATTGTTACTTAAAGACGGGGTGTGGTTCCCGAACAGATTTTTATTTTTTAAGGAAAAATTCTAAACATGATTTCAAGTAAGACATCTTTTATTGCATTAATCGGCGATCCAGTAAGCCATTCCTTGTCACCAATTATGCAAAATGCTGCCCTGCAATATTTAGGCCTAGATTTAATTTATATTGCTATACCTTGCAAAGATAAAGATCTAGAATTAGTTTTGAATTCTTTGAAAAAAATTAATTGCAAAGGTTTAAATATTACAATCCCCCATAAAGAAAAAGTATTTAAACTATGTAGTGAAATTTCACCTATTGCAAGCAAACTGAAAGCAATTAATACTCTAAAATTAAATTCTGAAAAAGAATGGAGCGCAACTAATACAGATGTGGAAGGATTTATTTATCCGTTAAAAAAATTAAACTTAACAAAAAAGCAAGCGATAGTCCTTGGCTCCGGTGGTGCAGCAAGATCTGTAATTCAAGGATTAATAAATTTAAATCTTTCAAGGATTACAGTAATATCAAGGAATAAATCGTCACTAGATGAATTAATAAAAAATTTTAAAAATCAAATTGGACTTCAAGCTTTATTAAATAATGATAATCAAGCTCAAAATTTAATTGAAGAAGCAGATTTAATTGTAAATACAACCCCGGTAGGGATGAAAATTGCTAAAGATGAAATCAATGTATTGCCATATGGAGAATCTTTTTGGAGGTCTCTTAACTCAAAAACAATTGTTTATGATTTAATTTACAATCCTGCTCCAACTCGTCTATTAAAATTAAGCGCCAATAAAGGATGCATGACTATCGATGGATTGCAAATGCTTGTTGCTCAAGGATTAAAATCATTATCATTTTGGACTAATGGCTTAGAAGTACCTTTTCATATTATGAATGATGCACTCAAAAATTATCTTTAAAATAGAAAATGCTTATTTTCAAGGAAATACACATCATGATGTATCGTTAAATATGAACAGACGCTCATCACATCAATTTATGAGCCAAAGACCTCGTCTGAAATTATGAACGATCAACAATCTTATTACGAAACCATGTACATCCTTCGCCCAGATATTGCGGAAGATGAAGTAACTAACCACATTGATAAATACAACAAGCTCTTAGAAGAATTTGGCGGTACCATCCTCGATAGTCAAATGAGGGGCAAAAGAAGATTAGCCTACCAAATATCAAAACATAGAGAAGGTATTTACGTCCAACTCAGTCATCAAGGGGATGGACAACATATTTTCAAAATTGAAAAAGCAATGAGACTTGGTGAAGATGTTATAAGATATATGACCGTTAAACAGGAAGGACCTTTGCCAACTCCAAGACCTTCTACTAAAAGGTCAACTCAAGAAGATGCTAAAGAGAATCCAGAAACTAAAGTTGAATCTAAGGAAAAAAAACCACTAGTGATCGAAGATGATTCAACTTCGAGAAAAGATGATACTGCAAGAAAAGAAAATGCAGAATCTTAACTATTTATCTTTTGTCTTTAAATTTAACTCAGCCCAAATTTTATTGGACATACCCCACATATAAATAAAACCCTCTGCTAAAGAATGATTAAAAACATCATCTTTACTATAAGTTGCCAAATCTTCCCTATAAAGTGAATTATTTTCCGACATTCTCCCAATTACTATTGCATTCCCCTTATGAAGTCTTATCTTTACTCTTCCATTTACTGAAGTTTGAGTCGATGATATAAATGCATCTAAACTTTCTTTAAGAGGTCCAAACCAAAAACCTTGATAAACTAATTGACCCCATTTTTTTTCCACTATTCCTTTAAAATCTACAACATCTGGATTTAATGTAATGCTCTCTAATTCTTTGTGAGCTTTGATTAAAAGTAAAAGGCCAGGTGTTTCATAAATCTCTCTACTTTTAATTCCAACTACTCGGTCTTCAATCATATCTATTCTTCCAAAACCATGAGCACCTGAAAGATCATTAGCTTTTTGAATAATCTCTACTGGAGTTAAAAATTCATCATTAATTCCAACTGGAAACCCATTTTTAAAAACAATTTCTATATCTTGAGGGAAATCAGGTGCATCTTCAATTGATGATGTCATCGAAAATATATCTTCAGGTGCTTCTTGCATTGGGTCTTCTAATATGCCCGCTTCAATACTTCTACCAAGCAAGTTAACGTCTATTGAATATGGAGATTTTTTTGATACTGGTGCAGGAATACCAAATTTTTCTCCATATACTATTGCCTCTTCCCTACTCATATTCCATTCTCTTGCAGGAGTAATTATTTTCAAATCAGGGCCTAAAGCATTAATTGCTAGATCAAATCGAACTTGATCATTCCCTTTACCAGTGCATCCATGAGCTACGGCATCAGCATTAATCTCTCGTGCAAGAGTTACTAAATTTTCGGCGATTAAAGGCCTAGCAAGAGCTGTAGACAAAGGATATTTATCTAAATATAATGCGTTTGCTCTAATGGCTGGAAAAGCATATTTCTCAACAAAACTATTAACTAAATTGCCAATAAATGATTTAGATGCCCCAGAATTTAAAGCTTTTTGCCTAATATTTTCTAAATCCTCTCCTTGCCCAAGATCTGCCACAAAAGTAACAACTTCTGAAATTCCATATTCATTTTTTAAATATGGAATACAAACGCTTGTATCAACCCCGCCAGAATAAGCTAGTACAACTTTTTTTACCTGCTCCATCTAAATTTGCTCCATAAATTTAAATTTTGATGTAATTAAGAATTAGAAAACTTATTTAAAACTAATATTATTGTAACTAAAAGAGCTGGACCAAAAACTAGTAACAAAATAAGAAAGTTATTAATTATTAAAACATTAGAATTCAAAGATCCAATAAGTTTCAATAATCCAGACAGCAATAATGAAATTAGCCAGACAAAAAAGTATTTTAAATTTGCTTTATCAAACAAAGTTTTTCGTGTGCATCATTATGTATTATCTTATATATAGAACATAATTTCTAATGGACTTAAATAAACTAAAGCTTAGATTAGACGATATTTCTGAAGTCAACCCTGCTTTAACTTGCTATCACAGAAATGATCCATCTCCTGTTTTGCCATTAAGAGATGAACCTGATCTACTCTCCTGGCTTGAAAATAGTGGGAGACTTATTGCTGAAAAAGAAGGGGATCAACAAGAGATTAGTACAATAGAAGAGGAAGAATTATCAGCACTCATGGGAGAAAAGGAAGATTATAAAACTGAAGAAGATCTCTCAGATGAAGATTGGGAAGATTAAAAAATTTGACTTTAAGTCATTATTAATACTAAATACTTTTGCTTTAATAGTAACCTCCTACTTTTTTAATAATATTTTTTTTATAGGAGTATTTGCACTATTTTTTTTTATTTCTTTATGCACAACAAAAAGTGGTCTGGAAAAAATCAAAAAATTAAATTTACTCCAAAATATTAGGACTGAAGGTCCAACTGATCACTATAAAAAAAGTAAAACTCCAACAATGGGTGGGATTTTTATGATGTTCCCATTTTTAATTTTTCTTTTGATAATAACTATATATTTAGGTTCTTTAAAATTATTGCTTTTATTTCTGACTATTTTTGGTTTTTTTATTATAGGATTTCTAGATGATTATTTAAGCATTAAACATAAAGAAAATACAGGGTTAAAAACAAAAGAAAAATTTTTGCTACAAAGCATCATCTCTATAATTTTCATATTTTTAGCTTATGAAAAAAATTTAATAAATCCATTAATAACTATATCCAACTCCTGGGAAATAAATGTGAATATTTTTATATTACCAATTTCTTTTTTAGTACTTGTCGGCTTAAGTAATTCATTAAATTTAACTGATGGATTAGATGGCTTAGCAGCAGGATGCAGTGGAATTGTCTTTTATGGATTAGGAACAGAAATATTATTGAAAGAACAACAAGAGCTTTTTGTTTTTAGTATTTTATGTTATTCAATGTCCGGCATATGTCTAGGATTTCTAAAGTTTAATAGTTATCCTGCAAAAATATTTATGGGTGACACAGGATCTCTAAGTATTGGTGCAATTATGGGTTCAATAGCGTTATTAACCGATAGCATTTTTACTTTATCTATCTTCTCAGGAATATTCATTGTCGAATCATTATCAGTAATGATTCAAGTAGGGTTTTTTAAAATTACAAAAAAATTATTTCACAAAGGTAAACGCATATTCTTAATGGCTCCACTGCACCATCATTTTGAACTTAAAGGAGTTAAAGAACAAAACATAGTTGACAATTTCTGGAAAATCAACATTCTACTCGTAATTTTAGGTATAGTTTTAAAAATAAATCTTTAAAAAATTTTATTATGAGTTTTTTTACATGGAAAGATAATGGATTAACAAGTGACTGCTCAAGTCTTGATGCAATGGCATCAAGATTTGAAGAAACCGCTAACTTAATGAAAAAACTTTCTAAGAAGGGCTTCAAACTAAAGAAAACTAATAATAATCAACTAATTCTTCACCCTGATCCTAAAGTATTTGATCAATGGGGTTTTATAAGTGAAGAACTTCCTTTTAAACAACTCTGTTTAATTTCAGATGAAGAGTAATTATTTAACCTTGAAAACTTTTCAGTGAGTATTGATAAATAATGGCGTACATGAGTATCCCAACTGAAGTGCCTGTTAACACCCTCAATTCCATTTCTACTCCATAATTTCCATTGATCATTATTAGATATTCCTTGTTCAAGAATAAATTTCAACTCATTAACATCAGAAACATCCACTAGAAGTCCATTTTCACATTTTGATCGAATTTCTTTTGGTCCACCATCATTTGTAGATATTATTGGTAATCCACATGAAGAAGCTTCAAGAAGGGTTAGGCCAAATGGCTCTGTTAAAGCAGGATTTACAAATAAACCCCCTCTGCTAGCAGCCCACCTATATAAAGCAGGAATCTGACTTGGCTGATGCTTTTTTGGATAAGCTACCTTTCCGTATAAATTATATTTATCAATCATTTCAAAAATATTATGAAATACGTCTTTTTGTTGAGGGTCAAGTTTTGAAGTATTATCTCGGCAACCTAAAATCAAAATTAAATTAGTTTTTCTCTTTAATTTTTCAGATCTTCCATATGCCTCAATCAAAGAAGGAATATTTTTTCTTCGTACAGCTCTAGAAATAGTCAATAATGGAGGTTTAGTAGAGTCCTTCAGAAAAGGTTTCATCATATTATCAATCTCAGCTGTCTCTGTTGTCGAATGAGTATGGTGAAACTTATTATGATCAACCCCAGGAGGAATTACTCTAGCTTTGTGAGGTGAAAAGGAAGAATATTGGGAATATTGATAAATGGACTCTTGTTTAGTGCTCGTAACAACAACATCTGCTGACTTTAATACTTTTTCTTCTGCCTCAATTCTTTTACTTATAAAATAAATCTTTTCTATTTGATTAGTTGTTAAACCTGTATCAAGCAATTTCCTCTTTTTTTCTCTTCCTAAAGAATGACCAGTAAAAATAAGTGGTACATTTAAAGATTTACTTAGTTTAACTCCTACATATCCAGCATCTGCATAATGTGCATGAATAAAATTAGGCTTTGTATTTTTTTTATAGTAATAGATAAGGCTTTCAGTTAAATCGTCTAAATAAGGCCAAAGTAATTCCTTTCTTAAATATTTATTAGGTCCAAATTTAAATCTTAAAATTTTAACTCCAGGTTCTACAAATTCTTCTCCTCGAGAATATTCATTATCAACTTTAGAATCTTTTATTAAACGAGTAACTAAATCTACCTGGTCAACCTCTGAAATATTAGCCAAACTTTTAACTAACTCTAAAACGTATTGTGTTTGACCTCCTGTATCTGCGTCCCTGCCTAATTCAAGATTTTTTGAACGTATAAGTCCATGTAAGTGTAAATGTAAAAATTTAAACCTCATTCAGCAGATTCTCCGGTCAACACTTTTAATACAAATAAGCTGAATTTCCAAAGGAAATATTAAGAAAGCATTATGATTTGAAAAGTTTTTAATTCAAAAGTTATTAAAAAGGCAGCGCTAGACTGACATTAACTCACTATAAACAAAAACTTCTTGTTGCTTAAATAAGCAAAAACACGAAGAAATACAACAAAGATTTTTTATTTAAGAACTTTTTTAAGATATTTTGCTGTATGACTTGTAGGATGTTTTGCTACATCTTCAGGAATACCTTCTACAATGATCTCACCGCCTTTATCTCCTCCATCAGGCCCTAAATCAATAATCCAGTCAGAACATCTAATTACATCTAAGTTATGTTCGATAACAATAACAGAATTCCCTTTATCTACCAAACGTTGTATCACATCCATTAGTTTATGAACGTCGTAAAAACTTAGACCTGTAGTTGGTTCATCAATCAAATATAAAGTTTTTCCAGTAGCCCTTTTAGACAATTCTGTAGCTAACTTAACTCTTTGAGCCTCTCCACCAGATAATGTAGGGGCTGGTTGGCCTAATTTGACATATCCTAAGCCTACATCTACTAAAGTAGATAATCTATCCGAAGCTTGAGGGATAGCAGAAAAAGTTTCGGCAGCCTGTTCAACCGTCATCTCTAAGACGTCGGATATATTGTAACCTTTGTATTTAACTTGAAGAGTTTCCCTATTAAACCGAGCCCCTTTACATACTTCACATTGAACATACACATCAGGTAAAAAATTCATCTCGATTACATTAACTCCCTGACCTTTGCACGCTTCGCATCTTCCCCCTTTTACATTAAAACTAAACTGGCCAGCCTGATAGCCTCTTGCCTTGGCCTCCACTGTAGCTGTAAATATCTGCCTTATTGGATCAAAAGCACCTGTATAAGTAGCAGGATTTGATCTTGGAGTTCTCCCAATTGGAGATTGATCAATTACGATAACTTTATCGATTGCTTTTATACCTTTTAACTCATCAACGCCTTGCGGAAAAGGAACTTTTAATCCTAAAGAATGACATAATGCAGGGTGAAGCAATTCATTAATCAAGGTACTTTTCCCACTTCCGCTCACACCAGTTACAGAGACTAATCTTCCTAATGGGAATTCTACAGATACATTTTTTAAATTATTTTTAGAACAATTATTTAAAATTAAACTTTTTTTTACAGCTGATCTACGTTCTTTTGGCGTAGGAATCGACTTTCTACCGCTGAGATAGGCCCCAGTTAATGACCTCTCTGATTTCAACACATCTTGATATGAACCCTTAGCAATAATTTCCCCGCCATAAACCCCTGCCCCTGGACCAATATCTACTAAATAATCTGCTGATTTCATAGTGTCCTCGTCATGTTCAACAACTACTAAAGTATTTCCAAGGTCTCTTAAGCTTTTTAATGTTTCTAATAATCTGTCATTATCTCTCTGATGTAAACCAATGCTTGGTTCATCTAGCACATATAAAACACCAGTAAGGCCTGCACCTATTTGCGTCGCCAATCTAATACGCTGAGCCTCTCCGCCAGACAAAGTCATAGCTGGTCTATCTAAAGTTAAATAATCTAAACCAACATTAATTAAAAACTTCAAACGCAAACGAATCTCTTTTAAAACCAATTCACCTATCTGCTTTTGTTTTTCGGATAAAGATATATTTTCGTTCTGAGTCTTACTTAATCCCATAATACGCTCTATGTGGAATAAAGTTTCAGAGACACTTATTGAAGTTAAGTCTGTAATATTGTAAGGACCAAGTTTAACGGCCAAAGCCTCAGGTCTTAATCTTTTTCCAGAACAGGTCTTACAAGGAACTAACTCTTGGTACTTTTCTAATTTTTGTTTAACTGATTCTCCATTAGCTTCATTAAATTGTCTTTCTAATATTGGTAAAATTCCCTCAAAAGGTCTTTCAAAACCACTAGAAGTTTTAAAACGACTATCAGCTTGAATTAATATTGGTTTATCTGATCCCAAAAGTAAAACTTTTTTTTGCAAATCACTTAAATCTTTCCAAGAAGTTTTTAATTCAAAACCATAAGCTTGTCCAACAGAATAAAGTAAGGAGAAGTAATAAGTATTATCTTTTTCACTCCAAGGGGCTATTGCAGCATAAACAGGTAAATTTTTATCTGGTATGACTCTATCGGCAGTAAATTTTTTCAAGTAACCAATTCCATGGCAATCGGGACAAGCCCCATATGGACTGTTAAAGGAAAATAATCTAGGAGAAAGTTCCTCTACAATAGAACCATGAACAGGACAAGCATAATTTTCTGAATAAAGTTTTTCTCTCTCTAAATTTGGAGGTAGGTCCTCTCCTTTTTTTGGAACAACTTCTACTATTGCCAAACCATCACCTCTTTTCAGACAGGTCTGTAATGAATCATTCAATCTTTCCTGTATACCATCTCTTGCAATTAATCTGTCTACTACTACTTCAATGTTATGAATGTGATTTTTATCTAACTCTATACTATCAGCAAGTTCTCTAACCTCTCCGTTAATTCTTACCCTAGCAAAGCCTTCAGCAGCTAATCCATTTATTAATTTACTATGAGTTCCTTTCTTTCCCCTTACTACAGGCGCCAACAATTGGTACCTTGTGCCTTCTGGTAATATTAGAATTTGATCAACCATTTCATCAATTGTTTGTGGTGCAATTGGGATTCCACAATGATGACAATGCGGTTCACCAGCACGGCCAAACAATAATCTTAAATAATCTTGTATCTCTGTTACTGTTCCAACTGTTGATCGAGGATTATGACTTGTTGATTTTTGATCAATGGAAATAGCAGGCGATAGACCCTCGATATTATCAACATCAGGTTTATCTACTTGACCCAAAAATTGTCTTGCGTAAGCGGAAAGGCTCTCAACATACCTTCTTTGACCTTCAGCAAAAATCGTATCGAACGCTAAAGAACTTTTACCGCTGCCACTTACACCTGTAAAGACAATAAATTTATTTCTAGGTAAAGATAGGTCAATATTTTTTAAATTATGCTGACGAGCTCCTCTGATATGGATAGAATTATCTTTTTCAAAATTATTATCAGTTTTTTTAACCATGTATAAATCTAACTATGATTTAAAAAAACTATTATAGTGTAATTTTTCTGTTTTATGCGGCAGCTTGATCAAGAAGTCTAGAAGCATATTCATTCACTTCTGAAGACACTCCACCAATAAGTTCTATTAATTCATGTTTTCTTTGTTGTTTTGTAGTAAGTTTTGATATTGAAGTAAAGGTTATGCCATCAATAACGTTTTTATTAACTTTAAAATGAGCTAATCCTCCAGCAGCCAAGAAAGGCTGATGCGTAATACACAAAACCTGTTGATCTTTAGAAATTTCTTTTATAAGCTCAACCAAAGAAAGTAAAGATTTACCACTTAAACCACTATCAATTTCATCTAAAAAGAAAGTATTTGGTTTTTTAGAAATACTAGATTTAATAGATAATAAGAATCTTGACATTTCTCCACCTGAAATTACATTTGATAGTGGAGCAAGCTTTTGATCAGGATTAGCAGAAAACAAAAAATTTATATTGTCAATTCCATCACCAGAAGGTTTACAGTCTGAAAATTGAATTAAAAAATTTGCATTTTCTAATCCTAAATCCCTCAAAATGGAGACTACTGAATGTTGTAATTGTTTAGAAATTTTTTTTCTTTCAGCAGATTGAATAAGAAATAAAGAATTTAAATTACTTTCTAAGCTTTTAATTTGCTCTTCTAAATTACGAATTTCATTATCTTTATAATTTTTTTGAAAATATGTCCTTAATTGATCTCGCTTTTCAATTAATTGAGGTAGTTCCAATGAAAACGTTCTCTCCAAATTTTTTAAAAAAAATAATCTTTTTTGTATTTCTGAAAGATTAGATTCATTATGATCTAAATCTTGTATATATGAAGTTAAAGAGAAAATTAAATCTTCAATATAAGTTTGAATATCTAATAAATTTTCTCTAAACTTATGAATTTTTAAATCAAAATCTGCTGTTCTGTTTAAATTTTTTATTACCTGATTTATCAAAGACGTTACTGATGGTTCATCATGACTGAAATTATTTAATTTATCTAAAGATGATTGAATTGAATTATTTATTTCGAGATTATTTACAAGTTTATTTTCTAGCAACTCTAATTCTAAGATTTCCTGACTTGATTCTAAATTAGCTTCCTCAAGAGTTTTCAATATTTGTTTAGTTATTAAGCTATTTTCTTCTTCCTTCTTAGAGGATTCTATTTTTTCATGCAGTAATCTTTTTAAAACCAGACTTTCTTCCCATATATTTTTAATCTTTGTACTTTTGTCTCTCAATTCTTGTGAACATAGATCATCAATAATTAATCTTCTCTTATCTTGAGAATCAAATATAAAAGTATCTGATTGACCTGCAAAATCAATTAACAAATGTCCCAGTTCTTCTAAAGATTTTTTATTAATTGGTGAATCATTAAGGCTATATTTGGATAAAACTTTTTCATTTTTTTTATAAGATTTTCTTTTAATTTTTAATTCAGAGCAACTGCTTTTAAAACCTTTACTAATTAACCATTTGTTAATTTCAAAAGAAGATGAAAATATTGCCTCGATAGCACAATGATTTTTTCCTGGACGTATTAAATGCTTTAAAGGTATATTAGTTCCACCAAATAAAACATTTAAGGAGTCAAGAATTAATGATTTACCTGAACCTGAATCTCCAGTAATGATATTCAAACCTTTTTCGAAATTAATTTCTATAATTTCAATTAAAGCTATGTTTTCTATTTTTAAGTGTATTAACATGATAAATCTTCTATATAAAAAAATTAACTTCTTTTTTAAAAAAATAAAGGTTTTAAGTGTATAAAGTTATGAAAGAAGATTTTACTGATTTTATAGAAATTTCTGGACTATTGGAATATGACCCAGAAACCATTGCTAAAATTTACAAAAAAAATCCTAAAAGACTTCTAAAAAGACTTTGGCAGACACTACTCCCTATTTTTGCGTATATCTTTTCAATTGGTTGGGATAAGTTAACTGGTAGATTAAAAAAAGAATCTCATGCAAGATTTAGAGCAAGAGAATTAACAAATTTATTAGTACAATTAGGGCCTGCATTTGTTAAAGCAGGTCAAGCTTTATCAACAAGGCCAGATATTATTCCAGGAATTCTCCTAGAGGAATTATCCGAACTACAAGATCAATTACCAGGATTTGATGGGAATAAAGCCATGGAATTAATAGAAGAAGATTTAGATTCCAAAATAGATGAAATATTTTTAGAAATTGATAGAGATCCAATTTCTGCTGCATCTTTAGGACAAGTTCACAAAGCTAAATTAAAAAATGAGGAAATTGTTGCAGTTAAAGTCCAACGCCCAGGTTTAAGAGAACAAATAACTTTAGATCTTTATATAGTTAGAAATATTGCATATTGGCTAAAAAATAATATCGGGTTGATAAGAAGTGACCTAGTGGCATTGATAGATGAATTAGGGAAAAGAGTTTTTGAAGAAATGGATTATTTAAATGAGGCTGATAATGCTGAAAAGTTCAGAGATATGCATAAACACAACGAAATGATTGCTGTCCCAAAAATTTATAAAGAAATTACTTCAAGGAGAGTTTTAACAATGGAATGGATCGATGGTACAAAATTAACGAATTTAGAAGATGTCAAAAAATTAGGGATCGACCCCGACAAAATGATCGATATAGGAGTGCAGTGCAGTTTAGAACAACTGTTAGAACATGGTTTTTTTCACGCTGACCCACACCCAGGAAATTTATTAGCTTTAAAAGATGGCAGATTATGTTATCTAGATTTTGGCATGATGAGTGAAGTTTCTAGAGACTCTAGATCTGGTTTAATACAAGCAGTTGTTCATCTAGTGAATAAAAACTTCGATAAATTATCTCAAGATTTTGTAAAATTAGGATTTTTATCAGAAGAAGTAAATCTCGAACCTATAGTTCCGGCATTTCAAGATGTTTTTATTGAAGCTGTTGAACAAGGAGTTTCAAAAATGGATTTTAAGAGTGTTACAGACGACATGTCTGGTGTTATGTATAAATTTCCTTTCAAATTACCTCCATATTATGCACTTATAATTAGATCTTTACTGACATTAGAAGGAATTGCTTTAAGTGTAGACCCAAATTTCAAAATTTTAGGTGCTGCTTATCCATATTTTGCTAGACGATTAATGGAAGATCCTGATCCACAATTAAGAGAAAGTTTGAAAGAAATGCTTTTTGATAATAAAAAATTTAATTGGAGTCGTTTAGAAGATTTACTTTCTAACGCTGCAAAGCAGACGAATCTTGATTTAGAAAAACTCTTAGATGAAGTAATAAATCTTCTTTTTTCTCAAAAAGGAGGATTTCTTAGAAATGAAATAGTCGAAGGTTTAACAAATCAAATAGATTTATTTAACCTAAAATTATTAAAAAATTTAAATAATTATCTTCCAAACTCAATTAAATTAAACATAACAGATCAAAACAACAATTTAAGTAGCCTTATAATATCTGTTGAGCCTTTTAGAAATTTTTTAGAGATTTTACAAAAAGTTCCAGGATATTCTATTGATATTTTTCTAAAAAGAGTTCCTAGACTTATAAATGACCCTTATACAAAAGATATGGGTATTAAAATTGCTAAGAAAGTTACGGAAAAGGGAGTTGTTAGACTTGTAAAGATCGCTGCTGGTGCGAATATCTAAGATGAAGTTTAGTAAATTTTTAAAATTTAAAATATTTTTTGTTTTATTAATCGCTCAATTATTTTTTAATGTTTCAAAAGTTAATGCTGCTGAAGAAATTAAAATCATATATAGCATCTTTTCTAGAACGATTAAATTAAATTCATTAAAAACTTTTGCTGAAGAAGGGAATTCAACAAGGCAATTAACAAGAATTTTTAAAGCAACTGGTTCCCCCGACAAAGAAATTAGATCAGTACTAAATAAAGAATTTGAAATACCAATTACGATTGCAAGCAAGTTAGTCTATTCAGAGATAGGAAATGTTTTTTTAACAAGACTTTCATCTATTATTCATCCACCAAGAGCAGATGATGAAAGAACTGGAATGTTAGCTCTTAGATCCAGTGTGATTCAAGGTATAAAAATAGGAGATGGAAAAATAAATCTGATAAGATTTTTTGAAGGATATCCAACTAAAACTATTATTTTGGATGTTAATGCTTTGAGCAAAGTTATGAATAAAGTAGAATCAATTTCAGAATTATTAGACTTTTTTACAAACTCTCCTTTGGAAAAAATTAAAACCGATTAAAAATTATGGCGTTATTTAATAAACTCAAAAATAAACTACGTATCAACTATAGAAAAAAAAGATGGCCTGGTCTTATAGAAGCTTACAAACAATATCTTCCAGTCACAAAGAACACTCCTATTGTCACTCTAAATGAAGGAAATACACCTTTAATTCTAAGTGACTCAATTAGCAATTTAATTGGTAACGGAACAAAAGTTTTTTTAAAATATGATGGACTAAATCCCACGGGTTCCTTTAAAGATCGTGGAATGACTATGGCTATTAGCAAAGCAAAAGAAGAAGGCCGTGAAGCTGTGATATGTGCAAGTACAGGAAACACTTCTGCTGCTGCTGCTGCTTATGCTTCTAGAGGTGGATTAAAGCCTTATGTTTTAATCCCCGAAGGATTTGTTGCACAAGGAAAACTTGCACAAGCTTTAATGTATGGTGCCGAGATAATATCAATTAATGGAAACTTTGATAAAGCTCTAGAAATTGTTAGAGATTTATCCTCAGAACACCCAATAGAACTTGTTAATTCAGTAAATCCATATCGAATACAAGGACAAAAAACGGCAGCTTTTGAAATTATTGATGATTTAGGCGTTGCTCCTGATTGGCTTTGTATTCCAATGGGGAATGCAGGAAATATAACAGCTTATTGGTTAGGATTTAAAGAATATTCAAAGATGAAAAAGAATTTAAAATTACCAATCATGATGGGCTTTCAATCTGAAGGATCAGCTCCATTAGTGCAAAATATAATAGTTAAAAATCCGGAAACAATCGCAACTGCAATAAGAATTGGGAATCCTGTCAATAGAGAAAAAGCCAAAAAAGTTAAAAAAGAAAGTAATGGAGACTTTCAATCAGTAACAGATAATGAGATAATCAATGCCTATAAAATCCTCGCTAAAGAAGGTGTATTTTGTGAACCTGCAAGTGCAGCATCAGTTGCAGGACTGATTAAAAATAAAAATAGAATTCAAAAAGAATCAACTATTGTTTGTGTTCTTACCGGAAATGGATTAAAAGACCCGGATTGCGCTATTGACAATAATGAAGCTGTTTTTAGAAGGAATATTGAACCATCATTAAAAAATATTACTAAAATTTTAGGATATTGAAATCCAAAATAATTAGTGTCTGTGGAAATCAGATAAAACCAATTTTCTTTTGTTAAAAAATATATAAAAATAAATTAAATTTGTTTAATAAATAATTTAAATTTCAAAAATTTAAAATTATCTAACAAAAAGAATTTTTTTTTCCACCAGTTTAATTCTTCTTAAACTAAGTTAGAAAGTAATTAAAGTGCAATAATCCACAGTTTCCACAGTTACTATTACTACTAATTTTTTTAATATATATATACTAAATAATTAGAATTAGAAATTAAAATCATTTCTTGAATTTAATTTACGAAAAAAGTATATTGTGTATATAAAGTTCAAGTATTAAATCCCAAGTCCCAATGGAGATTATTTGTAATCAAAATGAATTAAATAATGCTATACAACTAGTAAGTAAAGCAGTAGCATCAAGACCAACTCATCCCATTCTTGCGAATATACTTTTAACTGCCGATGAAGGAACTAATAAAATTAGTTTGACAGGTTTTGATCTGAATTTAGGTATTCAAACTTCTTTCGATGGAACTGTAAAAAACAGTGGCGCTATTACGGTACCTTCAAAACTTTTATCTGAAATAGTAAATAAATTACCTAACGAAACGCCCGTCTTACTAGTAGTAGATGGCGATTCAGATAATGTTTTAATCAAAAGTGATAGAGGTTCTTTTAATCTAAAAGGAATACCCTCTGATGATTATCCTAATTTGCCATTTGTTGAAAGCGGAACTTCTTTAAATATTGAGCCTAGTTCTTTTTTAAAAGCTTTGAAGTTTACTATTTTTGCTAGTAGTAATGACGAGTCCAAGCAATTACTTACAGGGGTCAATTTTACTTTTAAACAAAATTATTTAGAGTCTGCGTCTACAGATGGCCATAGATTGGCGGTTGCTTTAATTGGTAACGAAGAAAATATAGGAAATAAAGATAACATATCTCAAAGTGAGGGTGATAATTTATCAGTTACTATTCCAACTAGGTCATTAAGAGAAATTGAAAAACTAGTAACTTTAAAAAGCACAGAAAATTCAATAAAGCTTTTTTATGACAAAGGTCAAGTCGTTTTTATATCTTCTAATCAAATAATTACAACAAGAACTCTTGAAGGCACCTATCCTAATTATTCACAATTAATTCCAGATACTTTTTCGAAAATTTTTAATTTTAATACTAAAAAGTTAATTGATGCATTAGAAAGAATTGCTATTTTGGCTGATCAGCAGAGTAGTGTAGTTAAATTTGCATTAGATGATTCAGATTTGGCTTCAATAAGTGCAGATGCACAAGATATAGGTAATGCAAATGAATCTATTCCTGTTTCCTATTCTGGAGAAAATTTTGATATTGCATTTAATGTTAGATACCTCTTGGAAGGTTTAAAAGTTATTGCTAGTGAAAATGTACTTTTAAAGTGTAATATTGCAACTACTCCAGCTGTTTTTGTTCCAGAAGACAATCTTAATTCTTTTACTTATCTCGTAATGCCTGTTCAGGTTCGTTCTTAAGTTGAAACTACCTCACACAATTTTATTAAGTGAATTACTAAATTATAATGTTAAGGGTAATAAGGCCTTAAATTATGGGAATGGTGAAAGTGTTTGGATGCATCCTCCCGTTCATCGTATTTTAGGATGGTACTCTCGTCCTTCAAATTTTGATTTAAAGCGAAATGTTTGGAGACTAAATCAAATTAGTCAAATAATAGATAATGAAATTTATGTTCAAGGTGATCCTGCAATTTCTGATTTAGCAACTTTAAATAGGTTTCCAACTTTAATAGAAGCTAATTTGATTAATATAAAAGGCTCCAAAATTGGAGTGATAGCAGATTTTTTGTTTGAAATGAGAACTGGTCAAATTAAATATTATTTAGTTTCTCGAGCGAATCCTAAGATTCCAGGTTCTAGTAGATGGAAATTAAATATTGAAAATATAAATGATCAACAACCTGGTCTAGTTTTCTGTGATAAAAACTCTTTAGAAGATTTAATTTTAGTAAAGTCAAGTATTAAAAATGAATTTTTACAAAAAGGACAAAAAATTATTGATAAATTTGATCAAATGAAAAATATAGCTTCAAATAGACTAGAGGATTGGCTTGAAGAAGATGAAGATATAAACCAAAACTTAGATTTTCAACAAAAAAGTTTTTATAATGATAAAAGAATATCAAGATCTTCTACTGACAAAAGAGAAGATGACCCTTGGATTTAAAGAATGATCAATCCGGATAATAATGATCTATATGATCTTAATGAAGCACTCAAAGTTGAAAATTTAACAATTGAAGATTACGAAGAAATATGCAAAAGATTAAAAAGAAAACCAAACAGGACTGAATTAGGAATGTTTGGAGTTATGTGGTCAGAACATTGTTGCTATAGAAATTCAAAACTTTTATTATCTAAGTTTCCCACTAAAGGAAAGAATGTTTTGATAGGCCCTGGAGAAAATGCCGGTGTTATTGATGTTGGGAATGATCAAAAACTAGTCTTTAAAATAGAAAGTCATAATCATCCTTCTGCAATTGAACCTTTTCAAGGAGCTGCAACCGGGGTGGGAGGAATATTAAGAGATATTTTTACAATGGGTGCAAGGCCAATAGCAGTATTGAATTCTTTACGCTTTGGAAATCTCGATAAATCATCAAATGTCGATTTGCTTCAAGGAGTTGTATCTGGAATTGCACATTACGGTAATTGCGTAGGTGTACCTACTGTAGGAGGTGAAATTGATTTTGATGATAGTTATTCTGGGAATCCTTTAGTTAATGTAATGGCTTTAGGCCTTTTGGAGACTAATGAAATTGTTTGCTCTGGAGCTAAAAATGTAGGGTCTCCTGTTCTATATGTAGGAAATACGACTGGGAGAGATGGTGTAGGTGGAGCTAGTTTTGCTAGTTCAGAATTAACTTCTTCTTCATTAGATGACAGACCTGCAGTGCAGGTAGGTGATCCATTTATTGAAAAAAGTCTTATAGAAGCCTGTTTGGATTCTTTTAAGTCAGGAGATGTAATTGCAGCTCAAGATATGGGTGCAGCAGGTTTAACATGTAGCAGTGCAGAAATGGCTGCAAATGGAAATTTAGGAATATCTATTGATTTAGATTTGGTTCCCTCAAGAGAAGAAAATATGTCTTCTTACCAATATTTATTATCAGAATCGCAAGAGAGAATGTTGTTTGTTGTTAAAGAAGAAAAAATTGATTTTCTAATTGAAAAATTTAATAAATGGGGACTATTTGCCAATGTAATTGGTAAGGTAATTAATACTAATGAGGTCATAATTTCACATAAAGGTAAAGTTGTTGCTCAAATTCCTACTTCTGCTTTATCTGAAGATACTCCTATAAATATTCGTAATATAATTAAAAATCCTCCTG
>CACAQP010000009.1 GCA_902534685.1 uncultured Prochlorococcus sp.
AATGATAAAGATATTGATTTATGTTATGAATTAGATTTCAATACGGTTTCATTATGGAGCAAGGGACAATGGGTTAATGAATTTAAAAAAGAGGGTACAAAGATCTTTGGAATATTACTTTCAAATTTAGTAATAGGTATATGCGTTTTTGATGTGATTATTGATGAAGCACAAGTGAATTTTTTTGCAATAGATAATAAATATAGAAACAAAGGTTTTGGAGCTTACCTCATGAACTATTTAATAAAAGAATGTGAAAAGTTAAATCTAAATAAATTATTTTTAGAAGTTTCTCATACTAATTTAACTGCTGAAAAATTTTATAGTCGCTTTGGCTTTTCTACTGTGGGAATAAGACGAAATTATTATAAAGACGGTTCAGATGCAATACTGAAAGAAAAAAAATTAACAACTAAATAATTTTAAAATTTAATGGTTCGGATAACCAGAATGCTTGAAATCACTGTTATTTATTGCTATATCACTAAAAAAGTAAAATTTAATTCAATAAAATTTAGTTTTAGGTATTCACAAAAGCTCATTCTGAACACAAAATTGACATATTACTGGTAGGTTATTAATAGAAATCTAATCTTCTAATGTTTGAAAGATTTACAGAAAAGGCTATAAAAGTCATCATGCTTGCTCAAGAAGAAGCAAGGAGACTTGGTCATAATTTCGTAGGAACAGAACAAATTCTTTTAGGTTTAATTGGAGAAGGGACAGGTGTCGCAGCAAAGGTACTTAAAACACTTGGTGTGAATTTAAAAGATTCAAGAATAGAGGTTGAAAAGATAATCGGTAGAGGTTCAGGTTTTGTAGCTGTAGAAATACCTTTTACACCAAGAGCAAAAAGGGTTCTAGAACTATCTCTCGAAGAAGCTCGTCAATTGGGCCATAATTATATAGGAACTGAACACCTTCTACTAGGTTTAATAAGAGAAGGCGAGGGTGTGGCAGCAAGAGTTCTTGAAAACTTAAGCATTGACCTTACCAAAGTAAGAACTCAAGTCATAAGGATGCTAGGCGAAACAGCTGAAGTTGGCAGTGGAGCTAACTCAACTAAGGGTAATCTAAAGACTGCTACTCTTGATGAATTTGGAACAAATTTAACAAAGCTTGCTAGTGAATCAAAATTAGATCCAGTAGTTGGTCGTTATTCAGAAATTGATCGTGTGGTTCAAATATTAGGTAGGAGAACTAAAAATAATCCTGTTCTAATTGGTGAACCTGGTGTTGGTAAAACAGCTATTGCAGAAGGTTTAGCACAAAGAATTCAAACTGGAGATATTCCAGACATTCTCGAAGATAAAAGAGTGTTAACTCTCGATATAGGTCTTTTGGTTGCGGGAACAAAATATAGAGGCGAATTTGAAGAACGATTAAAAAAAATAATGGAAGAAATTAAATCTGCAGGGAATGTGATTCTTGTTATTGATGAAGTTCACACTTTAATTGGTGCTGGTGCTGCTGAAGGAGCTATAGACGCTGCAAATATTCTTAAGCCAGCATTAGCCAGAGGAGAACTTCAATGTATTGGAGCAACAACACTTGACGAATATAGAAAACATATTGAAAGAGATGCTGCTCTAGAAAGAAGATTCCAACCTGTAATGGTTGGGGAACCATCTATTGAAGATACAATCGAAATATTGAAAGGTCTTAGAGAACGTTATGAACAGCATCATCGTCTAAAAATTACTGACGATGCATTAGAAGCTGCGGCCCATCTAGGTGATCGCTATATATCAGATAGGTTTTTACCTGATAAGGCTATTGATCTCATTGATGAGGCTGGAAGCAGGGTTCGTTTGATTCATTCTAAACTTCCACCAGAAGCAAAATTAATAGACAAGGAATTAAGACAAATCCAAAAACAAAAAGAAGAATCTGTAAGAGATCAAAATTTTGATCAAGCTGGACAATTAAGAGAAAAAGAAATGGAATTGTCTTCAAAAATTAAAGAGGTTTTGGAAAGTCAAAAAAAATCTATAGCCGAGAATGAAACTGACACAGATGTTAACTCTATTAAAAACGATTCAAAATCATCACTTACTCCCTTTGTAAGTGAAGAAGATGTCGCACACATAGTTGCTTCATGGACTGGAGTACCTGTCCAAAAACTTACTGAAACAGAATCAGTCAAGTTACTCAATATGGAGGAAACACTTCATCAAAGACTTATTGGGCAAGATGAAGCCGTAAAGGCTGTTTCTAAAGCTATAAGAAGAGCAAGAGTTGGATTAAAAAATCCTAATAGGCCAATTGCAAGTTTTATATTTTCGGGTCCAACTGGTGTTGGTAAAACTGAATTGACTAAATCATTAGCCTCATACTTTTTCGGAAGTGAAGAAGCAATGATCAGATTAGACATGTCAGAATTTATGGAAAGACATACAGTAAGTAAACTTATTGGCTCCCCTCCTGGGTATGTAGGTTTTAACGAAGGTGGTCAGCTAACTGAGGCAGTTAGAAGACGTCCATATACAGTCGTTTTGTTTGATGAAGTAGAGAAGGCTCACCCAGATGTATTTAACTTGCTATTGCAATTACTTGAGGACGGTAGATTAACTGATTCTAAAGGCAGAACTGTAGATTTTAAAAATACCTTGCTAATAATGACTTCTAATATAGGTTCAAAAGTTATCGAGAAAGGTGGAGGAGGTTTAGGGTTTGAGTTTTCTGGGGATACTGTTGAAGATAGTCAATACAACAGGATAAAATCTTTAGTTAATGAAGAGTTAAAGCAATACTTTAGACCTGAATTTTTAAATAGACTCGACGAAATAATTGTATTTAGGCAATTAACTAAAAATGAGGTAAAACAAATTGCAGAAATAATGTTGAAGGAAGTTTTTGCAAGATTACATGATAAAGGTATAAAGTTAAATGTAACTGATGCTTTTAAAGAGAGACTTGTTGAAGAAGGTTATAATCCCTCTTATGGCGCAAGACCATTAAGAAGAGCTGTTATGCGCTTACTAGAAGATAGTTTGGCTGAAGAAGTGCTTTCTGGGAGAATTAAAGATGGGGATAATGCTTTAGTTGATATAGATGATAATAAAAAAGTTACAATCAATATCACTTCTGAAGAATCTCCTCAAGAGTTGGCAAGCGCTAACTGCTAGGAATTAATCAATTTAATATGCAATCAATTTCTCCAGAAACCATACTAAGGGGAAATAATGCTTGGGACAAAGCTTTACCTCAAATTTCTAAATTAACCAAATGTCCTTTAATTTTGGGTAGAGGCATAAATACTCAACATCTGAGAAATAAAATTTTTAGAGATCTGCAAAATTTTAAATTAAATGTTAGCTCTACTAATTTACAATTTGATTGTTGCTACGAAGATATTTCAAGAATAAAGAAAATTATTTTAAAAAATAATCATGATTCTGTTATAGCAGCTGGAGGGGGCAAAGTTCTTGATTCTGGGAAATATATAGCAGAATGTCTTAATATCCCTTGTATTACAGTCCCCCTAAGCGCCTCTACTTGTGCAGGTTGGACCGCGTTATCAAACATTTATACAAAAAATGGCCAATTTATTAAAGATGTTGTTCTAAGTTCTTGTCCAAAAATCCTAGTATATGATCATGATTTTATTCATACAGCTCCACCAAGAACACTCGCAAGTGGAATAGCAGATGCCTTGGCAAAATGGTATGAGTCTTCAATAACAAGTTCGACAATAGAGGATGGTCTTGTTCAGCAAGCTATCCAGATATCCAGAGTATTAAGAGATCAATTACTAATAGATGGAGAAAAAGCATTTAAGACTGAATTTAAAAATAATACTTCCTGGCAAAATACCATAGAAGCATGTGGACTTACAGCAGGATTAGTAGGAGGTATTGGTGGAGAAAAGTGTAGAACAGCTGCAGCACATGCTATTCATAATGCTATTACTCAGATAATTACGCCTAATAAATTCTTTCATGGTGAGATTGTTGGAGTCGGATTATTATTGCAATTAAAACTTGAAGAAATGAAAAATAATAATAAATTAGCTGATCAATCAATTAAACAATTGTTGATACTTATGAAAGAATTGAATTTGCCAACTAATATCGCACAACTTGGAATAAATGTTTTTGAAAATAACAATTTACAGAAAATTGCTGATTTTACCTGTCGAGATAAATCTGAGATACACTTTTTGCCTTTTGAAATTCATAAACAAGACATAGTAAAAGTTATTGCAAATTTTGAAAAACAAAAAGTAAAAATATAATCATTTCTTTGAATAGAACCCATCTTGAACAATTGAGTGATTTAAATATTGAGTTTTTTGAAAGTGCCAAATTGTCACTATTAGACCCTTTAGGTCTTTATTTGGCTAATGATATTAAGTGGATAAAAGTCAATCAAACCTGGAAATCTTTAAAATTTCCCGTGGTTATAGGAGGGGAAGGTCAACCGATACTTCTTCTACATGGTTTTGATAGTAGTTTTTTAGAATTCAGGAGAATATATAAATCATTAAAACAAAATTTCCAAGTGATAATTCCTGATCTTTTAGGTTTTGGTTTTACACCTAGATGTGCTACTAATGAATATAATTCCTCGAAAATAATTTCGTATTTAATTGATCTCCTTAAAACTTTACAAATAAAAAAGAATTTAAAAATTATTGGTGCCTCTATGGGAGGCTCAGCAGCTTTAAAACTTGCTTTTGAAATTCCTGATTCTATTGATAGAATTATCCTTATATCCCCTGCCGGATTATTCGGAGAACCTAAGATCATCCCTTTTCCTGTTAACCAAATTGGGGCTTCATTTCTTGGATTACCGCAGGTTAGAAAAAGTCTTTGCAGGGAAGCATTTGCTTTCCCAGAAAAATGTGTTGGTGAGATGGAAGAACAAATTGCCTCAATTCATTTAGGTTGTAAAGGATGGAGGAATTCACTAGCATCATTTGCAAAAAGTGGCGGTTTCGCCGGGACACATAAATATATTCAAAATATCCCAATTAAAACATTATGTGGGGAAAATGATCGCATTCTTGGCCAAAAAGAGATTCAAAATATAAGAAATATTAAAAAATTAAATTTTATAGGATTGCAAAATTGTGGTCATCTTCCTCATGTAGATCTACCATCATTAACTAGTAAAATTATCCAAGATTTTTTTTGAATTAAAGATTTGCTAATTAAGATACTTGAGAATTATAAAAATGTAATATAAAACTGATGGAGTAAATATGTAACTATCAATTCTGTCAAGGATACCTCCATGTCCAGGTAAAAAAGTTCCGGAATCTTTTATTTTTGCATCTCTTTTCATCATTGATTCAATTAAATCCCCAACTAATGCCATAAGAGAAATTGAAATTCCATAGAAAGTTCCAACTAAAAGTGGATTTTCCCAATTCAGTAAAAATGCGAAAAATATTGCTAATAGAATTGAACAGGATATCCCTCCAATCAAACCTTCTATAGTTTTGCCTGGAGATATTGGAGAAAGTGATGTTTTACCAAATGTCTTACCAATAAAATAAGAACCAATATCACTAGCAACAATTAAAAAACAAGAGGTTAATGTTAAATGAAGACCTGTAGTATTTGATAAGTTTTCAAACGAAATAAAGCCTTGATTAGAATTTATTATCACTGAATCTAATCCCCTTAACTTAATCCAGTAACTAGGTAAAAAACCTAAGTAAAATAACCCAAAAATAGAGGCTGCAATATCTGATATTGTTCCAGGTTTTGGTTGTAAAAGTAACCAAGTACATATTCCAACTGAACAGATGGGCAAAATTGAATTTAATATTTCTCCTTCAAGCAAACCTATATTTTCAAGATGAGTGGAAATTATAATAAGGAAAGATGAAAGTAATGTGGTTTTTGTGGCTGGTTTAATTCCTTTAAATTCAGCCATTCTGAAAAACTCTAATAATGCTAAATAAGTAAGCAAAGCTGTTGCTAATGTAAAAAACCACCCGCCTAATAAAACAACAATTAAACCGAATATTCCTATAAGCAACCCACTTCTTAATCTCATATCAAATTTCTAAGTTTATAAAACTCTTACACTAAAATTTACCAAATCTTTGTTGTATAAACTTTGATTATTTATCCAATTAAACCTATCAATATCAATTTTTTCTCCAGGAACCAGTAGAGGTATTCCAGGAGGATAAGGACAAATAATATCTCCAGATATTTTATTTAATGATTGTGAGAAAGGAATACTCCTAGTCTTACTTCTCCAAGCAATTCCAATATCAATTTCGGGTGATTGAACTAATTTAAAGGGGGATTGGATTACTTCTAAACTTTTTGATTTTTTAGAATCTAATAGTAATTGATCCCATAACTTTTGAAATAAATTAGGAAAATCTTTTTGATTTGCAAATCCTAAGCAAAAAGTGAGAGTCATCATTTCTGGTAATTCAGCAATAAGTCCATTTCTATAAAAAAATTTATCGGCAGTAAAACCATCAATACCAGCTTTAGAGGTATTTACTACAATTTTTAAAGGGTCTTGTGTTTCAACGAGAGGAATGTTCTTTTGGATTAATTTTTTTTGGATACTTTTTGCCTCTAAAATTCTTTTTTGATAAATGGATAAACTTTTTTTGTTAATCCAGTCTTTAATAGATTCTTCACAAGAAGAAAGTAATAAGGAACTTGGACTAGTAGTTTGCAACAAATTAATACTCTTGATTAAATTATGTTCATTTACTAGATCCCCTTGGTACCAGAGTATGGCCGTCTGAGTTAAACCATTTAGCGATTTATGCAATGATTGAACGACTAAATCCGCGTTTGATGATAAAGCTGATTTTGGTAAATTAAGGTTTTCACAAAAAAGGAAATAGGAGCCATGGGCTTCATCAACTAAAACCGGTAAATTTTTTTGATGACAAAGATTTATTAAAGGCTTTAAATCTCCAGCATATCCATGATAAGAAGGACTTACGAGAATTACCCCAACAATTTTAGACTCATTAAAGTTTAATTTTTTAAAAACATTTTCCAACCAGATTGTTGTCAATGGTTTGTAATGACCAGTTTCGGCTGAAAATTCTAGGTCAAAGAATATTGGGAGTATGTTCTGCATGGCACAGGTTTTTATAACACTCACATGAACATTTCTAGGCATAAGGATAGTTTCTCCTGGATTAGCCATTGCAATTATCCCTGATTGAATTAATCCAGAAGCACCATTAACTCCAAAAAAACATCTTTTCGCTCTAAATTTTTCGGATAATTCAATTTGAGATTTAGCAATTAGTCCACTTTGAGATAATGGTGAACCTATTTCTGGTAGTTCCGGTAAGTCCCAATATCCAGGAGGATTTTTTAATAATTTTACTAATTTCTTTGGCAGAGCTGCTCCTCTGTTATGAGCGGGAAAGAAAAGTGACTTTAAAAACTTTTTAGTGAGAAAAGATGAAATGCTCATAAAGTATTATTGACACATATAGAATGGATTAAATGGAATTCTTTTTTGATAATTTTTAATTTTAATGACAAGATCTTATACGGAATATTCAGCAAAAAGTGATTTATTTTGGTTGATGTTGAGACCATGGATTTTTATTCCAAGGGTTTTATACATCCTTTTAACTTTAATTTTTCTATTTTTAAGAATACTTTTTCAAGGTAACAATAAAAACAAAAATGTACAAAAAAATCTCTCGAAATATCTTTTTGATGTAATAACAGATTTAGGCCCATGTTTTATAAAATTAGGCCAGGCACTTTCAACTAGGCCAGATCTTGTTAGACAAGATTGGCTTACAGAACTTACAAACTTACAGGATAATCTCCCAGCATTTGATCATAAAATTGCCTTAAAAATTATTCAAGAGGAACTTGGAGCTCCTGTAGATAAGCTATTTGAGGAATTCCCAGATGTTCCTATTGCTTCTGCAAGTTTAGGCCAAGTTTATAAAGCGAAAATAAAAAATAATACCTATTTAGCTGTAAAAGTCCAGAGGCCAAATTTGTACTTCATCATAAGAAGGGATGTTGTAATATTACGATTTTTCGCAACTTTCTTTTCACCATTTTTACCTCTAAATATTGGGGTTGGGATTGGAGAAATAATAGATGAATTTGGTAAGGCACTTTTTGATGAAATTGACTACGAAAAAGAGGCTGCAAATGCTCTGAAGTTTGCAAATTTATTCAAAGAAAACCCTAATGTTTTTATTCCTAATTTGGAAAAACAGTTTTCATCCAAAAGGATTATCACAACATCATGGATTGATGGTGTTAAGTTAAGAGATCGTGCTTTATTGGAGCAAAACAACTTAATACCCTCTTCTTTTATAAAAACTTGTGTAATTAGTGGTCTACAGCAATTATTTGAATATGGATATTTTCATGCAGATCCCCACCCTGGAAATATGTTTGCTCTAAAAGGAGGAAATGCAGATTGTGGGAATTTGGCTTATGTAGATTTCGGAATGATGGATACAATTACAAACTCAGATAGACTTACCCTTATTAAGGCAATTGTTCACATAATAAATGAAGAATATTATCTTCTTGCAAAAGATTTCCAGAAATTAGGTTTTTTAACCAAAGATCAACCCCTTGAAGAAATTGTTGGACCATTAAAAGAAGTTCTAGGAGGATCTTTTGATGCTCAAGTTGGAAATTTTAATCTTAAAAATGTCACTGATAAATTCTCAAAATTAATGTATTCCTATCCATTTAGAGTTCCTAGTAGATTTGCATTAATAATAAGGGCAGTGGTTAGTCAAGAAGGTTTAGCACTAAGACTAGATCCTGAATTTAAAATTTTAAAAATAGCATATCCTTATATAGCAAAAAAATTACTTACCGATAATTCTGAAGAGATTTTAGAAATACTTTTAGAAGTTGTTTTTGATACTCAAGGTCGAATTCAAATAGAAAAAGTTGAAAGCTTATTAAATATTTTATTTAAAGATTCCGAAAATATTAATTCAGATCTCATACCAGTTGCTAATGCGGGACTAAAGTTATTTGTTACTAAAAAAGGTTCTGAAGTTCGTAAAAATCTTCTATTAAGTCTTATCAAAGATGACAAGTTAGAATTAACTGATGCAAAAAAACTTTTAAGTTTAATAAGAGATACCTTTAGTCCTCTAAATATTGCAAGGAGTGCAGTTCAAAAAATTATTTCCCCAGTTTAGTTTTGCATTTTTAACTAATAAATTTACTTATGATTTTTAATTGATTAAAATTAAATAAAGTAGTTATTTCAAAAATTTGATTACTCAAAGAATTAATAAATTTGGGAATATGGAATGAATATTTTAAAAAATAATTTTTTATTTAAAAAAAAACCTGAAAATAATAAAGTCTCGGATCAAGAAGTTGTTGATCAATATATAGAAATTGCGAAGTTAGTTAAAGAATCGAGAATTCAACAAAATCTAACAATCCAAGAATTGTCACTGATTTCAAAAATTCCTGAACAAACAATAAATTCTATTGAAAACAATAATAAAAATTTTAGACCAAAGTATCCCTTTATTAGATCTATATTAATTAAGCTGGAGGAGTGTTTAGTACTAGAAAAAAATATATTAGTAAAATTAGTTATCAAAGAAAGAAAAACTTTTAAGAAAGAAAAAAAGGATTTTCTTTTTAGCAAATTTGATCTTATAAATACTTGGCAGGGGAGTCTTTTATATTTTTTTATATTAGTTCTAACCATTTTTATATTAAAGCGATACTTTATTTTGAATGTAAATATTATAGAAATTCAAAATATTGAAAATAAAATCATTGATAAATAAAATTTAATAATCGCCTATTTTCTGATCCTCCCAAACCTATTTCCTAGCTCACTAAATATTCTAATGTCATCTTCTATTTCTTCTAAAGGGCGATTTAACTTCCATTTCCAATTGTTTTTAATAGTGCCAGGTGTATTCAATCTACTTGAGTCATCTAGAGATAATATATCTTGGATTGGAGCGATAAATAGATTCGCATTTGTTTCCATGCCTATTTTTATTAGACTCAATGAAGGTTTTTCTGAAAATTTATACTCATCTTTTATTCTTCTTTTGGAGTCATTATCTAAAGAGTTCCACCATGAGACGGAAGTATTGTTGTCATGAGTACCTGTATAAACAGCCCAATTTTCTCCTTCAATGTTTTTAGGTAAATATGGGTTATTTTCGTTCCCATCAAATGCGAACTGTAATATTTTCATGCCTGGCAGTTCAAAATTTTTCCTTAATTTTTCTACATCAGGTGTTATTACACCAAGATCCTCCGCGATAATTGGTAGATAGTTAGTCCCTAAATCATTTTTGAGTTTATTAAGTAATATTTTTCCAGGAGATGTTATCCATTTGCCACGAATTGCTGTTTTAGAATTGCCTTTAACTCTCCAGTAACCTGCTAATCCCCTGAAATGATCTAACCTCAACAAGTCTACAAGTTCAAATTGCCTTTTAAATCTCTTCCTCCACCAATCGAAATTAGTTCTCTTATGTTTTGACCAAAAGTAAGTTGGGGTTCCCCATAATTGTCCTGTAGATGAAAAATAATCTGGTGGGACACCACTTTGGAAGATTAAAGCTCCATTTTTAAAAATTGAGAATAGTGATTTATTACTCCATACGTCCGCGCTGTCCCTAGAGACATAAAAGGGTAAATCTCCAATTAACTTGATATTATATAATTCTGCAAATTTTTTAACAGCTCTCCATTGCATATCTAAATGCCACTGCATTAATTTTTTTATAAGTATCTCTTCACTTCTTTCCTTAATCCATGATTTTAAAAAATTATTATTTTTTATTTTAAATTCTTTAGGCCATTTCCACCAAGGCAACATATTAAATTCCTCTCTTATAACAACAAATAATGCATAATCATGAACCCAAAAATTTTCACTAATCCATTTATAAAAATCAAGTTTTCTCTCTTCAGATTGTGAACTCCAACCTTGCAAAAGCAGGTAACCTAATTTTTTTGTTAAATCATCCGCATCATCAAAATCAAAATGATTCTTATTCTGATATGTTGGTCCTAATTCTTCTTTATTTGAAATAAAGATAAAACCTTTCTCGATTAAATCATCCATATCCAAAAACCAAGGGTTTAAAGCAAAGCTAGATGGGGAACTATAAGGTGACCCTGTAGAATCAGTAGGTGTAAGAGGTAAAAATTGCCAGTATTCAATCCCATGCTTATTAAGTTGTTTTATCCACTCTTTTGCTCCTTTGCCAAAAGTTCCACATACTTTACCTCCAGGAATACATGAGGGATGCATAAGTACGCCTAATGATTTTTCTGCTAGAACTGATTCTATTGTCATCTATTTATTATATTTTGATTTTTTTCAATTAAAGTATTTTGATCTTCTAAATTTAACCATATACAATTTTTTTTTATTGACAAATAATATTTCTGGTTTTCTTAGACTGGATAAATATAAATTCTGATTTTCAATTCACAATATTTTATTTATTGATTCGACTTTTAAAAAGATAAAGTTATTATCTTTTGCGAAATTTACATAAACGACTACGATGAGTATATAGTTAATAGTACTAATTTCGTGACTAGTTTTATCACGGCAGTGCAAAATAAAGAATCCAATTTTAATCTAACTAATAGTAGATTAAGGCTAGTTAGTGGAACAACGAATCCTAAATTAGCTGAAGAAATTGCATCATACTTAGGGATAAAAAATGTACCTTTAATATCAAAAAGATTTGCTGATGGAGAACTTTATGTTCAGATACAACAATCTATCAGAGGTTGCGATGTATTTCTAATACAACCTACATGCGCTCCTGTAAACGATAGTTTAATGGAACTAATGATTATGGTTGATGCCTGCAAGAGAGCTTCTGCTAGACAAATTACCGCTGTAATCCCTTATTTTGGATATGCAAGGGCAGATAGAAAGACTTCTGGAAGAGAGTCTATTACTGCAAAACTTACGGCTAATTTACTAGAGAAATCAGGAGTTGATAGAGTGCTTGCTATGGATCTGCATTCGGCTCAAATTCAAGGTTATTTTGATATACCATGCGATCATATTTACGGTTCACCAGTATTAATTGATTATTTAGAATCTTTAAATTTAGAGGAAGTAGTAGTAGTCTCTCCTGATGTAGGAGGTGTAGCGAGAGCGAGAGCATTTGCAAAATTAATGAACGATGCTCCTTTGGCGATAATTGATAAAAGAAGGTCGGCTCATAATATAGCTGAAAGTTTAACTGTTATTGGTGAAGTTAAAGGTAAAACTGCTATTCTTATTGACGATATGATCGATACAGGCGGCACAATTTGTTCTGGTGCTAATTTATTAAAAAAAGAAGGAGCCAATAGAATATTTGCGTGTGCTTCACATGCTGTATTTTCTCCACCTTCTCATGAAAGATTAAGTGTTAAGGATTTATTTGAACAAGTTATTGTGACAAATAGCATACCAGTAATTGTTAAAGATAATTTTCAACAGTTAAAAGTACTATCTGTAGCAAATATGCTGGGTGAAGCTATCTGGAGAATTCACGAGGAAAGTTCTGTTAGCTCAATGTTCAGGTAAAAATTAAAATTATTTTTTGTTTTTCTTTAAAAGTTCCTTAACCCTTTTTTCATAATCCTTTTTTATGTTATTTGGAACGCTCTCAGGACAAATATTTAATGCACTTCCAACAATTTGAAATGTACCTGCGTTATATAATTTTTTTTCGTCAAGTTTTTCATCCCCAAGTTCTTTAATAGCCCCACCATGCTTTCCAATTATTACATTTGCGAAAGTAGCACTTGCAATGCCAAGCCCCTTTGTAAAATCTACTTCAGCTTTTGAAGCTATACAAAGATACGAAGCGCCCATTTGTCGATATAAGAAAAGATCTTTTTCAGAAGCAGCAAGAAGTTTTTTTTCTGCTTTAATTTGGTTATTTAATT
Source organism: uncultured Prochlorococcus sp. (assembly GCA_902534685.1). Classification (GTDB taxonomy): domain Bacteria; phylum Cyanobacteriota; class Cyanobacteriia; order PCC-6307; family Cyanobiaceae; genus Prochlorococcus_A. The sequence continues at coordinate 12,888 of CACAQP010000009.1, forward strand.
TATTAATCTCAAAAATTATAAGAGGAAGGATGAGGCTTATCCCAAGAAATTTAAATATTCTTTTAAAAAAAAAATTAAGGCTCATTAATTATCAACATTTATTAATAAAGATAACATTTTACTTTATAAATTAATTGATAAAAAGTTGTTACTTAATAATTTTTATTTCGTGATGATTCTCTACTATTTCAAGTTTATCTTTTTTCCATGAATATATAACCCTGAATCTGTAATTATCTAAATCAACTAATCTCGTATGCTCTAAAATATACCAATCTTCATAAGAGGATTCAAAAATCATTTCGTGTTCATCTACTTGCTTAATATTTGAAATTCCTTCGTCATTATTTAAATAAAATTTCTCCCTCATAAGTTGGTGTCCCTTTAGAAAAGCACGCATTTCACCACTCTCTTTATAATGGGGATTTTCTTCAAAGAAATTATATTTTTTTTCTGGGTACCAAGTGAATTTATAGTGCGATTCCCACTCAGATTTATTCTCAAGAGCTTGAATATTTATATTCATACATAAATTGTAAGTTTTTTGTCCTTCATTAAGAAAATATGTTCTATTAGATTTCCACAAACCAATATTTCTCGAAAACCATCTTTTTAAATTACTATTTAAACTAATTTCTGGAGAATTATTATCGCCAAAATTTAGGTTTTTCTTTTGATTAATAACAATCATTTATAAATTATCCCTATATATTACATAGCTTATTTGTAGAATAAAAATAAATATCTTAAGGTGTTTATAAGGATTAACAGCTTTTCAACACTTCAGGGCAAAACATTTGAATGATAAAAAAGAGCTAAAATTAATACTTGTAGCATCTAGAAATCAACTTTCTAGCGCTGATATTAAATCTCTGATTGCTTATTTAGAATCAGATGATTGTGAATTTGAGATATCTCTTCAGATTTCTGAGCCTACAGAACAACCAGAACTGCTTGAATTACATAGATTAGTTGCTATTCCAGCTCTTATAAAGGTTTCTCCTGCTCCAAAGCAAATATTTGCTGGAAGTAATATTTTCTCTCAGTTGCAAAAATGGTTGCCAAGATGGACACAGGAAGGTCTAACAAAAAATCTAGGAATTAATTTGCAACCATCCAAAATTGATTCAATTAGAACTCAAAAAGAATTTCTTCTGGAGGACGAACTTCTTGTTTTAAGACAAGAGAATGAGACATTAACAAAAAGAATAGAATCTCAGGAAAGATTATTAAGAATGGTCGCTCATGAATTAAGAACCCCATTAACTGCTGCTACTTTGGCTGTGCAAAGTCAAAAACTTGGACAAATTGACATTTCAAAATTGCAAGAAGTTATAAAAAGACGTCTTGAGGAGATTGAACTTTTATCTCAGGATCTCTTAGAAGTTGGAACAACCAAATGGGAAGCATTATTTAATCCTCAGAAAATTGACTTAGGAAACATCAGTGCTGAAGTAATACTTGAATTAGAAAAATTCTGGAGATTAAGGAATATTGAAATTGATACTGATATTCCATCTGATTTGCCAAGTGTATTTGCAGATCAAAGAAGAATGAGACAAGTATTTTTAAATTTAATTGAAAATGCTATTAAATTTTCTAAAGATTCTGGAGATATAAAAATTACAATGATTCACAAGACAAATCAATGGGTAGAAATAACAATTTGTGACAAGGGTGCAGGAATCCCTTTGAGTGAACAAAAAAGGATTTTCCTTGATAGAGTAAGGCTCCCACAGACTTCTGAAGGAACTTCAGGATTTGGAATTGGGTTATCTGTATGCAGAAGAATAGTTCAAGTCCATGGAGGTAGAATATGGGTTGTCTCTGAAATAGGAGTTGGTTCTTGCTTCCATTTCACCGTTCCTGTGTGGCAAGGACAAAATAAAGAGCAACAATACTTGACGAAAGGCTAGCCTTACTCTTAATTTTTAATAAGCTGAAATGCTAATTTCCTGGCCCCATCGTCTAGAGGCCTAGGACACCTCCCTTTCACGGAGGCGACAGGGGTTCGAATCCCCTTGGGGCTATCAACTTTAAATTTATAACTATCTTCTTGAGGATTTTGCTTGTCTATCGACAGCTATCAAATTCTCTGAAAGATCTTTTTTAAGTCTTTTCTCTATCATTCCTATAGGCATCCATTGACAACCTTGAACAGTAAGCTCGTAAATCAATGAATTTTTTGAAGTGTCTTTAATAGTTTGTATTTTCCAGCTACCTTCAAACTTCCTGAAATCTCCTTTTATCAAGCTAAATTTTAAGAGGCCAAGCTCCTTATCTTCAAATAAGTCGATTGTTACTTCAGCAGAAAATTTCATGCCAAGGAAATCTTGTGCCCCAACTTGTTTGAGGTGAACATTATTGTCCTTTTGAAATATTTTTTTGCTTGATAATAGATTTGGGATATAGAGATTTAGTCGATCATAATCTGTCAAAACATCCCACAAAGAATCAAAACTTGCAGAAGTTGTAAGTTGAGCTGCAAGTCTTCTTGTTCCTCCAGAAAGTTTTTCCATTGTCTGCTCAATTGTACTGAAATCATTGTTTTCAGAATGATTTACTGATTCTGGAGGATTATTCATAAATGAATTTTTTAATAAGATAAAAAATTATTTCTGTGTAACTATACTGATAAAAACAGCTAATGCTGAAAAATAAAAACAATTTCATTAAATTATTCCGATCTCAAAACGTAACCATTTTTGTAAAATCACAACAAATTAAACTACATATTGATAATCTTTTATATAAAGAAAACTAAAAAATGTATTCACAATCAACAGTTATCGTAGGTGGCTTAGCTCATATACCAGTGGTTATTGGAATTTTTTCTTTTATTCAAAAATTTTTTAGTAAAAGAGCCTCAAGCTTCCCGCAAGATATAGAACCAAAAAAATCTCCAGTTAAACCTGTTGAGCAAAAATCAATCCCTAAGCCTACTCCTGATGCAAAGGCAGTATCTAATACAGTGATCAAGAAAAAACATGCTGATGTCCCAGTAAATATATATAGACCGAAGACACCTTATGAAGGCACAGTAATTGAAAACTACAGTCTTCTTAAAGAAGGAGCTATTGGAAGAGTAAATCACATTACTTTTGACCTCAAAGATAGTGATCCATTTTTAAATTATGTTGAGGGCCAAAGTATCGGCATAATGCCTGCAGGGGAAGATGCTAATGGAAAGCCTCATAAATTAAGACTTTACTCAATAGCTAGTACTAGACACGGCGATGATTTTAATGGTAATACAGTTTCTCTTTGTGTTAGACAGCTTCAGTATGAAAAAGACGGTGAAACTATAAATGGTGTTTGTTCCACTTATTTATGCGATATTAAGCCTGGAGATAAAGTAAAAATAACAGGTCCTGTAGGTAAAGAAATGCTTCTCCCTGATGAAGAGGATGCAAACATTGTTATGTTGGCTACTGGAACTGGAATAGCTCCAATGAGGGCTTATCTAAGAAGAATGTTCGAACCAACTGAAAAAGAAAAAAATAAATGGAATTTCAAGGGTAAGGCTTGGTTATTTATGGGTGCTCCAAAATCAGCTAATTTGTTATACGAAGAAGATCTTCAAAGATACCTCTCTGATTATCCAGACAATTTTAAATATACCAAAGCTATTAGTCGAGAGCAGCAAAATACAAAAGGAGGAAGAATGTACATTCAAGATAGAGTTTTAGAATCAGCCAATGAACTTTTCAATATGATTGAAAATGAAAAGACGCATATATATCTTTGTGGTTTAAAGGGAATGGAGCCTGGAATAGATGAAGCAATGACAAATGCAGCAGAAGAAAAAGGCTTGAACTGGTCAGAATTAAGACCACAACTAAAAAAAGCAGGAAGATGGCACGTAGAAACTTACTAATTCTTTGATATTTATATGAATTTTCACCTATTAAATACTTTTTGGTTTAGACACAATACGTAGCTAATCTTAGAAAAAAAGAGGATTTTAAAAAAAGAATACTAAAAATATGCCTTCAACTTTAAGTAATCCTCTAAGATTAGGTTTACGGCAGGAAAGAGTCATACCTCCACAATGCTTAGTAATATTTGGTGCAAGTGGAGACCTTACTCATAGAAAATTAATACCGGCTTTATTTGAGCTCTATTTGCAAAGAAGAATTCCTAGTGAATTTGGAATAGTTGGTTGCGCTAGAAGACCTTGGACTGATAATGAGTTTAGAGAAAAAATGAAAGTAAAGCTATCCAATCAAATATCTGGTAAAGAAAGGGATTGGGAACAATTTTCTAATTATCTTTTCTATGAACCAGTTGACTTACAACAAAGTGATCATGTCTTAAGGCTTTCTAAAAGATTAAATGAAATTGATAAAACACAAGCTACTCATGGTAATAGAACATTTTATTTATCAGTATCTCCGAATTTCTATGCAAGTGGATGTAAAGCTCTTAAAGTAGCTGGCCTTTTAGATGACCCAAAGAAAAGTCGTTTAGTGATTGAAAAACCTTTTGGAAGAGATTATTTAAGTGCAAAAAAATTAAATAAGATCGTTCAAAGTTGCGCTGAAGAAAGTCAGATTTATAGGATTGATCACTATTTAGGTAAAGAGACAGTTCAAAATATTCTTGTTTTGAGGTTTGCTAACACTATTTTTGAACCAATCTGGAACAGAAATTATATATCAAGTGTTCAAATTACTTCATCTGAAACAGTGGGTGTTGAAGATAGAGCAGGTTATTACGAAAGCTCTGGTGCTTTAAGGGATATGCTTCAAAATCATATGACTCAAATGCTTGCTGTTACTGCTATGGAACCTCCCGGAAAGTTTGAACCAGAAGCAATAAGAAATGAAAAAGCTAAGGTCCTTCAAGCTTCAAAACTTGCTGACGAAAATGAACCGTGGAATTGTTGCATTAGAGGTCAATATGGAGTGGGGGGAAATATCTCAAATCAACTCAGAGGATATAGACAGGAAGATGGTGTGCATACTAATAGCACTACAGAAACTTATATTGCGACAAAAGTTTTCGTTGATAACTGGCGTTGGCAAGGGGTTCCTTTTTATTTAAGAACAGGAAAAAGACTACCTAAAAGGCTTGGAGAAATAGTCTTGACTTTTAAAGACGTTCCTGTTCATTTATTTGAATCAACAATAATAAATCCTGCCCCAAATCAACTTATTCTTAGAATTCAGCCAAATGAAGGTGCTACTTTCAAATTTGAAGTAAAATCTCCTGGTTCTGGGATGAAATCAAGACAAGTTGAGATGGAATTTTCTTATGATGAATCATTCGGAGAACCCTCAGATGAAGGCTATGTAAGATTATTAGCTGATGCAATGCTTTCTGACCCAACCTTATTTACTAGAAGTGATGAAGTAGAGGCAGCCTGGAAACTTTATACCCCATTAATAGAATTGATGGACAATTCTCCTTGGAAGTTACCTATTTATAACTATGAATCTATGACTTGGGGACCTCCTGAGTCTGATCAATTAATTTCAAAAGATAATATTTTCTGGCGTAGACCCTAAAAATGAAACCTCAACTAACACTTCAAACCCCTTTAGAGCTGCCTTATCAAGAAATTCCTAATTACCTTAATAAATTATGGATTTCAGAAGATAAAGATAATAGTGGAGCTAATACCTTTACTTTAATTGTCTGGCAACCTGCTTGGCTAGAACAATGTTTAGTTCAAAAAGGATTAGTAAGTGGACCAATTACTGGAAATTTAAGTCCCGAAATAATTGAAGTTGCTAAAAAATTTATATTAGATCAAGGACTTCCAATCACTACTTCCCTGAATAGTGAAGAATTATTGAATTTGTTGAAGGAAAATTTATCTAATAAAGAATTTGAAGACTTTAGAGGACAATTTTTTGAATCATCAATAAGTACATTGAATCCAAGAAGATTAATAACTCTAGCGCCAACAATAAATAAATACTCAGATATCAAAACTTTTGTGTCCGCTTACTGTCCTTTAAGTGATACTCCAGCTATGCAACCTATATGTGGGGATTTAGTAGTCATTAGGGGGGACTCAGCCTCGATATCCAATAAAGGATTAAAAATAATTGATGAATTATCTATTGATGAATTACCTTCATGGTTGTGGTGGAATGGAAGCTTAGATGAATCGCATAAAATCTTCGAATATTTTACTAATCATGGTCTAAGGTTAATAATTGATACTGCGCTTGGATCGCCTAAAAGATGTTTAAAAGTTTTAGATCAATTAAATAATTCAAATAAAGCTATTAATGATTTGAATTGGGTTAGGTTGAAAAATTGGAGGGAATCATTAGCAATGATTTTTGATCCGCCTTCAAGGAGACCAATCTTAGATCATATTACCGATATTGATATTGATATCGCAGGAGATCATATGGTTCAAGCTTTGTTTTTGATTTCATGGATTAGCGATAAACTTGGTTGGTCTTTTTTAGGAGTTGTAAGGGATGCAGAATTAACAAAAATAGAATTTCAAAGAAGTAATGGCGAAATAATTTTTGCATCAATTAATCCCTTATCTTTGGGTAATCCAAGTATTCATTCAGGACAAGTTATAGGATTGAGGTTGATTTCAAAAATTAGTGAGGTTCAAAAAAATAACACTTGCGTAATACTTGGCTGTGAATCAGTAGAATGTATGAGGCTTGAAGCAGGAGGAATGGCTAATATGGAATTAATAGAACAAGTTGTTCCAAATTCTTTTTCTACATCAGAGTATGATGTAAGTAAATTATTGGGAAGTAGTAGAGGTAATACAAGTCCGCTTTTTGAAAATTCTATTAAAATAGCGCTTCAAATATTTAATGGTTTTAATAACTAATAAATGCCTTGTGTAATATCTTCGCCTTCAACTGATAGTGGGAAAACTACATTATCGCTTTTGATATCTTGTTGGGCGTTCTCAAAAGGTATTAAGGTACAAACTTTCAAGGTTGGCCCTGATTATCTTGATCAACAACAACTTAGTTCAATTGGCCAACCTATTTGTAGGAATTTAGATATTTTTTTAAGTGGTGAGGAATGGGTCCAAGAAAGTTTTTTTAAACATGCTTTGAAATATGACTTTTCATTAATTGAGGGAGCAATGGGTCTATTTGATGGATTAGGGTCAACAACCTATTCCAGCACGGCAAATATCTCTAAACTTCTAAATGCACCAGTAATTTTTATTGTTAATGCTAGAGGTCAAGTATCTTCTCTTTTAGCTACTATTCGTGGTTTTAGAGATTTCGATAATGAATTGTCAATTTCAGGAATTATATTTAACAACGTTAATTCAGAAAGACATAAAAAATTAATTAAAGAAGTTTTTAAAAATGAAGATATCGAAATTCTTGGTTTTTTACCATCTGATTCAAAAATTACTCTAAACAAAGCTAATTTAGGGTTGATATCTCCACTGGATAATGATAAAGAAATTGATGTTGAATATTATGCAAATTTCGCTGAAAGAAATCTTGATGTATTTTCCCTTATTAAATTCTTGAAATCTCCTAAAAAGAAAATATTTAATTCTGTCAGTTTTAAAGATTTTAAAATAGACAAAAGTAAACCTATCGCAATTGCAGAAGATAAAATCTTTCATTTTCAATACCCTGAAACTAAGGAGTTTTTCAGTGAAATAGGCATACCATTGATTTCATGGAGTATTTATGATGACGAAGAAATACCTAATGAGGCTTCTTCTTTAATTATTCCTGGAGGCTTCCCTGAAAAGTATGCTGATCATATAAGCAAATCCATGAAGAGCTTAAATTCTTTGAGGAAATTCCGCAAAAATGGATTTATATATGCAGAGTGCGGAGGGATGATGATTTTAGGAGACTTTATAAAAGATGAAAATGGTAATAATCATAAAATGACTGGTATCCTGCCTTTTAGATCAAAAAAAAGTAAACTTTCAGTAGGTTATAGATACATTAAGGGTTTAAAAGATACTCCGATCATCAAACAAAATCAATTAATTAGAGGACATGAATTTCATTATTGGGAAATAGAAAATAATTTATCTGAAATTGATTTAAGAAAAGCTGAGCATCATAAGAAACTTTCTTCCCCATGGAAAATTAAATCTTGGAATACTGAGTACAAAAATGAAGGCTTTTTTGATGAAAAATTACATGCAAGTTGGATTCACTTACATTTGCCAAGTTCTCCGGAAGTCGCAAAAAACTTTATAGATGCTACCCAAATTACTTTTTTAGAGGATTATTAGTTTATTATTGAATCAAGTATTTTGAGAGGAGAACCTAAAAAAAACATTCCAGGCAAAGTGATTAATGGTCCTAAAAAACTTCCCACCATGACCTCAATTTTTGTGTGGCCAAGAGTTTCTTTCAAAAGTAATTCAGATTGAGGGTCTAGTTTTTTTGATAGTTTATTGATTTCTGCAGCTTGAAGCCCAGCTGATTTTCGAACACCACTAGCGTCATACATAACTATTAGTGCTACAGCAACTGATAATGCGAATATTGAGCTATCAAATCCCAATTCATAACCTATACCAGATGAAGCTCCTGTTATTAAGGCAGAATGACTTGAAGGCATACCACCGGTTTCGAACATAATGCCAAATTTTATATCTCCAGTAGAAAAGAAATTAAATACAATTTTGAAAAATTGAGCTAGTAAACAGGATAATAAGCTCCAAAAAAGAACTGAATTATTAAAAAAGGAAAAAAACTCAGACATAAATCAAAACTAATTATCTGTCTCTATTTGTAATAAAGTCGGCTAACGATATTAAATACTTCGCATCTGTACCCCAGGGTTCAATTGCTTTTTTTGCTTTTTCAACTAAATCAACTGCTCTTTTCTTTGACTCCTCCATCCCAAGTAATTTAGGGTAAGTAGTTTTGTCAGCTAAGAGATCTTTGCCGGCAGTTTTACCAAGCTTTTCACTGCTGGAAGTTAAATCAAGAATATCATCTATTATTTGGAAAGCTAAACCAATTCCCTCTGCATATGTTGTGAGAGCTTGTAATAGTTTTTCGTCAGCGCCTGCGATCATCGCGCCTGTTCTTACGCATGCCTTTAATAAAGCCCCAGTCTTATGAAGATGAATATATTCGAGAGTTTCAAGGTCAACTTCTTTCCCTTCGCATTCCAAATCAACAACTTGTCCCCCGACTAAACCTGGTGCACCTGAAACTAGGGATAATTCCCCAACTACATTTAATAATCTATTTGGATCGACTCCAGGGCTTCTTAAAGAGACCATTTCAAAGGCCCTTGTTAATAAAGCATCTCCAGCAAGAATAGCTATTGCATCTCCATACACTTTATGATTAGTCGGCCTTCCTCTTCTCAAGTCATCATTATCCATAGCGGGCAAATCATCATGAATCAAGGACATTGTATGGATCATTTCTATAGCTACTGCAGTAGGAACAGCCAGAGAGGGTTCTCCTCCAGCTAATGAGCAAGATGCTAAACATAAAATTGGACGTATTCTTTTCCCACCAGCTAAAAGGGAATATCTCATTGATTCTCGTAATATTTCTGGATTCTCAGGGCCCAAGGAAATATCAAGTGCTTCCTCTACAACTTTTTTTGTCTTTTTAAGATATTTTTCAAAATCAGAAATACTATTTATAACTTCAGTCATTGTATACCTTTAGTAGAAATTTTTTCATCTTTGAGTTTATGGCAAAAGATCATCAAGAGTTGATGATAAACCAAATTGTTTTTGCCAGCTAAAAATAGTATTTACAAGTAACATTGTTACTGTCATTGGTCCAACACCTCCTGGTACAGGTGTGTAAGCAAATACTTTAGAAATGACATCTTCTAATAATACATCGCCACATAATCTAGTTTGATTTTTATCGGAACTTTTTAATCTATGTATTCCAACATCAATAATTACAGCTCCTTCTTTCACAAAACTCGAATCTACAAGATTGGGTTTTCCTGCAGCCGCAATTAAAATGTCGGCTTCTCTACAGACTTTATTCAAATTTAATGTTTTTGAATGAGTCATTGTCACGGTGCCATTTAGATTTAACAACATAAGCGACAGGGGTTTTCCAACAAGCAAACTTCTACCAATAACAACAATTTTCTTACCTTCAATTGTAATATTTTGGGATCTTAATAAATTAATAATTCCTGCTGGTGTGCATGATCTCATAGCAGGCTCATTTTTCACTAATTTGCCGATGTTTATCTCGTTTAATCCATCTACATCTTTACTTGGATCAATATGGCTGATCAGTTTTTGCTCATCAAACTTCTTTGGGATGGGAAGTTGTAGCAACATTCCATCAATATCCTTATCTGAATTAAGTTTGATTATTAAATGTTCAACTTCTTTTTGCTCTACACAATCTTTTAGATGAAAGATAAAGCTCTTTATTCCAATCCTTGAACATGCTTTTTCCTTGTTATTAACGTAAACTCCACTCGCAGGGTCTTCACCTATTCTTATTACAGCTAAACCAGGAGCTCTTTTTGCGATTTTTTTATTACTGGAGATATAGTCATTTAATCTTTTTTCAATTTCAAGAGACAATTTTTTACCATCTAATTTTAATGACATTTAGAAAAACTTTTCTTTTTACATCTAGCATGCCTATAATTTTAAATTATTCAAATAGATTTATTTATATTCTGTGCAAAACATCACAACTACTTTAAAGAAATTGTTTTATCTGTGGAGACGAAGTCAAGTTCCAATAAAACAACCAATTAAAATTTCAAGAATAGATAATCTCATAATTTTTTTAGTATGCATTTTAATTTCAATAATTTCTTCTTATAAACTACTTCTTATCTCCCCTCTAAATATCGCAGATATTCTTTCTTGGCTTTTAACCTTTACTGAAATACTAATTAGTTCCGGAATTTTAATATTAGTTTCAAAAAAACAGAATCCCACTATTTCTTCAGGACAAATCTTCTTGATCATGACTCTTCTCTTAGCAGTGCAAGCTACGAAATTAGCCTTGGCTCCAACCATAAGTCCATTATCTATGATTATTCCACCGGCATTAATAATATCTCAAGGAATGGGAAGCATAACAGCTTTAGCTTGGGTATCAATAGCAAGCTTTAGTTGGCCAGACCCTACAGTTGCTATTAATAATAATTTATTTTTTATTTTATTAGTTTGTGCTTCAGTAGTATCTCTACTTGGAGGAAGAATAAGAAGTAGAGCTCAGTTACTTCAACTATCAATTTGTGTCCCCATAGGTTCGTTCTTGAGTCAATGGATATTGATAGGTAAAGATAAAATATCTCTAATTAATAAACAAGATTTTGTTTTATTTAATGGCGATATATTTTCTGATTCCTTGTTATTGGCAATAGTAATGCTTTTTACTATTTTATTTATTCCTATTTTTGAATCAATATTCGGATTATTAACTAAAGCAAGATTACTCGAATTAGCTGATAAGGAGAAACCTCTAATTAGAAGATTGTCTCTTGAAGCTCCTGGTACTTTTGAACATACCTTACTTATATGCGGTTTAGCAGAAGAAGCAACAAGAATGATTGGTGGTGATATTGATCTAATTAAAACTGGAGCGTTATATCATGATGTTGGTAAATTACACGCACCTAATTGGTTTATAGAAAATCAGGATGGTTCAAAAAATCCGCATGACGAATTAGATGATCCGATTAAAAGTGCAGAAGTATTACAGGCACACGTTGATGAAGGATTGAAATTTGCAAGAAAAAATAGACTTCCTAAACTAATAGCTAATTTCATCCCTGAACATCAAGGAACCCTAAAAATGGGATATTTTTTTCAAAAAGCTAAAGAAAAAAATCTTGTCATTAATGAATATAATTTTAGATACAAAGGCCCTATTCCTCAGTCAAAAGAAACAGCTATTTTAATGCTTGCAGATGGATGTGAAGCAGCACTAAGAGCTATGAATATTAATGCATCTGATAAAGAAGCTTTAGAAATAATATCTAATATTATTTATTCTCGTCAAAAAGATGGGCAATTAGATGATAGTAATTTATCTAAGGGAGAAATTTTCCTCATAAAGAGGGCATTCTTAAATGTTTGGAAAAGAATTAGACATAGAAGAATTCAGTATCCAACTAGTAAGAATAATACTTTTTCTTAATTTTCATTTTATAGCCTAATACTTCTTCGATGTTTTGGATTACACCAATATACAAGAGCTAATGTACTTATTAATGTTGTTAAAAGAGTAAACCCACCAATTCCAAAAATGTCTTTAAGAGTTATGAGTCTCACCACTGAATAAGGACCCATCCCAGAAATTACCATTGATAGAGATACAAGAGTTAAAGTTACTCCCCATTTTCTCTCTGCTAAGAGAGCTGCTGAAGAAACTATCCCAACTATTGCAGCAGGCCAACCAAGACTTATGGCAAGAGTTATATTCGCAACTTTTAGTGGAGGCCCAAAACTAATTATTATTGCGATTATTGGTAGTGCAATTATATTGCTGATTAACCCAACCCATGACAGTGCCCAATATCCTAGTAACCTTTCTCTCATTATTTACTGCTTTAACTATTAGATTAATCTACAGTATTAAGAGACATTTTTTTATGCTACTTAATAATATTCCCAAGAAATAATTTAATTTGGGTGATTAGATAAAAATGCGTTAGAAGAATTTTCTAAATTATCAAATTGTGGGTGAATTGAATTTTTTTTCTCAGAAAAGACAAGCCTATTTAAAGCATTAACATAAGCATTCGCTGCAGCAACTACAACATCCGTATCAGCAGAATGACCAGAATATATTTTATTATCCCTTCTTATTCTTATTGTTACTTCGCCCAAAGCATCGATTCCTTCCGTTACGGACTTAACAGAAAATTCAATTAATTCATTAGGAACTTTAGCCAATTTATTTAAAGCTTCGCATACAGCATCAACGGGTCCAGTCCCTATTGATACAGCAGTATCCTCGGTATTATCTTCTGTGTTTAGAAGCGAAATAGTGGCAGTAGGTTTAGATGCGTTACCGCAACTTACTTGTACAAGACTTAATTGAAATTTGGCTTCTGGGAGCTGCACTTGTTCACTAACGATTGCTTCTAAATCTCTATCAGTAATTTCTCTTTTCCGATCAGCTAAATCCTTGAAACGAGCAAAAGCATCATTTAAATCTTCTCGGCTCAAGTCATATCCCATCTCTTCTAATCTTGCTCTTACTGCACTTCTTCCACTAAGTTTCCCCAAAGATATTTTGTTATCACTCAACCCAACAGTTTTTGCTTCGATAATTTCATAAGTTAGTCTATTTTTTAAAACCCCATCTTGATGAATGCCTGACTCATGTGCAAAAGCGTTGGCTCCCACAATCGCTTTATTCGGTTGTACTGTCATTCCAGTTAGGTTGGAAACAAGTCTAGAGGTTTTTGTTATTTCTTCTGTTCTTATAGCCGTAAGAGGAGTTGGTGAATCTGGATTTCTTTTGAAAAAACTATTAAAAAAACTCTTCCTAACGTGTAGTGCCATTACTAATTCTTCTAGAGAGGCATTACCGGCTCTTTCACCAATTCCATTAATTGTACATTCTAGTTGTCTGGCGCCATTTTTTACTGCCTCTAGAAAATTGGCTACTGCTAACCCTAAATCATTATGACCATGAACCGAGATTACTGCTTCATCAATATTTGGAACATTTTTATTTATATCGGCAATTAGTTTGCCAAATTCACTAGGAGTTGTAAATCCAACAGTATCAGGGATATTTATTGTTGTCGCTCCTGCAGAAATTGCTAGTTGAATCACTTCGTATAAAAAGTCAGGATCACTCCTTGAGGCATCTTCACAAGAAAACTCAATATCATCTACTAATGATTTTGCATAATTAACCATTTCTGGAACTATTTGAAGAACATCTTTTCTGGATTTTTTAAGTTTATGTTTAAGATGAATATCACTTGTTGCAATAAAAGTATGTATTCTTTTTTTTGGGGCTGGACTTACTGCTTCGTAACATGCTTTTATATCTCCTTTAGACGCTCTAGCTAAACCGCATATTACAGGGCCATTTTCTTTCCCGACTGAATGAGCGATTTTATTAACAGCTTTAAAATCTCCTGGACTTGCGAAAGGGAATCCAGCTTCAATAACATCTACTCCTAATCTTGCTAATTGATGGGCAATAGCAAGTTTTTCTTCGAGATTTAAACTGGCACCAGGAGATTGCTCTCCATCTCTAAGAGTTGTATCAAATATCAAAATTCTTCCAGGATCTTTTGACATCAGAAGGAATAAACTAAACTTATATTAAGCTAATTAAAAAAATTTGACTAGATTTAGTTCAATAATAATTTGCTGAAACTTTATAACTTAAATAAAATTGGTTAAAATTCTGAAAAAAAAAATAAAATACTTAAATTTTTAAAGTATCCTTTTATGATCAAAGCTCCCTTTTTTTTAGGTTAATTTTGATTTTTATAGAATTTCAGGCATAAATTATAAAAAGTATGAATGGGCGATACCCTCAAAAAAATGTTTTAGGTCAGTTAGCGATAGTTTTACATGCTCATCTACCTTATGTCAGGAAAAATGAAAAAAACTCTTTAGAAGAGGATTGGTTATTTCAGGCGATTCTGGAATGTTATATACCACTACTTCAATCGATAGAATCTTCCAAAAATGAAAACCCTGAAAATACAAAACTTACTATTAGTTTGTCCCCAACATTATTATCACTTCTAAATAATAAAACAATTCAAGAGACTTTCCCAAGCTGGATTAAAACAAGGAACGATTTCCTAAACGAAATGCCACTAGAAGAAAAAAATGCATCTGCTTTTTTATTCAATAATCTTAATGATAAATACTCATACTGGCAAAATTGTTCTGGAAATTTAATCGAGAAGTTTAGGGTTTTAAATAACTCTGGAAATTTGGATATTCTTACTTGTGCTGCTACTCATGGATATCTGCCAATATTAAGGGAGAACCCTGAAACTGTAAAAGGACAAATCAATACAGCTATTAGGAGCCATGAAAATATTTTTAAAACAAAGCCCTGTGGTATTTGGTTACCTGAATGCGCATATTATGAGGGTTTAGATGAACTGCTATTTAATTCTGGAATTAGATATACAATCTTAGACGGACACGGGATTTTAAACTCAACACCAAGGCCTAGGTATGGTGTATATGCTCCAATATGTTCAAAAAAAGGAGTGGCATTTTTCGGTAGAGATAGCGAGTCAACCTTGCCCGTTTGGTCTGCTAAAGATGGGTTCCCTGGCGACAAGGTGTATAGGGAATTTCATAAAGATTTGGGTTGGGAATTACCTCTCTTAAAGCTCCAAAAGAAGGGCATTTCAACAAAAAGACCTTTGGGTTTAAAGTTTCATAAGATTACAGATGAAAACATTTCTTTAGGGGAAAAAGAGTTTTACCTTGAAAATGAAGCCAAAAATAAGGCGGCAGAACATGCTGATGCCTACCTCCTAGCGAGATCCAAACAATTAGAAAAATTGACATTATCCTCTTCCTTTAAGCCTTTATTGGTAGCTCCATTTGATGCAGAGTTATTTGGTCATTGGTGGTATGAAGGACCTTTTTTTATTGAAAATATACTAAAGAACTCTAGTAAATATTCAATTAAGCTTATAAATTTAAAAGAATTCTTAATGCAAAAACCAAATCTACAGATTTGTGATCCATCGCCATCAAGCTGGGGGCAAGGTGGTTACCATAATTACTGGATTAATGATGCAAATGCATGGATCGTTCCAGAAATCACAAAGGCAGGTTCAACATTTATAGATTTGTGCTTGGAAAATTTTAATAATGATTTATCTCAAAGACTCCTCAATCAAGCTGCGAGGGAACTACTTCTTTCTGAGTCTTCAGATTGGAGTTTTATTCTAAGAGCTGGAACCACAACTGAGCTCGCAAAAGAGAGAATAGAAAGGCACTTATTCAGGTTCTGGAAATTGGTTGAAATGATTAGAAATCATTCCAATATTAATTTAAAATTTCTTGAAGATATTGAGGAAGAGGATAAAGTCTTCCCAAATATTAATGTTGATGATTGGCGAAAATAAAAATACTAATTTAACTTGAGCATTCCTAATTTTACTTTTAGAGGTGAATTTATAAACATCTTACTCATCACGTAAATTAGTTTTGGAAGTGGAAGTGTATTAGTAAGAAAACCTACCCATTCATTGGTTGATAATCTAAAGAAATTTGAGAAAAAGCTTCTTAATCTACTTTCGTCAAAACTCATCAATCTTCTTAGACCGTATTGGTAAAGTTTATGCCTTTGTGTCAACTCATAAGGCCATAGGACTTCCCAGCCTTTTGTAGCGAGTTCAAGAGAACTTAGATTAGGTTCTTTTAAAAAGATTGCTAATTTTTGTGCAAGGAGTGGAGCCCTTCTTAATAAAGATCCAACCATGTATCCTGATGCAGGATGAACCATACTTGCAGATCCACCAAAACCAAGAACAAATTGTTTTTTAAATGGGAGGGGTAAATTCATAGGGAAAAGGCAATTCTCTTCATGAAAAATTTCACTTACCTCAACACCCTTACTATTAAGTCTTTTATAAAGTCTTTTTTTAAGATTTTCTTGAGATAATGCAGGATAACTAGCCAATGAAGTTTCTTCAACAAAAAAAGTCTCGTTACCAAGATCCATTGCATAAAGAAAGGAAGGAGATGATAACTTTTCTTCATTGTTTAAATGATTTGGACGAAAATCCATTAGAACAAATTGTTCTTTATTAACAGGGGGTGAAGTAAATTTACCTACAATTCCATAAGCAGCTTGTTGAGCGATTTCATTTTGAACTGGTCTTTTTACAAAATTACTTTTATGACCACTTGCGTCAATAACTAATCTCGCCTTTAATTTGAGACCTGAAAAACAAATTACCTCAGATAGTTTATTTTTTTCTTTAATGTCTTTTGCTGTTTCATTCAACCATTCAATCCCTTTACATTTTTTTAAAAGCTCATTTTGAAAAGCTCCTTGATTTATCAAACCATAATCATAGTTGTGTTTTGTCGGAGTATCCCCTTTTATATTTTCCCCATCTCCAAAAAAACTAACTGTTTCACACCACCTATGAGATAACAAAGACTCTAATCCTAATTCTTCTAATTCAGATGCCCAGATACCATAGGTATTCTCCCATTTTTCATTTGGAGATTTTGTTGATATTCCCTTAATATTTAGATCCTGTTTGGCTAATTCTGAAGCTAAACATAATGCTGCAGGACCTGAACCTAAAATTAAAATATCAAGTATTTCCATATTATTTAGCTAACCATAAGGCTTTTAATTTTGTTCAACTGAGCTAAGTTGGTCTTTCCCCTCTATTTGTTCATGAGGTACCAATACCACTTCAGATAAATGATCACCGTCATCTAATCTTTGTAATTTTACTCCTGTAGCTGCCCTAGATTGCTGAGAGATTTTATCTGCGTTTGTTCTTACTATTACTCCTTTTTCGGTCACAAGTAGTAATTCTTCTCCCTCGCCAAGTACCTTTAAACAAACTAGTTGGTCATCTTTAATTCTAAATTTTATTGCTCTCAAACCCATGCCTGCTCTTTTTTGTAATCTAAACTGAGCTACAGGTACTCTCTTCCCTAGTCCAAATGAACTGGCTATTAATACCCATGGACCCTCTGAAAAGTTTTCCTCAACATTATCATCAAGATCTTCTGTGAGAGCGTCAATTTTAGCTAATTGATCAACCAAGTTAGATGTTAAAACATCCATAGAGACTAGATTGTCTCCTTCTCTCAAGTTCATTGATTTAACCCCTCTTGCCGTCCTACCAAGTGGCCTTAATTCATTAAAATCTAATCTGAAATGAATCGCCATTCCTGTTCTTGATCCAATCAAAACACTATCGCCTTCTTTTGATAATCTAACCCAAGTCAAAGCGTCTCCATCCTCAAGATTTATAGCTATTAATCCATTTGATCTGATTTTTGAGAAAGCAGAAAGTGAAGTTCTTTTTATAAATCCAGCCTTAGTTAGCATCAATAGATAACAATCGTTATCAAAAGAATCTACTGCGACAAGTGAAGTAATCTTTTCTTCTCTTGGTATTGGTAGAAGTTGAACAGATGGTGTACCTTTGGCCGTTCTGCTACTCATGGGAACTCTATATGCTGGAAGAGCATAAGATACTCCTCTATCACTAAAAAGCAAAAGAGTATCATGATCGTTACAGCTTATAAATAATTTCACTTCATCATCTCCTTGTGTCTTTGTTCCAGCTTTACCTCTTGACCCACGGCTTGTAGATTCGAATTCATTAATAGGCATTCTTTTTAAATAACCTGCTTCAGTTAATAAAACTACTGATCTGTCATTAGCGATAAGATCAATATCATCTAGACCACCGCCTAAATCGAGTATTTCTGTTTTTCTTGGAGAGGAAAATCTCTCGTCGATTTTATTAAGTTCTTCAAGAATAATTTCAAAAATTCTTTCTTTACTATTCAATATTTGCTGATATTCGTTAATTTTACTGGTTAATTCATCATGTTCCCCTTTAATTTTATCTGCTTCTAAGGCTGTTAATCTTCTTAATTGCATCTGTAGGATTGCATCTGCCTGTGTGGAAGATAACTCATGATCAGTTTGTAATTTTTCTCTTGCTGAAACTGTATCTTTTGCTGATCTAATTAGATTGATAATTTCATCCATAGCCCCCAATGCTAATAAAAGACCTTTTACGATATGATCTCTTTCTTCCGCCTTTTTTAATAAAAATCCTGTTCTTCTCCTTATTGTCTCCACTCTGAAGTCTAAAAAAACATCTAACATTTTCCTTAGTGAAAGTGTGGTAGGCTCTCCTTTCACTAAGGCTAGAATATTTGCACTAAAGTTATTTTGAAGAGGGGTTAACTTAAACAAATTATTTAGAACTACTTGTGGGTAGGCATCTCTTTTTAGTTCAATAACAATTCTCATTCCATCTCGATCACTTTCATCTCTAATATCAGAAATACCTTCTAGTTTTTTTTCATTAACTAAGTCTGCAATTCTTTCGATCAATGCAGCTTTATTAGTTTGAAACGGAAGCTCTGTAATTATTACTGCATCTTTCTCTGCCCTACCAATGGATTTAATTTGCTCAATATTTGCTACACCTCTCATAGTTATTGAACCCCTTCCTGTTTTGAAAGTTTCTCTTATACCATCTCTACTTAATATTTGACCACCAGTGGGAAAATCAGGACCCTTTATTATTTCAAAAAG
>CACAQP010000010.1 GCA_902534685.1 uncultured Prochlorococcus sp.
CAACATTGTTCACTGAAAGTTTCAAGTTCACAAGTTTTTGTCTTTAGATCGATAATTGATCTTTTCAGTTTTCCTTCTGGATATTTATCAAAGTCAATATCCCTAAAATTCTCGTCTGGACCAACTGATGGGAAATCATCATAAAAAATACTTTCTAATACGATTTTGGAATCTTTTTCAAATGCATTTACATGATGAAAAACGAATCCTTCTGGAGCATCTATTGTTAAAGGAGGCTGTCCTCTAAATAATCCACTTTCTCTGGGGATGATAAAAAACTTTGCCTTTTTATTTGGATTTGACTTTAGACATTGTGCTGCTCCTCTTTGACCCATTACAAATGGAAGAGGATTGAAATCAATAGCATTCTGTAAAAATATTGCCCAATTAGTTGTAATTGCGAAATCATGAAGGAATGCAAAGCCATCAAAGGTATCTTTTCTGTCAAAAATGAGCTCTCCAGAATTTGTACCAGCATTATCAAATTCCATTAATCTAATGGTACTTTTTGGCCCCGTTTGTACTCCAAAAGTGACTAAAAGTTCAGAAGATGCATTTGAGTTTAGGTCCGTTTTGGGATGAGCACTGAATGCTTCGTTAGGCTTTAGTACACCTTTTAATGTTGTTAAACCAATAGTGTCAAGACTATCAGGATCCATTGCATGTGGGCCTGCTGCTTCCCATAATGCGAGAATTTCATCTCCTAATTTAATTACATGTGTATTAGCGATATTCTTGAATTTTAGATCTAATACATTATTTAAAATTCCTCCTTTTTTTTGTGTTCCAAAAACACCTCTATAAATAAATTTATCTATTTTTTCTTCTTCTAAATATCCTTTAGTTTTAACAAATCTATTTGTTAAGAATGGCTGACCATTTTCGAATTTTATGGATGTTATCATTCCATCACCATCAAATGGATGATGAACCCATTGTCCACCTCTCTCTAATATTCCTGGTCCATTTCTTAATAGTGTTCCATTTAAATTTTTAATATTATTACCTTTGCTAATTGTTAGAGGCTCTTTAGTTAACTCCTTTTCTACATTTTGATAAGCACTTGACCAATCTTCTTTATTAAAAATTTTAAATTTATCAATTTTTTTATCTTGTAAATTAGTCACAACAAAGTAATCACTTTATCTATCTTCGCCAAAAATCCACTGAATTGTGGCTGATTCGAAAAAATTCCTATTTTATTGATTTTCAAGCATTCCTTTACTGCTTGGAATTGAATCAGATCTTCTTGGATCTATTTCGGTAGCCATTCTCATTGCTCTTGAAAAAGATTTAAAGCACGCCTCAACTATGTGATGTGAATTACTGCCTCGTATTTGATTAATATGCAGAGTAATACCGCTGTTATTAACAAAGGCAATAAAAAACTCTCTTACTAGTTCAGTATCATAATTTCCTATTCTAGGAGCTTTTAATTGAAGATTATAAGATAGATGCGGTCTGCCAGAGCAGTCTAAAGTGACTTGAACTAATGCTTCATCTAATGGGGCAAAGAAATGTCCAAATCTGCTTATTCCTTTTCTTTCTCCCAAGGCTTTTGAAAATGCTTTGCCTAATGCAATTCCTACATCTTCATTTGTGTGATGATCATCAATATGGGTATCTCCAATTGCTTTTATTTTTAAATCGAACAAACCATGACTGGATATTTGATGAAGCATATGATCTAAGAATGGTATCCCGGTATCAATCTCAGAAATTCCATTTCCATCTAAGTTTATAAATACAGAAATATCTGTTTCATTCGTTTTTCTTTTAATTTCAGATTGCCTTAGAGGTGACATTTTTATGCAAAAAACTTAGTTTACATTCCATTAATGCAGTAACCCGCATCAACATAAATTGTTTGGCCTGAAATGCCGCTAGAGAGATCACTTAATAAAAAAGCAGCTGTATTACCTACTTCTGTTTGAGTGACTGTTCTGCGTAAAGGAGCCTTTTCTTCAACATTGTGAATCATATCTAAAATGCCACCTATAGCAGAACTCGCAAGTGTTCTTATAGGCCCAGCACTTATTGCGTTAACTCTGACTTGTTTTTCGGGACCAAGTTCTGCGGAAAGATATCTGACTGAAGCTTCTAAAGCTGCTTTAGCAACTCCCATCACGTTATAGTTAGGAATGGCTCTTTCTGAACCTAAATAAGTTAATGAGACAACTCCAGCACCATCACTAAAAAGTGGTTTTGCTGCTTTACATAAAGGTGCTAATGAATACGCACTAATATTAAGAGCCCTATCAAAACCCTCTGAAGTGGTAGCACTATAATCTCCAATCAATTCATCGCGCCCTGCAAATGCTAGGCAGTGAACTAATCCGTCAATTTGCCCCCAATTGTCTTTTATATTTTTAAAGATTTCTTCAATTTGAGCTGGATTTTGAACATCAAGAGGCAAAAATAATGATGGGTTTAAAGGTTCAGTTAGTTCTCTTACTTTAGACTCGAATCTTCCCTTATCATCAGGCAAATATGTAATTCCAAGTTCTGCGCCAGCTTTTGAAAGTTGTTGAGCGATACCCCATGCTATTGAACGATTGTTGGCAATTCCCGTAACAAGAATTTTTTTTCCAGTTAGATTTAGAAGCATTTTGTTTATTATTTCTATTATTCTCCTATATAGAAGTACCTATCTTTACGGATTACAGCAAAATATACAATAATTTTCAAATATCGAAGAATTTTTAACTTAAACATGGTAAGAACAAATTCTATGGTTTTGGAATTAGGTTTTCAATTACCGAAATTCGAAATGTTAAATGCTAATTCTTCAAAAAATGAATATTTTAATTCTCATAATCTAGATAATCGGCATTTACTTTTAATGTTTATTTGTGCCCATTGCCCATTTGTTAAATACATTGAGAATCAAATTTTCACCTTAAGTAAAAAAATTGAAAATACAGTTCAAATAGTTGCAATTTCTAGTAATGATATTTTCACTCATCCTTCCGATTCTCCTAAAAATTTGAGATTACAAGCACAAACACAGGGATGGAGTTTTCCTTATCTATATGATGAAAATCAAAATTTTGCTAAGGAATTAAAGGCGGCTTGCACCCCAGATTTTTATCTTTTTTCAAATCAAGGAGATGGTGATTTTTTATTGTATTATCATGGCCAATTAGACGATAGTAGACCAGGTAATAATATCCCTCTATCTGGGAAAGATTTACGCTCTGCTGTAAAAGATTTGAATCAAGGTAATTCTTATCCTTCCAATCAGATGCCTTCTTTAGGTTGCAATATAAAATGGACTCCTGGCGAAGAACCAAGTTGGTTTTAATGAATTAAAAATTTTTTTTACCCATAGAAATATGGTTTAGGGTTAATATATTTACTATGCAGATACCTCCATTTACTTTAAATAGGCAGTACCACGAAATTGGCTCAGAAATTGAGAGTGAGGTTTCTAAAGTTTTAAAAGGGGGCCAGTATATTGGAGGAAAAGAAATTGCCAAATTTGAGGAAAGTTTTTCAAATCTGATTGGTGTTGAAAATACTATTGGATGTAATAGTGGAACTGATGCTTTAGTATTAGCCTTGCGCGCATTAGATATTGGTGTGGGTGATGAAGTTATTACCTCATCTTTTAGCTTTTTTGCAACTGCAGAGGCTATTAGTGCAGTTGGTGCTAGTCCTGTTTTGGTAGATATAGATCCAGAAACTTATCTCATTAATACTGAACTAATAGAACAAGAAATAAATTCTAATACCAAGGCAATTATGCCAGTCCATCTATTTGGTAATGCAGTGAATATGACCTTAATAAAATCTTTGGCCAAGAAATATGACTTAAAAGTAATCGAAGATTGTGCTCAGGCAACATGCACAATGTGGAAAAATTCCAAAGTTGGTAGTATCGGTGATATAGGCTGTTTTAGCTTTTTCCCTACTAAAAATTTAGGCGCAGCAGGAGATGGTGGAGCAGTAACAACTTCAGATCATAAGATTGCAAAAAAAATTAGAGAACTGGCTGTTCATGGCAGCCCAACAAGATACCATCATAACCAAATTGGATATAACAGCAGACTTGATACCATTCAAGCTGCCATATTAAACATTAAAATTAAATATATTTCTAAGTGGATTAATAATCGCAAAAAAATTGCAAATAATTACCTCGATTTATTAGAAAAAAATCCATTTATTAGTTTTCCAAATATTAGCTCTGATTCAATTTCTCATTCTTGGAATCAATTTGTTATTAGATTAAGAAACGATAAATATTTATTAAATAAAGATTTTTCAAATTTATTTGATACTGATTGCAAAAAATACTATTCCTTAAGGAATTTGGTAAAACAACAACTTTTTGAAAAAGGTATTAATTCAATTATTTATTATCCAATTCCAATACACGCGCAAATAGCTTACAAAAGTAAAAATTTTTCTAGAACAAAACTCATTAATACAGAGAGAATTTGTACAGAAGTTCTTAGTCTTCCAATGTTTCCTGAAATTTCTTATGAAGAGCAAGTTTATGTAGCAGAAAATTTAAATAAAGTTTTAAAGAATTGTATAGAGGAAATTCAAATTTCAGCGTAAAGTGATTTAAATAATCTTTGTTGTATGTTGTGATTGACGATAGGGCTTGAATAATTATTTTTTTCTAAATTAGATATCTCCCCATTTAATAATTCTGCATTTGACACTTTAGATAATTCAGGAATCCAATATTTTATATATTCGCAAATAGGATCAAATTTTTTTGCTTGGGTATATGGATTAAAAATTCTAAGTGGTTTTGGATCCATACCGCTACTGGCGCTCCACTGCCATCCCCCATTATTTGCAGCCAAGTCTCCATCAACCAAAGTCTCCATAAATTTTTTCTCGCCCATTTGCCAATTGCATATAAGATCTTTTACCAGAAATGAAGCCACTATCATGCGACATCTGTTATGCATCCAGCCAGTACTATTTAGTTGACGCATTGCAGCATCAACTATAGGTACTCCGGTTTCTCCGTTGCTCCAATGCTGAAACCATTTATTATTGTTTTGCCATGGAAAGTGATCCCATTTTTTTCTATATGGACCTTTCTCTAGCTCTGGGAAATGGAATAAGCAATGTTGATAAAATTCACGCCAAACAAGTTCTTTTTGCCAAGTTTCAATTGATAGGTAGTTTCCTTGATTTGCAAAATCTGAATTTAAATTTAATGTGGCGTTCCAAACTTTTCTAATGCTGATGGTGCCGAATCTGAGAGATGCACTTAGAAAAGATGTCCCATTATGGGAAGGAAAATCTCGTGCAGAATTATAAGAAAATATTTTTTTTTCGTTAATGAAGTTTTCTAATAATGTTTCTGCAGCATTCTCTCCAGGTCTACATGGACAAATATTAGAACCAGAAAATTTTATATTTTTTATAAATTTCTCAAGAACCGAGTCAGATAGATTTATTGTCTCATCTTTGAGTTTATTATCTATATCTTTAAACTGGAAACCAACTTTATCTTGTTCATATGAACCCAATAAATTCATTTTTGATTTAAGGTTTTTATAAAAAGGTCCATAAACTGAATAAGGATTGTTATTCCCTGAAAATATTTTTAAAGGTTCTACTAATAAATGATCCCAAGTTTCAATAACTTCAATATTTTGATCTTTTAAATTTTTTTTTATTTGTAAATCGCGATTAATCTCATAAGGTTCAATTGATCTATTCCAAAAAACAAATTTAGCATCTATTTTCTTTGCTAATTGAGGAATTATTGATACCGGATCTCCTTCTTCCATAACTAATCTACTACCCATTTTTTTCCAATTATTTCCTAATTCTTGTAGTGAATTTCCTAGAAACCAAGCTCTTGAACTTGCATTGAAATCGTGTGAGTAATTTTTATCAAATATATAAGTTGAAGTAATAGCATTTGATAATGAAAATGCTTTGATTAAAGCTTGATTATCAAATATTCTTAAATCCTTTCTATGCCAAAAAAGTATTCTAGGTTTATTCATATTTATCTAAAAATTGTTTAGCTCTAAACCAAGCCGTAACGGTTTTTGCGTCAAGAATTTCATCCCCACTAGAAATAAGATTATCTAATTCGTCTGGATCTAAAATTAATACTTCTATATCTTCATCTAAATCTCCTTTAACCTCGGAATTGAGTTTGTTTAAATCACGAGCTAAAAATAAATAAATTTCTTCATCTGCATAACCAGGAGCAGGGACAAGAGTTCCTAATTCATCCCATTTGTTTGCACTGAATCCAGTCTCTTCTTTTATTTCTCTTTGAATTGAATTAATAGGTGTTTCACCTATTTCTAATGTACCTGCTGGAAATTCTAATAAATACCTTGAAACAGCAAATCTATATTGCCGAAGAATAATAACTTTATTGTCTTTTGTAATAGGTACGGCTAATGCTGCCCCAGGATGCTTAATGTATCCATATTCACTTTCATATCCATTTGGAAGCTCAATTCTATTTATTTCGAAACTAAATTTTTTAGACTTTAACTCAGATATTTTTTCTTTAAAAATGGATCTTCTTATAAGGTTTTTATTGCCCATAATTTTTAAATAAAAACAGCCTAACAGTTATTTTTTGGTTTTGTAAATAATTTATATAGACCATTTTGGGTCATCAAACTTTTTGATTTTTTGGCTTCTACTTAAGATTTCAGATAATGGTGTAATAACGAAATTCCGATTCATGAATCTAGGGTGAGGTAATGTTAATTCCTCGTCAACAGTATGCAAATCTTCCCACCAAAGAATATCTAAATCGAGACATCTAGATAGCCATTTCTTACCCTTTGGCGTCTTTTCTCTTCCGAAAAATCTCTCTAAATTTTTTAGCTCTTTTAAAAGTAATTTCGCCTTTTTATTTGATGGTTTTGGAAAATAATTACTTTTTATAAGCAATAGAGTATTTAAATAATTTGGCTGATCATTTTCAACTCCATGAGGTAATGTCTCATAAATTGAAGACCAAAAAAAGTTTGCATGAAATTTTCTTTTCTCTTCTTTTTGTTTATTGGAATTATCTCCCCACTCATTTATAATTTCTTCTACTTTTGGTTTACAAATTAATAGTGACTCAAGAGGGCTTCCGAATTTACTATCAATATTTGCTCCTAGGGATATACATAGTCCATTTTTGATATTAAGATTTGATAATTCCACTACAAAAAACAAAGTTATTGGATAAATTCTATATCAGGCATTTTTAAAGTGATTTTGGACCCCGAGTTACAAGAAAAAGGAGAAATAAAAGATTTAATGCAGTCAAAGAGTTCTTTTAGAGCTTTCCCTTTGGCGGCAATTACAGGTCATAGTTTATTAAAGCTATCTTTACTTTTGGCAGCAGTTGATCCCAGTTTAGGAGGAGTTATTATCGCTGGCGGAAGAGGTACTGGTAAGTCAGTATTAGCCAGGGGTTTGCATACTTTACTTCCTCCTGTAGAAGTATTAGATAATGAAGCAATACTGGAAAAACTAGCTAAGAGAAATAGTAATACTTCATTAAGACCTATTGGTAGGAACCTAGATCCAGATAAACCAGAAGAATGGGACATTAGTACTAATAAATTGTTAGAGGAGGTAATTGGAAGTGATTATTTGAATCAAATTGAAGAAATTCCAAAAAAAGTAAGAGAGGCTCCATTTATTCAAGTTCCCATTGGCATAACTGAAGATAGGCTTGTTGGATCAATTGACGTCGCTGCTTCATTAAGCACGGGGGAACAAGTTTTTCAGCCAGGAATTTTAGCAGAGGCTCATAGAGGTGTTCTTTATGTAGACGATATAAATTTATTGGATGATAGCATTGTAAATTTAATTCTTGAAGCTATAGGAAGAGAGAAAAATAATATTGAAAGAGATGGTTTAAGCCTTTCTCATCCTTGTAAATCACTTTTAATAGCAACTTATAATCCTGAAGAAGGTGCTTTAAGAGATCATGTTTTAGATCGTTTTGCCATTGTGCTTTCCGCAGATCAATCTATTGATAATGCTCAAAGAGTTGAGATTACAAAATCTGTTTTGTCGCACGCAGAAAATAATATTAAATTTTCAGAAAAATGGTCTGAAGAATCTGATAATTTATCCACTCAATTAATTTTGGCAAGGCAATGGTTAAAGGATGTCAAGATAACAAAAGAGCAAATAACCTATTTAGTTAATGAAGCTCTTAGAGGAGGTGTAGAAGGGCATAGGTCAGAATTATTTGCAGTAAAAGTAGCAAAGGCTAATGCAGCTCTTCGAGGCGATGAAAATGTAAATTCTGAAGACCTAAAAGTCGCAGTTAGGTTAGTTATTCTCCCACGAGCAATGCAAATTCCTCCGGAAGATGATGATGATATTCAACCCCCACCTCCAGAGGATCAGAGCCCCCCACCTCCACCTCAATCAAACAATGAAGAGTCTGAACCTGAAAACAATGAAAATGATAATGAGCAAGACCAAGAACAAGAAGAAGATAATTCTGATGGAGAAGAAGAATCTACTCCCGAAATACCAGAAGAATTCATATTAGATCCTGAGGCATGTATGGTTGATCCTGATTTATTGCTTTTTTCATCAGCCAAAGCCAAAGCCGGAAATAGTGGAAGTAGATCAGTCATATTAAGCGATAGTAGAGGAAGATATGTGAAACCTATAATTCCAAGAGGTAAAGTAAAAAGAATTGCTGTAGATGCGACTTTGCGAGCTGCGGCTCCTTATCAAAAATCACGAAGATTGAGGAATCCTAATAAATCAATAATCATAGAAGAAAATGATTTTAGGGCTAAGCTTCTTCAAAAAAAAGCGGGTGCTTTAGTTATTTTTCTTGTTGATGCTAGTGGCTCTATGGCTCTTAATAGAATGCAAAGTGCCAAAGGTGCAGTAATACGACTTTTAACAGAGGCATATGAAAATAGAGATGAAGTAGCACTTATTCCCTTTAGAGGTAATCAGGCCGAAGTTCTTTTGCCTCCAACAAGATCTATAACTGCAGCAAAAAGAAGACTAGAAACTATGCCTTGTGGAGGTGGATCACCTTTAGCTCATGGACTAACACAATCAGCGAAAGTAGCAAAAAATGCTCTTTCTACAGGAGATATAGGTCAGGTTATTGTTGTAGGGATTACTGATGGAAGAGGAAATGTACCATTAGGAATATCTTTAGGACAAAGTGAGGTTGAAGAGAAAGATAATGAAAATGTTAATTTAAAGCAAGAAGTTCTTGATATCGCTGCAAAATATCCGATGCTTGGGATAAAACTCTTAGTAATTGATACAGAGAGAAAATTCATTGCAAGCGGATTTGGGAAAGAATTAGCAGACGCAGCAAAAGGGAAATATGTTCAACTGCCAAAAGCTACAGATAAAGCAATAGCAGCTATGGCTTTGAATGCTATAAGTGAATTTTAATATTGTTTATGGATAAATTTCGTTAAGGAATTTTGAAAGTCCAATAGTTAAATCTCTTATAGATTTAGTTAATTCTTTATCTTGTGTTAATTTTTCAAAATCATCACCCATGTTATCTATTTTTTTGGAGATAGATCTTGTAGCATTAATTGTCAATTTAATATCATTAAGAGTTTCTTCATCGTCGATAACAGACAAAATATTATTCAAATGATTAGCAGCATCAGTAATCTCTTTTATTAAGGGTTCAACTCGTTGTATTTCCTTTTTCGATAAATAAATTAATTCATCAAGGTTTTCTTGTGTTCTATCAAATTGATCAATAGAGCTAACGATATTTTCAATTAGGTTTTCTTGATTCGATTCTTTTAAAAGTTGACTTATTTTGTTAGTTATATTTGAGAGACTTGATAGTTGTTTCCCAGTGATAGTGTCTCCTTGACAAATAATTAATTTGGTATCGCATTGCTCGGATGTTGGTTTTGCGATGTTTTTAGGAATTGTTCTTTCACTAGTTTCTAAAGCGACTTGTACATCTCCTCCAAGGAAAGAGTTAGTTACTACTCTCGCAAATGCTGGCCTTGGAAGAATAATTTCAGGATTATTTAAAACTATTTTTGCTTTGATTGATTCATTAGTAAACGAAATATCTTCTATTGATCCTACTAAAATACCTCTGTAAGTAACAGGAGATTTTTTTGATAAACCGCTTGCATTATTAAATTCAGCAAATAGGTGCCAATTTTTTGCAGATAACCTAACCCCTCTCAGCCAAAAAGAAAAAATTGTAAATATGAAAATTCCTCCCAATAAGGAAAATCCAACTATTGAATCTCGTAAGCTTCTACGCATAGTCTCTAAATGTCTTTGGGTTGCATTGGGCCATCAAGTTTGCCATTCCTAAATTGAAATACATAGGGATCAGTACTCTTTTTAAATTCATCAATAGAACCTGCCCATCTAAATTTGCCTCCATAAAGCATTAAAACTTTATCTGAAGTCCTTTCTATAGTACTAAGAACATGACTAACTACAATAGATGATCCTTTGGTTTTATCGATTGTCTTATTAATTAAGTCTTCAATTCTTGATGAAGCGATTGGATCAAGACCTGCAGTCGGCTCATCAAAGAGTAATAAAGGTTTAGTCTTCACATTAAGGGTTTGATCAGCAATTAAAGCTCTCGCAAAACTAACTCTTTTTTGCATGCCTCCGCTTAATTCATTAGGAAGTTTGTTCTCAACATTAAACAACCCCACTTCTGCTAAACATTCAGACACAATATCATTTATTAATTTTTTAGTTAAGTTTTTATTCCTTTTAAGAATAAAACCTACATTTTCTTCAATTGATAATGATCCCAATAAGGCTGGGTTTTGAAACACTAGTCTTACATCAGGAGGATTATCTTGGTCAAGTCTCAAATATTTTTGTATTTTTCCAAAAATCTTTAATTCTCCTTTGGTAGGTAAAATTAGACCTGCTAATATTTTTAAAATAGTTGATTTACCTGAGCCTGAGGGGCCAACAATTGCTAATTTCTCTCCTTCCATAAGTTCTAAATTAATTTGATTAAGCACATTAAGTTTTCCCCAACATATTGAGAGGTTTTTTGTTTCGACTGCATGCTTTGATTTTTTCAAAACCTATATAAAAAACTATCTTTTATTACATAATGCCTATTTTTAGAAATAAAAAAAGGATGCGAGAGTTTAATTTATAATATATCTAGTTTTAACTTGCGAAAATAATTTAAGAGGTTTTTGATGTATAAGCGTAAAAAAAGAGTAAGGAAATACTATAAATACTTTAAAAGGTCTAATTTAGTTTTATTCAACAAAATTTTGAGAATTTTGAGTTGGCTTTTGCCAGGGCTGGTAATAAAAAGATGGATGGTTACATCCGCAATAGGTTTTTTGACTTCATTACTTGGACTTGCAATTTGGACAAATTTAAGACCTCTCTATTGGCTTATTGAAGTGTTTTTTTGGCTTATGACTAGTTTAACTAGCGTTTTGCCTGTTGCATTATTAGGGCCATTAATTTTTGTTGTTGGACTTTTATTAATCGGAATTGGACAAAACAGAAGTATTAATTCTATACAAAAAGCTCTTGTTCCAGAAAAAAGTACATTTTTAGTTGATGCATTACGGGTTAAAAGTAAATTAAATAGAGGACCCAATATTGTTGCAATTGGCGGAGGGACAGGCTTATCTACTTTATTAAAAGGTTTGAAAAATTACAGTTCTAATATAACAGCAATCGTAACTGTATCTGACGATGGTGGAAGTAGTGGAATTCTTAGAAAACAACTAGGTGTACAACCTCCTGGAGACATTAGAAATTGCTTAGCTGCCTTATCGAATGAAGAACCTATTTTAACTAGATTATTTCAATATAGATTTTCAGGGGGTAGTGGTTTGGAAGGTCATAGTTTTGGAAATCTTTTCTTATCAGCTTTAACAACAATTACAGGTAGTTTAGAAAAAGCTGTACAAGCATCTAGTAAGGTTTTAGCTGTTCAAGGTCAAGTTTTACCCGCAACAAATACTGATGTTATGTTATGGGCCGAATTAGAGGATGGCGAAAAGATTTTTGGAGAAAGCAATATCAGTAAATCAAAAAAATTAATTTCAAGAATTGGTTGCCTCCCAGAAAATCCTTCTGCTCTTCCAAGTGCTCTTGAATCTATAAAAGAGGCCGACTTGATTATTCTTGGACCAGGAAGTTTATATACATCTTTATTGCCAAACTTGCTTGTACCAGAGATAGTAGTCGCTTTATTACAAAGTAATGCTCCAAAAATTTATATTAGTAATTTGATGACTCAGCCTGGAGAAACTGATGGACTGGATGTTTATCAGCACATTAAATCAATAGAAAATCAATTATCAAATTTCGGAGTTAATACTCGAATTTTCAATGCCATCTTATCTCAGAATCAATTTGAAAAATCTCCATTAGTAGATTACTACGAAAGTAGAGGGGCGGAACCTGTCCAATGTAATAAAGAAAAATTATTATCTGAAGGTTATTATGTTTTGCAGGCACCCTTATACGCAAAAAGAATTACTCCAACTCTTAGACATGATCCAAGAAGACTCGCACGAGCAGTTATGTTTTTATATCGCAAGCTAAAGAAATTAAATTAATAGGCATCTTGAAGTTCATAAAAGTCTGGTTGAATGTAGTCTTTACGCAAAGGCCAACCCCTCCAATCTTCTGGCATTAAGAGTCTCTTAGGATTTGGATGATCAATAAAATTAATTCCATACATATCAAATGTTTCTCTTTCTTGCCAATCGCTTCCTTTAAAAATTTCATATAAACTAGGAATTGAAAGGTCAGAATCTCTTTTTAAGAAAACTTTTAATCTTACTTCCTTAATTTCTTTTAATTTTTGTAGGTCATCTACAGTTATAAAATGGTAAAAACTAACAAGATTTTTGCCTGGCCCCTCATCATAACCACCTTGACATTGGAGATAGTTGAAACCATAATTTTTTAGAGCAGAAACTGCTTCATATAGTTTGTTGGGTTCCACAGAAATATTTTCTATTCCTATATGATCATTTTCTAATGATTGATTTGGAATACCATCTTTGGATAAATTTTTGCTTATAAAGCCTTCTTTTTTTATTGAATCATCGGATGATTCTGTTAAATCGTCTTTTTCCATTAATTCTCTTCGTTTTTAATAATTTCAACTTTTTCCTCATTCATAGGTAATTCATTTATTATTTCTTTTTCGGAGGAAGGAATAATTTTAGTTGAGGTTTTGTTAAGATATTCACCCGTATTTTCTGAGAAAACAAGATTCATTTCATGATCAGATGTTATGTATCTGTGGGTTTGTTCAGTTTTTGTTCGCTCTAAGATTGATTCGTTACCAACTTTTTTTCTTAATTTGATTACGGCATCAAAAATTGCTTCTGGTCTTGGTGGACATCCTGGAAGGTATAAATCAACAGGAATCAATTTATCAACACCTCTTACTGCAGTTGTAGAATCTGCGCTGAACATCCCCCCCGTTATTGTGCAAGCACCCATCGCAATAACATATTTTGGTTCAGGCATTTGTTCATAAAGTCTGACTAGGGCTGGAGCCATCTTCATGGTTACTGTTCCTGCAACTATTAGCAAATCTGCTTGTCTTGGTGAACTTCTAGGTACTAATCCAAACCTATCAAAATCAAATCTAGATCCGATTAGTGCGGCAAATTCTATAAAACAACAAGCAGTTCCGTACAAGAGAGGCCATAGACTGCTTAGTCTGGCCCAATTATGAAGATCGTCTAGGCTTGTTAATATAATGTTTTCGCTTAAATCTGTAGTTACTTGGGGTGCACCAAGAGGGTTGCAAGTCCCTTCTCTAATTTCTCTTATTGCTTTTGGTGATAATTGTGGATTCAATTTTTTAACTCCATTCTAAAGCACCTTTTCTCCATGCGTATGCCAAGGCAATAACAAGTATTGCAATGAATATTAAAGCCTCAATAAAAGCTAATAAGCCTAATCTATTGAAGGCTACAGCCCAAGGATAAAGGAATACTGTCTCAACATCAAATATAACGAAAACCAAGGCAAACATGTAATAACGAATATTAAATTGAATCCATGCTCCTCCAATCGGCTCCATTCCAGATTCGTATGTAAGTTTTCTTTCCCCTGTTCTGCCTTTTGGGGCAACGATGAAATTAGTAACTAGAGCTAATACTGGAACAGCTGCGGCAATTAGAAGAAAACCTAAAAAGTATTCATAACCAGTTAATAAAAACATCTTAAAAAATTAATTTTGAATAAAAGTCGCTTAATTAAGCAAAATCTTTTAAAGTTCTTAAAGAATAATAATAAACCGTGAGTGAAAACATTCAACCAGCTTCTGAGGAAAACAAAATAGTTGAAGACTTTGAGAAAGAAAAACTTTCCGAAAATCCCTCAGGAGTAAATGTTGAACAACCTGTCCTTAATCTAGAACAAAATAGATTCGAATGTAGAAGTTGTGGATATATTTATGATCCCTCTGAAGGAAATAAAAAATTAAACATTCCTAAAAATACCCCTTTTTCAGAGTTGGATGGGAATACCTTCGCTTGCCCTGTTTGTCGTGCTGGTAAAAATTTTTATAAGGATATTGGATCCAGAGCAAAACCTAGTGGATTTGAAGAGAATTTAGTTTATGGATTTGGATTTAATAGTTTACCTCCTGGACAAAAAAATATATTGATTTTTGGAGGGTTGGCTTTTGCTGCTGCTATGTTCCTTTCTTTGTACTCTTTGCATTAATATAATTAAATGAAAAAAATTTTTACCAGTATTCCTAATCTTCTTTTATCTGTAGTTCTCTGCTTCGTTTTAAGCAGTTGTTCATCCACAGGTGTCAAGATGAATGAAAGCAGCCCTTGGAAAACAATTCAGTTTGAAGATCAGGCTAATGCTTTAGATGTTGATTTCATAGATAATAATCATGGGTTTTTAGTAGGCTCAAACAGGTTGATTATGGAATCAACTGATGGTGGTGAAACATGGGAAAAAAGATCATTAGATATTTCTGCTGAAGAGAACTTTCGCCTTCTAGATATTGACTTCAAGGGTTCTGAAGGTTGGTTAATAGGACAACCCTCTCTCGTTATGCATACTGTTGATGAAGGTAAAAATTGGACTAGGCTTTCACTTGGGAAGTTACCAGGCCAGCCTTTTTTAGTTACTACTATTGATGAAGGAGTTGCTCAATTGGCGACAACCTCTGCAGCTATTTATGAAACTTCTAATAGTGGTGAAACATGGGAGGCAAAAGTAGCAGACCCTTCGGAACAGGGAGGTATAAGAGATTTAAGAAGAACATCTAGTGGAGATTATGTCAGCGTAAGCAGTCTTGGAAATTTCTTCTCCACTCTTGATAGCGATAGCAATACTTGGATTGCTCACCAAAGAGCAAGTAGTAAGAGAGTGCAAAGCATTGGTTTTAATCCAGAAGGAAGTTTATGGATGCTTTCAAGAGGTGCGGAAATTAGATTTAATGAAGATTCTGATAATCTAGAAAGTTGGTCAAAGCCCATAATACCTATTCTTAATGGTTACAATTATCTAGACATGGGATGGGATCCAAATGGTGATATATGGGCCGGCGGTGGAAATGGTACTTTAATAGTAAGTCAAGATCAAGGTGAAACATGGAATTCAGATCCTCTTGCTTCTGCATTGCCTACTAACTACATAAAAATAGTTTTTCTTGATAAGGAATCTTTAGATGATCAGAAAGGATTCATACTTGGTGAGCGTGGTTACATT
Source organism: uncultured Prochlorococcus sp. (assembly GCA_902534685.1). Classification (GTDB taxonomy): domain Bacteria; phylum Cyanobacteriota; class Cyanobacteriia; order PCC-6307; family Cyanobiaceae; genus Prochlorococcus_A. Next base: position 15,679 of record CACAQP010000010.1, read on the forward strand.
CTCAAATGGAATGGTTAAATCTGTAATAACTTAAGAAAAATAATAAAAAAAATCTTAATTTTGGATGAATTTAACAACTGTCTGTAACCAAGCTGTTAATTTCTTCGCGAAGTTATGATTTTACACTGTAAGATCATATGGTAAACATTTGTGATTATGGCCGCAGGTTCAACGGGTGAACGCCCATTCTTTGAAATAATCACCAGTATTAGGTACTGGATTATTCATGCAGTAACATTACCAGCTATTTTTATAGCAGGCTTCTTATTCGTATACACAGGTCTGGCTTACGACGCATTCGGTACACCTCGTCCGGATAGTTATTTTCAAGCATCTGAATCAAAAGCTCCTGTCGTAACACAAAGATTTGATGCTAAGTCTCAACTTGATTTAAGAACAAAATAATTATGTCTAATTCTCAAGCTCCAATGCAGGCTGCGGAAGTCCGCGTTTACCCTATATTTACTGTTCGTTGGCTAGCAGTTCATGCTTTAGCTATACCATCAGTATTCTTTTTGGGTTCTATTGCTGCAATGCAATTTGTAGCCCGATAAATTTAATAATCATGCAAGTAAACGAAAATCCTAACAAAGTTCCAGTTGAACTTAATCGTACAAGCCTTTATTTAGGCTTATTATCAGTTTTTGTATTGGGAATTTTATTTTCCAGTTACTTTTTCAATTAAATTAAAACTATGAGTAAATTAAAAGGACCTGATGGAAGAATTCCAGATAGACTTCCCGACGGTAGACCGGCAGTTGCATGGGAAAGAAGATGGACTGAAGGCACTCTTCCTCTATGGCTTGTTGCTACAGCAGGCGGAATTGCAGTTATCTTCGTTTTAGGAATATTCTTCTATGGTTCATACCAAGGCGTTGGCGGTGGTGGCTAACTAATTCTTACCTTGACCTGATAATCACTTTTATCAATTAAGCCTAATAAGAATCAGTAAATATCCTTAGTTTCTCTTTTGTGGAGCTTGGGATATTTTCTTTTTGGGTTATCATTCCATCTTTTAATGAAAAATGAGACTTACTTTTTGGTCTTTCTTTTTCAATTAATTTAGCTACTTCAAATATTATTTTATTAGCCACTTCAGTATTTGATCTAAGATTATCCAAAACCATCTCTACAGAGACTTCTTGATGAGTTTGATGCCAGCAATCATAATCAGTAACCATAGATAAAGAGGAGTAAGCTATTTCAGCTTCTTTAGCTAATCTTGCTTCTGTGTGGTTCGTCATTCCAATTATTGAACATCCCCAACTCCTATATAAATTAGATTCTGCTCTAGTTGAGAAAGCTGGACCTTCCATTGCTAGATAGGTACCCCCCCTATGCAATTGTCTACCGCCAGGAATATTTTTTTCTCCGATTTCACTTATTATACGGGATAAATTTGTGCAGAAGGGATCTCCCATAGTTACGTGAGCAACAGCTCCCTCGTTAAAGAAGGTTGCAGGTCTATTTTTTGTCCGGTCTATAAATTGATCTGGAACCACTATATCAAGTGGCCTTATTTGTTCTTGTAATGAACCAACTGCTGATGGAGCAATAATCCATCTTACTCCTATTGATCTTAGAGCCCAAATATTTGCTTTGTAAGGGATTTCAGAAGGATTTAAACTATGTGTTCTGCCATGTCTAGGAATAAATGCTATCTCTAGGTTCCCAAGATTATATACTTTTATTGAATCAGAAGGTTTACCATAGGGAGTATTGATTTCTAGTTCTCTTAAGAACTCTATTTGATCCATTGAATAAAATCCACTTCCACCAATCACTCCTAATCTTGATTTTTCAATTGGTAATAAATGTTCTTCATTCATAGTGATGTAAATGACTTTTAATCATCTGGTACTAATTGGAGGAGGACACTCAAATGTTTCTTTATTAAAGAAATGGTTAATGTTTCCGAAATTAATGCCAGAAATTCCTGTTTCAATTATATCTAGAGATTCTCATTTGGTTTATTCGGCTATGTTCCCATCGGTGATTTCAAAATCAATCACTTTAGAAGAGAGTTTAATTGATATAAAATCTTTAGCACAAAATGCAAAAGTATCTTTTATAGAAGAAGAAGTAAGGGATATTGATTTCAATTTAAAGAAAATTGTTTTAAGTAATAGATCTTCAGTTAATTACTCGAAGTTGGTTCTTAATTATGGAAGTCAAACAATAATTCCAAAAGAATTTGAATCACTAGTTAAAAATCGAAATGCTATTACAATTAAACCTTTTTTAAGGGCTTATGACTCAATACTAGAAGAGGACATTTTGGATTCAGTGAATGAACTTCCATTTGTAATTGTTGGGAGTGGCCTTGCTGCAATTGAAGTATCATATGCTTTGAGAAAAAGATGGGGAGATAGACCTTTAAAATTATTATGTGATTCAAGAAAAATTAATAATATAATTCTAAAAAGTTTACGTAATTACAATATTGATTTAGTTGAAAAACTTAATTTTGATTATGGCAAGATTCTTTTATGTACTGGAAATACATCTCCGTTATGGGCACAAAAAAAGTTATTAGATTCGGATTCTCATGGCAGAATAATTACAAATCAGAATTTGCAGATAAAAAGTTTCTCCGATATCTTTGCTGTTGGTGATTGCGCAGTTGTAGGTTCAGCAAAAAGACCAGCATCGGGAGTTTTTGCAGTAAAAGTTGTAAATACATTAGTCCAAAATCTAAAAAAAGATATAGAAGGGAGATCATTAAAAAAGTGGTTTCCTCAAAAGATTGGATTGCAAATAGTAAATATATTTCCAAGCCATCATCCAAAGGCTTATGCTATTTACCGAAATTTTGTTTTCGGCCCTTCTTTTCTTTTTTGGATTTTAAAGTATAAGATTGATCTCAATTTTATTAAAAAGTTCAGATTAAAAAGGCGGATTATGAAAAGTAATGAAAAAAATATTTCATTGAATGATTGCAGAGGATGTGCAGCTAAAATTCCTCAGTTTTTTTTGAATAAATCATTAATAAAATCTAATTTAAATTCTTTTGCCTCATCACCTGAAGATTCAGTTCAGATATATCAAAATGATCAAGATATTATCTTGCAAAGTGTAGATGGATTTCCTGCTTTGTTAAGTGATCCTTGGCTTAATGCAAAAATTACTACTTTGCATGCTTGTTCAGATTTGTGGGCATGCGGAGCAAAACTTTCATCCGCGCAGGCTTTAATTTCATTACCAAAAGTTGAGAGGGAATTTCAGAGTTACCTCTTTTCTCAATCCCTTCAAGGTATTAAATCAACAGTTGAGGATCATGGAGGTGAATTACTTGGAGGCCATACTTTCGAGGCAAGAAGCTTAGTAAATAAACCTTATTCATTAGGAATAGATATTTCTTTAACAGTTCAAGGTATTTTAAAAAATGGAGTAAAACCATGGCTTAAATCTGGAATGCATAATGGAGATATTCTTATGATGTCTAGACCTTTGGGCGTTGGGATTTACTTTGCCGGTCAAATGCAAAATATTAATATGCTAAATAGTTCTTCTGAAATAATTAATAATTTAGTAAAGAGTCAGCAATATTTGATTGATGAAATTTATCTTTTTCAAGAACAATTTAGAGAATCATTAGTTAATGCTGCGACTGACATTACTGGATATGGATTTATTGGACATCTTAAAGAAATGGTTGAATCATCTAATTTATATAGGCAAAGAAATAATCTTGAGCCATTAAAAGTTTTATTAGATTTATTCGCATTTAAAGCTTATCCTGGAATATTTGATTTAATAAGAAAAGATGTTAAAAGTACTTTCTTTGAATCTAATAAAGAAATTTTTGACAAAATTTATAGAGTAAATAAGCAAAAAAGATTAATTAATTTTTTAAACAAAAATTCATTAGATCAAGAGACTTTTAAAGAGAAAATATCACTACTATTAGATCCTCAAACATGTGGACCCTTGTTGATTAGTTGCAATCGTAAATATGAAAATGTTCTAAAGGATAAATGGTACAAGGTTGGAGAAGTTGTAAAAATGTAATTAATTTCTATTTAATTTGTCAATTTCTAAATATCTTAATCTTTTGATTTCCTTACCCATCTCTTTCCCTGGAAACCATCCCTCTTTTTTTAGTATTTCTCCATCTTTTTTTGATTTTATGAATTTATAAATAAATAACCACTTAAACAATTTACGCCAGTATGGTCCTCCATCACAAATTAATAATTTGACTGTCTCATCATTAAGGTTTTTGTCCTCAATAAATTCTGTCCAACTTGATGGAGAAAAATGATTGAAATTTTTTTGGTTGGTATTTAATATCTTTTTGATATTTAAATAATCTTCTAATATTTTTTTCTCACTATTATTTACTAAAAATCTTTGACATGCTGTTTCTAAATCTTCTGAATCTTTTAATAAGTAAAGCATATGATTTCCCTTTAACTTCTTAATCCAATTAAGTCCTCTTAAAAACCTTTTATCAACTTTAATATTTTCATTTAAAATTGAGATAATTTCCCATTTATGAATTATCGAAATTACATTAGTCAAATTATCGTGTTTACATATTTCAGCTAGTTCCATCCTTATTCGTATTCCTAGTGCAGGTGGGTAAATCATTTTCTGATGAGTTTCTGAACTTTTCCATGGCCATTGTCTAACTGTTTCTTGAGATTGTTTGAGGGAATTATTTGAAATATTGAAATTTAATCTTGAAGCATATTTTGCACATCTAATTAATCTACTTGGATCATCTGAAATACTATTACTGTGAAGTAAGTTCAATCTTTTACTTTTTATATCAGAAATTCCTCCATATAGATCATAGATTTTCCTTGTTGAGACCTCAAAGGCTATTGAATTTATAGTGAAATCTCTCCTCTTAAGATCCTCCTCAATAGTACTTTTATTTACTGTGGGATTTAATCCTGGAGCAGAATAAATTTCTTTTCTTGCAGAAGCAATATCAATTTTATAGTCATTTATATTTATTTCTACAGTGTTGTATAAATTAAATTCCTTGATTAAACATAAATCTACATTTACAATATTTTTTTTTATAAATTTTGCCAGAGAAATAGAGGAGCCTTCAATAACAAGATCAATATCTACAGGTTTAGAAAACGATTTTTTGTGAAATTTACTAATTAATAAATCTCTTAAATAACCGCCAACAAAAGCTATTTTAGTATTGTTATTAGATTCTATGTATTTAGCAATTAGGTTATATAGATTAAATGGAGTTTTGATTAATTCCCCTTGGATGTAATCAGAAATATCGTTCATGAGTTTTAACTTACATAACGAATTGGAGCTAATCTGGGATCTAGAATTTTACTTCCTTTATCACCAAATTTTACTGCTAAAGATATTTTTTCCCCACTCCCAAAAATATGTATGATTTCACCTTTCCCAAATTTTGAGTGAATTAGCTTATCTCCAACTATCCAGCTTTTCCCTTTACTGGGTCCTGAATATAATTTCCTTACTGCATTTATTGGTTTGTTAACAAATTCATCTGGATTGTTTCTATCTACTCTAGTTAAACGATCAAGATGCCAATCTCTTCTAATTGAAGCACCACCAGTTTGTGGTAATTCGCCATCCATTAAATCTTCAGGTATTTCCGAAAGAAATATTGAAGGAATTGTTGCTTCACGCATTCCACCCCATAATCTTCTTTCTCTGGCATGACTTAAGAAAACTCTTTCTTTAGCTCTAGTAATACCTACGTAGCATAATCTTCTTTCCTCTTCAAGAAGTGAGGGAGTATCTATTGATCTATGGCTAGGGAAAAGACCTTGTTCTAGCCCAGTTATAAAAACATTTTGAAATTCTAAACCTTTACTATTATGCAGAGTCATGAGAGTTACAGAGTTAGGATTATTTTTCTTCGTATCATTATCAGTTGTTAAGGCTGCTGTAGAAAGAAATCCCTCTACATCTGCACTTTCTGTTTCTTCTTCATATTGAGTAGCTGCATTAATTAGTTCTTGTAAATTATTTCTTCTATCTTCAGATTCTTCACTCCCACTAGAGAGCAAGTCACTTAAATAACCACTTTTTTCTAAGATTAATTGTAGTAGTTGAGCGGGCCCTGAATTTTCTAGGTAACATAGTAGATCATTCATGACTTCAGTAAATTTATTAATTCCTTTTGATGATCGGCCTATTGTTTCTTCAAGACTTTGCTTATCATTGAGAACCTCCCATAATGGGATATTTAACCTATTAGATAGTTCATTAAGTTTTTGAATAGTAGTCTTACCAATTCCTCTTCTAGGAACATTTATTATTCGTAAAAGACTAACGTTATCTGAAGAATTAACCAAAACTTTCAAATATGCTATCGCATCTTTAATTTCTCTTCTATCGTAAAAACGCAATCCTCCAAAAATTGTATAAGGAATGCGCCACCTTACAAGAGATTCTTCTAATACTCTTGACTGAGCTCTGGTTCGATATAAAATTGCAAAATTTTTCCAAATTGGATTTTGATTATAGTTATTTAGTGATTTTATTTTATTGGTAATTGCTTCTGCCTCAGAAATTTCATCATCACAGCTGAGTAAAGTTAGAAGTTCCCCTTTTTCTTTAGTAGCCTTTAAAACTTTGTCAATTCTTTCAGAGTTGTTTTCAATTAGTGAGTTTGCAGCATCAAGGATATTAGAAGATGACCTATAATTTTCTTCTAATTTAATTAAAGATGATTTTGTATCTTCATTGATTGAAGCTTTAAAATCTTCTTGAAAACCAATTAAAATTCTGAAGTCAGCGGCTCTGAAACTATAAATACTTTGATCAGCATCCCCAACTACAAAAATTGACCGATCTTCCCAATTGAAGAACTTTTTTGGTTCAGTATTTCCAGCAGTAATTAATTTTATAAGTTCATATTGTGTTCTATTTGTATCTTGATATTCGTCAACTAAAATATGTTTAAATCTTTTGTGCCAGTAATCTCTGACTATATCATTTTGCCTCAATAAGAAAACAGGCAAAAGTAGAAGATCATCAAAGTCTAAAGAATTATTTTTTGAGAGCGAAATTCTATATCTCTTATAGGCTTCTGCAACTGTTTTATCGAAATTATTATCCGCTTTTTCTAGAAGATCATTAGAAGTTAAGCATTGATTTTTAGCATTACTTATTAATCTTTTAATCTTTTTGGGATCATATCTTTTAGGGTCAAGATTCATATCTTGACTGATAATTTCTTTTACTAATGTTTGAGAATCTGTTTCGTCGTAAATTGAAAATTGCCTTGTCCATTTTAGGCCTTCTGGATCAGTATATTTTTCAATATCGTATCTCAGAAGTCTTGAAAATAAAGAATGGAAAGTACCGATCCAAAGGTTTTGAAGCCTCTCTTGGTGAACGTTTGTTCTTAATTGATTTTGATCAATTTCTTTGAGAGTTGTCCAAGGTTGACCAAATTGATTAAAAGCTAATTCTTGGGCTAGTAGAATCTCTAATCTTGCTTTCATTTCTTTGGCAGCTTTGTTAGTAAAAGTGACTGCGAGAATGTTATAGGGATCTATAGAGTTATTTTCAATAAGATTTGCAATTCTGTGTGTAAGAGCTTTAGTCTTTCCGCTACCTGCGCCTGCTACAACTAATAGTGGACCATAAACATGTTTAACTGCTTGAAGTTGCTCATTGTTTAGGGACTTAAAAAGAAAATTGTTGGTTTGAGGCACTTTTGGAAGGGTTTATCAAAAATCAGACTTTACTATTAGGTTCAGATTCTGTTTCTAGGTCTTCTAACGCTTTTTTTAAATTTATAAGTTCATTATTGTTATTGATTATTTCTTCAAACTTATTTTGAGGCATCCTTAATTTCATACTTCGGTCAAGGATTTCTTTTTCCAATCTCTTTTTATATGAAGAAATAAGTTTCTTTGATAATTTTAAATCTTGTTGATCCAAAACTTTATTGAAAACATAATCTAATATTAGCGGAAAAAATTTTTTTATTTGAATTATTTCAACTATCACTTTGGAATGAAATTATTAATTAAGAAGCGTTGCGTTAATTTTGAAATTGTATTGTTTTTACTAGCTTTGTACTATCCTAAGATTCGAACTTTAATTTTTTTTATTTAAAAATGTCAGTTTTAAAGAATAACCAACTGTTTTCCGCTGATAAGAAATTAAATGACTTAAGCAATATAAAAGAATTTATTAATAGTGCAAACTCAAGATTAGATGCAATAACCTCAATTACCAATAATTCACATGCAATTGCAGCCGACGCTGTAACAGCAATGATTTGCGAAAATCAAGATTCAGTTAATTCAAAAATATCTTTAAATACAACTAACAAGATGTCCGTTTGTTTAAGAGATGGAGAAATAATCCTAAGGATTATTGCTTATCTTTTAATTTCTAATGATCAATCAGTATTAGAAAAAAGTTGTTTGAAGGATCTTAAAAATACTTATCTTGCTCTTGGGGTCCCTTTAAGAAATGCTAGAAGGGTCATTGAATTAATTAGAGATGCAACAATCTCTGATTTAAATTCCACAGTCAATAATATGTTGGGAAACAAAGGCTTTCTGCCTGATTTAATTTCAGAAACAGAGTTTCAATTTGAAAGGATAATTAATCTTTTAAACTAGCTAAATTTCTTATTTCAGAAGTATGGGAAGTTTGTATTACCGAGTTATTTCCCAGATTTCTAACAGTAGAAAATCTAGATCTTATGTGAGTGGATAAAAAGGAAATTCTTTCTTCAGAAACTGTTGATTTGTAAAAAGTTTTAATGTGTAAATTATTTTGTTCATCAACGAAATAATTGGATGATGAAATAAAAGATTCTGTATAACCTTTATTTCTTAAAACAATTCCTGAATTTTCATCCTTGGGTAAAAATATCAAAATAGTTTCATCTCCATCACTTGTTTCATCATCGCCCCAATCACTAATAGCTTGCCATTTTATAGAAATGGCTACCTTCTCTAGTTTTAAACTTAATTTATAATTTTGAAGAATTTCAAAGACTTTCTTATTTTTAGAGCAGATAAGTTTTATATATATCTTACTAGTTGAGTTTTCAAATTCTTGAAAAGCTAAAGTATGAGTGCTTCTTATCGATTTCCACTCTCCTATACTTTTATCGATAAATTGATTAATTGTTGTTAGATTCTTCGTCAAGTTTATCTTCTACGGAATGATTTTCGGCTTTTTGAATCATTCTTACCATTGAATCCACCATTAATCTCTTTGCAGAAGTTACTTTTAATCCAGAAGGAGTGGTTGATATTTGTTCTCCAGGGCGATCATATGAAGTTGGTCTAAACGGAGTCATCTAATAACTTAAAAAATTAATCGATCTTTATTCTTGCATGAATTCTTATTTATATAGTTCTTGTTTGCAAAAATGTCATATCTCTTTTCTTTTAATAAGTGATTTTTAACTGTTTTGTTATTTAGGCAATTTATTTTTTGCTAATCCTGAAATAGTAGCTAATGCAAACATTCCCAATAGAGCGATTCCTAGAAATAATCCTGCTCCCTGGCTAACTCCAGCTCCCACTGCTACAAGTATAGAGTCACTGATTAGAAGACTTATTATTAATGCTGGAGTAAATATTTTCCATCGAGTTCCTCCAATACCAATTGCGTAGCTTAGGAAATCAAAAAGGCCAGTCATTAGTAAACCAGTCATAAGAAAGAAATTTTCTTCTAGTTGGTTCTGATTAAAACTTTCAATCTTTTTCATTGCTTTCGGGCCTACTAAATTACGTACTGGAACTCGACCATATTTTCTTGCAATAAAGAAAGCAGCTTGGCAAAAAACGATATCAGAAAAGATTATTGTCATGTAACCTTTTTGGAATCCTAGTAATGACCCAGCTAGCAGAGAATAAGCTGAACTTGGAAGGGCAGGTAAAATAATACTAACTCCTCTAAGAATGAATATTCCAAAAGGAGCCCAAATCCCCATACTTTCTATTTTGTTCCTTAGAGGTTCAATCCCATAATTTTGGATAAAATAAATCAACACAACAAATATTGCAATAAAAAAAACTACTGAGAGAAATTTCTGTATTTTATTCATTTATTTTTCTAATAAATTTACTGGAAGTAAATTTTTGATTTTAGTATTTGATTCTATCTATAATAGAAATACTAATCAATAAAAATTTTTACAAATTTTTAATCTTGTATTTTTCTCCCAATAAAAGATTTTTGTATTCCATAAGTAGTGATGATTGATTCCAAGATTAAAATCAATTCAATATTTATTAGAAATATTATTTATCTAGTCCTTTCGATTATTGTTTCGTTTTGTATTTCAATAAAACAATCAGATGCTTCGCTTCATGAATGGGTTGGAGTCCCTAAAAGTGAATACGGAGAACAGTTATGGGATAGGCAAAGTATAAAAAGGAATGAAGACGGGTCTGTGAGAGTACTGAGTAAATTTATTCCAAAAACAAAAAGTGAAATTACAAAGGATATTCTTTATACGATGGATATCAATTGTTTTGAAAAATCATTCAGAGATGTTGATGTCTCTGTAGATGAAGCAAATAGTAATTTCAATAATTTCGCTGATTGGCAAGATCCAAATGGCGATGAACTAATTTTGGGTGTAATTGGTCAAGTCTGCAGAGTGGAAAACTAAAAATTTTCAATTGTAAAAATTAAAGAGAAATTAAGTTTCTACATATGTCTAAGAAATATAAAACCCCGCTTGGAAAGGGGTTTTAAAGGTGCCAGGACCCAGATTTGAACTGGGGACACGGCGATTTTCAGTCGCCTGCTCTACCAACTGAGCTATCCCGGCATCAACCTATATACTTTAAATTACGAAGTGTAGTTTGTGAAACCCTTTTCATTAAAAAAATTTAATATCTTCATCAAATATCTTAGAATCATTGGTTAGATTTTATTGCTAATAAGGCAGTGCCAAATGAAGTGGTTTTATTACATGAAACTATCGGTATATTTATCATTTTTTCTCTTATTTTTCTCCATTGAGGGTTTTTTGAACCACCACCAATAGTAATAATTTTTTTTGGAAAGGAACCTGTAAGTTCACGTAGTTTTTCCCATCCTTTCAATTCAATATTTGCCAATCCCTCGAATAACGCATGTAAATAAAGTGAGTCGCTTACTGGTCTGGGGCCAAGAATCGGTTCTAAATTAGAATTATTAATAGGAAATCTCTCACCCTTACTATTAAGAGGTAAAAGATTTAAAGAAGTGTTTTCCGATGGATTTATTTGTCGACTAAGTTCCTTAATTTCTACATCTGAAAAGAATTTAGATAAAATACCGCATCCTGCGTTTGATGCCCCTCCACAGATCCAATCTCCATTGATTCTATGAGTTGTAATTCCTTGTTCTTTTATAGGTTTATCAATAATTTTTTTAACCACAATAGTTGTTCCTAAAACTGTAAGACCATCTTCTTTCCCTAGACCTGCAGCTATTAAACTTGCATTAGAATCAGTAGTACCAGAAATTAATAGTAATTTCTTGTTCAAGTTAAATCTCTCTGCCAAATCAGAATTTATTTGGCCAATAATTTTCCCACTTTTTATTATTTGAGGTAAACATTTATGCCATGAAGTATTTATATAGCTTTTTGGCCAAGATCCTTTTTTAAGATCCCAACCCAGTTTGAGATTATTACCTTCTTCTCCATGATTCCAATCTTTTAAAAACCAGCCAGTTATCCAATCAGATTGATGTCTTAAAAGTATGTTGTTTCCATATTTATCTATTAGTTTTAGTGCTTTAGTAAGACTACTGTATGGGGTTCGCAAATGATTTTCTGCAGAAGTTAATGTGTTAAAAAATTTCTTATGTTCATCACATGCTTGGTAATAAGGTATTGCTTCTCCTATCGGCTCACCTTTTAAATTGGATGCTGTCAAAGTTCCTGAGGTGCCAGATATGGCCAACTTATTAAGGTTACTTTTTACCTCAATAGGTAAAGAATCTAAGAGTTTTTCACAAGAATTTACCCAAGAATTTGGCTTTTTAAAACTGTTTAAATAAGGAACAGACTTTGAAAATACTAATTCTTTTTGCAGATTAATTATAGATATTCTTACGCCACTGGTTCCAAAATCTAACCCTCCATAAAAATCATCAGTCACAGAATAAATATTTTATAAAAATTCTTTGGACGCGTCTGCTAACTGGACTGCTTTTTCTTCAACATTTTCCCAAGGAAGCTCAAGGTCTCTTCTGCCGAAATGTCCATAGGATGCAGTCTTTCTGAAAAATTTGCCACCCATTTTTTTTGGTAGATTTCTTAAGTTGAATTCTTTAATTATTGCTGCAGGTCTTAAATCAAAGTGCTTTTTAATAAGCTCAGTCAAATTAGCTTGTGAAATAACACTAGTATCAAAAGTTTCAACGAGAATGGAAATAGGTTTCGCAACTCCAATTGCATAACTTAATTGTACTTCTGCCTTTTTTGCTAATTTTGCCTTAACAATACTTTTGGCAACATAGCGTGCTGCGTAAGCGGCTGATCTATCCACTTTTGTGGGGTCTTTGCCGGAGAATGCCCCACCTCCATGTCTTGCGTACCCACCATAAGTATCTACAATAATTTTTCTGCCAGTAAGCCCGGCATCTCCTTGTGGCCCTCCTACGACAAATTTTCCAGTTGGGTTTACTAGAAATCTTGTTTTGTGAATGTTGGGTTTGATATCTAAATCTTCAGTAGCAGGAATTACAACATTCCGCCATAAATCTTCTTTTATTCTTTGACGAATTTCTTCTTCGTTTGTAATACCATCAATCTCAGGATTATGTTGAGTTGAAATTAAAATAGTGTTAATCGACACTGGCTCCCCATTTTCGTAATCAATGCTTACTTGTGTTTTGCCATCAGGGAGAAGGTAATTCAGTACCTCTTCATGTCTTACTTTGGCAAGTTGAATGGCTAATCTATGTGCCAAGCTAATCGGTAAGGGCATTAATTCAGGAGTCTCATCGCATGCATAGCCAAACATTATGCCTTGATCGCCAGCTCCGGTATTATCTTCTAAATCATCGTTTACATCATCTGCGTCGTTCACACCCTGTGAAATGTCTGGTGATTGTTCGTCAAGTGCTACTAAAACAGCACAACTGTTTGCGTCAAAGCCACCTGCTTTATAATCTTCATATCCAATTTCTTTTATTACATTCCTGACAAGTTTTATATAATCAACTTTTGCTTTTGAGGTTATTTCTCCAGTTAGTAAACAAAGACCAGTATTAACAACTGTTTCGCATGCAACTCTGCTTTCTGGATCTTCTGTCAATAAAGCATCTAAAACAGCATCACTTATTTGATCACATATTTTGTCAGGATGACCTTCAGTTACGGATTCAGATGTAAAGATGAAATCACTCATATAAATATAATTTTAAATATTCAATCATACCTTAAATTAGACTGTAATTCCTAATAATTGTAAATTTAAAAACCTGTCGAAAAATAAGAATATTGCCTCTTCTCAACACCCTGTAAAAAAAAATTAGGGAATTTAGACTGTTTCAGATGAAGTTGAGGGTGCCTCTTCATTTTCGTCAGTTTGTTCAAATAACATTTGCTTGTATTTTGCAGCCATTTCTTCAGCTTTACTAAAAACTTTTTGAGGATCAGTTAACATGTCTCCTGGTTCAGGTTCGAGAGCTTTTGTAGATAATGAAATTCTGCCTCTTTCGGAATCAAGGTCAATGATCATTACTTTCATCTGGTCACTAACATTTAAAACATTATGAGGAGTTTCGAGATGTTCATGACTGATCTCAGAAATGTGCAGTAACCCACTTACCCCTCCAATATCAATAAAAGCTCCATAAGGTTTAATACCCTTAACAGAACCTACAACAACTTCTCCTACCTCAAGTCTATTCATTTTTTTCTCGACAAGAGCTCTTCTATGACTTAATACTAATCTGTTTCTTTCTTCATCGACTTCAAGAAATTTTAAAGGTAGATACTCACCCTCTAAATCATCTTTAATTTTTCTGGCACTTATATGCGAACCTGGGATGAAACCTCTCAAGCCCTCTACCCTCACAAGAGCCCCGCCTCTGTTTGTTGCAAAAACTTCAG
>CACAQP010000011.1 GCA_902534685.1 uncultured Prochlorococcus sp.
CACTAAAAAGAAAGAATTTGTTGTTAAGATCTGCCCAGCTATAAAGTCAAAAAATTTAAAAAATAAAAATTTTAAATTAGTCATAAAAGGAGAGCTTTCTCTTGAACTTCTGCATAGCTTTGTAAGTTTAGATATCAACAGAGATGGAAATTCTTTGCAATTAATAAATTACGAAGTGATTGAAAAAAATCTTTCTAAAAATAATTAGAATGAGAGGTTGATTCCCACCGTAATTTTATCAGTTCAGAAATCTTTTATTTATGTATGATGTTTTAATTGAATGTTCTCCTGGTATATCTGGAGATATGTTGTTAGGAGCATTTTATGATTTAGGAGTGCCAAAAAAAGTTATTGAGCAGCCTCTTATTGATCTTGGATTAAAGGATCTATATCAACTAAATTTCAAAGAATCAAAAAGTTGTTCAATCCGAGGCATTAAGGCAAAGGTCGATAATATTGAATCTAGTCCTATCAAAAGAACTTGGAGAAGTATTAAGGAACTTATTTTAAATTGCCACTTAGAAGATAAATTAAAAAAAATAATTTATGAAGTATTTGAATCTTTAGCAATTGCGGAAGGAAAAGTTCATGGCATTAAATCTGATGATGTTCATTTTCATGAAATTGGAGCTATAGATTCATTGGTGGATATCTTTGGAGTATGTGCTGCTTTGAATTACTTAAATCCAAAGAGAGTTTATTGTAATGAACCAATGTTGGGGAAAGGTTTTGTTGAAACTGAACATGGAAAATTATCTGTACCTCCTCCTGCTGTAATAGAGCTAATAAGACAAAAAAATATTAAGGTTTTATCAAGTCGTGATTCAATAGAGGGTGAACTCTCAACACCAACTGGCATTTCTTTACTTGCTAATTTAGTCGATTATCAAGAAACTCCTTCAAAATATTCTATTAATTCTTATGGAGTAGGCATTGGTAACCTAAAATTCCCATTTCCCAATTTGGTAAGAATTTATAAAATTACTTCATTTGAGGATCCTTCTATTGATAAGAATGCACAAATCAGTCCAAAGTGTGAAGAGATATCTATTCAGGAAGCATGGATTGATGACCAAACACCCGAAGATATATCTAATTTTGTGGAGAAACTGAGAATTGAGGGAGCTTACGACGTTTCCTATCAAGCTATCAATATGAAAAAGGATAGAATTGGATTTTCCATTCAAGCAATCTTGCCCATAGAGAAAAAAGAATATTTTAGGCGATTATGGTTTGATTATTCCAACACTATTGGGATTCGTGAAAGGACCCAATCCAGGTGGATCTTACTTAGACGTAGAGGAGAATGTTCAACGACTTTTGGAAATATAAAAGTGAAACAAACTTTGAAACCAGATGGATCTATAAATATGAAACCAGAAAATGATGAGGTTTTGAGATTACAACTAAAGCATAAAATATCAACTTACGAAATAAGAAAAATAATAAAAGAGTCAACTAAAAAATTTAAAGCATTTGAAAACTGGAAATGAGATTTGTTACGAGTAATAATAAGTACTTTAAATTTCTTAAAAAAATTAATTTTGGTGCTTTAAAGAGTCTTTTCTTTATTTCCAGCTTATTATATTTTTCCTTCTATTTTTTTGATAATTTTGATCAAATTTCTTTTGATATCAATTTAGAAGCAAATGGAATTAATCTATCATTATCATTTTTATTTTGTGTTTTAAGTATTTACCTGAATGCTTATGCATGGAAATATATTGTTAAATGGTTAGGAAAAGAATTTAAAAGTAATAATCTAGTCTCTTTTTATGTTTTAACCAATATTTTAAAATACGTTCCAGGAGGGATTTGGCATTTTGTTGAAAGATACAATTTTATAAAAAAAATAAGTAATCCTCAGATTGCTTTGTACTCGACACTTATTGAACCTTATTTTATGTTGAGTGGATCTTTTCTCCTAGCAGCATTGGGATTAATCTTTTCACCACTTTATTTTCTTTTAATTTTTCCTTTAATATTCTTAAATAGGAAATTAATTTATCCTATATTGAGAATACTAGGATCTCTTAAGGGAAAAGTATTTGAGCTTTTGAGAATTTCAAAGGAGCAATTTGAAGAGAGAATAAATATAATTTCCTTTTTCCCTACGAGAGCTTTATTGCTTGAAATTGGTTTTGTTTTATCTAAATTTATTGGGTTTTATATTTGCTTAAATACTTTTTATGCAAGTAATTCTCTGAACATAATATTTTTATTAGTAATTTTTTCTTTGTCATGGTCTTTGGGCTTGGTAGTCCCAACAGCTCCAGGCGGAGTTGGTGTTTTTGAGGCTTGTCTCCTTTTTTTTGTCGGCAAAACTATTCCGCAAAATATAATTCTTATTACCTTAATTTATTTTAGGGTTATATCAACCTCGGCAGATTTGTTCTTAAGCTTCCCTTTCTTAATAAGAAAACTATCTAATAGAATTTAGTTTTTGTTCTCTAAACTTGGTATCAATGTAATTGATGCAATAAGGCCTAAAGTCATGATGAGAATTGCTGGTAATATTGCCTCCACCATTCTTTCATCTCCAGCATATTGGTATATTCTCACAGATAATGTATCAAAATCGAATGGCCTTAAAATAAAAGTTAAGGGTAATTCTTTTATCGTGTCTACAAAAACTAAAAGTGAGCCTACGAATATTGGTCCCTGGAGAAGAGGTAGATGAATTCTTTTGATAATTCCAATCCAATCCTCTCCTAGTCCAAGTGCTGCTTCATCAAGACTAGGAGAGATTCGTTCAAGACTTGAATCAATAGAACCTTTTGATATAGTTAGAAATCTGACAAGATAACCCCAAATTAGTAAGCAAATAGAAACAAAATTAAATTTTGAAGAAGAAATGCTTATTAAAGATAAAGCTAATACAGTGCCTGGAATTGCGTAACCTATTCCCGCAAGGTTTGTTATAAGTCCTAGCAATAAGCTTTTATTTGAGCGTCTGGCTAAGGAAATTATTAAGGAGAATATCATTGTTATTAATGCACCAAAAAATCCTAGGCTAATAGTTCTCAATGAAAGGGTAACAAATTCTATAGATAACCCTTTTTGAATTTGATCTATATTTAGCAGAATCCAAAAACATGGAATTCCAAAAGAGAAAACTGGAGGAAATAAAGATATGGTTATTGCTAAGAGAGCTTTAGTTTTTTTTAATTCCCACCTTTGAGAATCTTTTGATGCAGGATTTTCACTCCACCTTTTTGATTTTCTTCTCGAGAATTTTTCAAAAATAATTAAAGTGAAAATTATTAATAAGGCTACTAAAGATAGTCCAATAGCACTTTTTGGATTACCTTCAATTATCCAATTTTCGGCTATACCTGTAGAAATGCTAGGAATATTTAATAATGCAAATGTACCTAACTCATTCATTACTTCCATACACATTAAACTTATTCCTGTTATTAGTGCTGGGAAAGCCATTGGAAGAGCGATTTTAAAGAAGCTCCCCCATGGCCCAACTCCTAATCCTCTACTAGCATTGATTTGATTAACTCCAAATTTATTAAAACTTTCGTTAGCAAGAATAAATACATATGGATAAGTAGAAATTGATAGTATTAATACTCCCCACCATATACCAGTTACTTGGTATCCAAAAATACTCCCTAAATCCTGCAAAACAGCTGTTAATAAGTACGCTGGGGCAGCTAGTGGAACTAGCTGAAAAATACGGAGAACTTTTCTGAACTTAAAATCGCAATTTGACAGTAACCATCCATTCAAAGTGCCTAATCCTCCTCCAAATAAACTTGTCAGTACTAAAACTTTAAAAGTTTCTAATATCTCTTCTCCTCCAGCAATACCTAATGAAAAATTCCCACTTAAAACAAATTGAACTCCTTCAAGAAGAAAATTTGAAATTGGAATGATTACTAACAGTGAAACAATAAACGAAGTAATATAAAAAAGTTTTAATTCGGTTACTGCTTTTTTAAATCCTTTAATCAGTATTTTCAAAAATAAATTAAATCCTAATATTTATACTCTAATCTGAATTAAATCTACATGATGAGAGTTGATTCTTAATAGTTTGATGATCTAAGTTTTTCCCAATAAGCACTATCTTGTTAGATTTTTCTTTTGTCCACTCTTCATCATCTAAAGAAAATCTTTTTCCAGATAGATGAAAAATGTGTTTTCTTTCACTTTCCATAAACCATAATATTCCTTTCGCCCTAAATACGTTCTGTGAGATTTGATTATCTAAGAAATATTGAAACTTCCTTAAGGAAAATGGTTCAAATGTCTCATAAGAAACTGATGTAAAACCTTCTATATTATTAATCAAATCGTGTGAATGAGAAGAATGATCGTGTGAATGAGAAGAATGATCGTGTGAATGAGAAGAATGATCGTGTGAATGAGAAGAATGATCGTGTGAATTTTCTTCTACATTTTCTTTATCTTGATCTTTATCGTATTTAAAAATATCTGTTTCAAATAATCCTATACTCATTATCGTTTGTAATCCAACTTCACTATTAATTGATCTTAAAATCCTTGGTTCTTTTTTTATTTTATTTATAAATTTTTCGACTTTCTTTAATCGTTCTTCGTTGACTAAATCACATTTATTTAGGAGAAGAATATCTCCATATAAAATCTGAGAATAGGCGACACTTGTATTATTAATTTTCAAATCAAAATTTTCTCCATCAATAACAGTAATGATTGAATCTAATCTTACTTTTTCTCGAAGATCTCCAGCCGCAAAAGTCATGGCTACTGGCAATGGATCTGCTAGTCCAGTAGTCTCGATAATCAAATAGTCTATTTTTTCACGTCTTTCTAAAACTTTGGATACTGTATTTAATAATTCACCATTAATAGAACAACATATACAGCCATTATTTAATTCAATCATATCTTCTGATCCTTCTATTATTAAGTCATTATCTATTCCTATCTCGCCAAATTCATTCACCAAAACAGCTGTTTTAAGACCAACTTGATTTTTTAAAATATGATTTAAAAGCGTAGTTTTGCCAGAACCTAAAAATCCACTAATAATCGTAACAGGTAATAACTTTTTAGACATTTTGACTAATTTCTTAAATGAATTAATTTAAATTTTTAATGTTATTGATCTAAAACTTTATTTATTTCTAAAGCTAATGTTTGATCAAGATTTGTTATCCCCCCTAAATCATGTGTACTCAGCCTAATTATTACTTTTGAATAGACGTTTTCCCAGTAAGGATGATGGTTATATTTTTCGCAGATTAAAGCAACTTTAGTCATAAATGAGAATGCTTCAATAAAATTAAAAAATTTGAATTCTCTCTGGATTTGTTCATTGTTAATTTCCCAGCCGGGTATTTTTACAACTAATTCCTTCAATTCTTCATCTTGCAAAAGGTAAGGTTCCATTAAATAATTAAAATTAGTTCTTATTAATTACATTATAAATATTTTGCCTTTTCTCACCAATTATATGTACATTTAAAACCCTTTCTTTTTGATCAAATCTATGTTCCCATAAATAGATTGCTTGCCATGTCCCAAGAATAATATTGCTGTCTTGAAAACTTAAAGATAAACAAGTATTTGTTAGGGATGTTTTAATATGTGCTGGCATATCGTCTGCTCCTTCTTGATAATGTTTATAGGAAATTTCTTCTCTACTTCTTGACAAAGTTAAGTAGGAATTATATGGGACTATGGATTGCATATATTTTCTTAAGTCTTTGAGTACGTTTGGATCAGCATTCTCATTAATAGTTAAGCTGCAACTAGTGTGAAGTGAAGTTAAATTTAAAATTCCTGAATCAAAATTATTTTTTTCAATAAATAAATTTAAATCATTTGTTATGTCAATAAAACCCTCACCATGAGTTATGAATTCTAATTTTGAGAATATTTGATCCATATAAGTAAGAACTCAATTAATTAATATTCTATTATGGATAAACGATGCATGTTTTATTCAAACATTAAAATTTTTATCTTAAGATAAATTAAATTTATATATAAATTTTTGGCAGAAATTCAATGGAATAAGCTAGGGGCTTATCTTAAAGAAACTCAAATTTTAGGTTCAATCCAAAATACACTTTATTGGGATCAGAATACTGGGATGCCCAAGAAGGGAGCTTCTTGGAGGTCTGAACAACTTACTTATATTGCAAAAGTATTGCATGAAAGAAATTCTTCCGAGGAATTTTCTAATTTAATACAATCTGCTAAAAATGAACTAGCAGATATTGAACGAAATTCCGATAATCAACTTTTCATAAAAGATAAAGAAAGAAATATTAATCTTTTATTGAAGGAATTTAATAGAGAAAGAAATTTAGATCCTAAATTAGTTGAGTCTCTAGCAATGGCAAAATCTAAAGGGTATGAAAGCTGGCAAGAAGCTAAGGAAAAATCAGATTTTAAAATTTTTCTTCCTTTCTTTGAAGAATTAGTTAAATTGCGGATTGAAGAGGCAAAACAAATATCTATTCAATGTTCACCTTGGGAGACATTAGCCCAACCCTTTGAGCCTGAATTAAATTTGAAATGGTTGAATAAAATTTTTCAACCTTTGAAAGAAACCATCCCAGGCTTGATAAGAGCAATTAACAAGTCCCAAAAAAATCATTGGGATTTAAGTCCAGAATCTCAAAAAAATCTATGTTCTAAATTACTTGACGAGTTTGGAAGAGATAGAGATCTCCTTGTAGTTGGACAATCTCCCCATCCTTTCTCTATTACATTAGGGCCTAATGATTTTAGGATCACTACAAGAATTGTTGAAGGTGAACCATTATCAAGTTTTTTAGCAACTGCGCATGAGTGGGGCCATTCTATTTATGAGCAGGGTTTACCATCTCAAAGTCATCAATGGTTTGCTTGGCCTTTAGGTCAAGCAACCTCTATGGGCATACATGAAAGTCAATCTTTATTTTGGGAAAATAGAATAGTTAAATCCAAATCTTTTTCAAAAAGATTTTTTAAAAAATTTGTTTCGGCTGGATGTTCTCTTAATAATTATTTAGAACTATGGAAATCTATTAATCATTTGGAAGCAGGATTAAATAGGGTTGAAGCGGATGAATTGACTTATGGCTTACACATATTAATAAGAACCGAACTTGAAATAGATTTAATTGAAAGAGGGTTACCTGCTGAAGATATTCCAACAGAATGGAATAAAAGATATGATGAACTACTAGGAATTAAACCATCTAATGATTCAGAAGGTTGTCTTCAAGATGTTCATTGGAGTGAAGGCGCGTTTGGATATTTCCCCTCATATTTGTTAGGACATGTTATAAGTGCGCAAATTTCTTCTCAAATGGAAAGAGACATAGGTTTGATTGACAACTTAATTGAAAATGGTGAATATCAAAAGATCACCTTTTGGTTAAAAAATAATATACATAAATATGGCAGATCAGTTAATTGTATGGAGTTGGTAAGAGCTGTAACTAATGAAGAACTATCGCCAAATTATTTTATTAATCATTTAAGGTCTAAAATAAATGATTTTTGCTGAAACATTACTTTTAAAGAATGTGGTTAGGTGTGAGGATGTAAGATAAACAAAAATAATTTCTTGATGGCAAATCTAAATCAGCCCCCAAGCAGGGTTACCCCAAATTTATTGCACATACTAAATGCTTTCACTGATAGCTCAAATACAATAATAAACACTATTGTTGAATTGAACTCTAATACCATAAATAAATATGAATTAATTACAGAAACTGGCCACCTTAAACTTGATAGGGTAGGTTATTCTTCACTTGCTTATCCTTTTGCTTATGGATGTATACCAAGGACATGGGATGAAGATGGAGATCCACTTGATGTCGAAATTGTTAGTGTAACTGAGCCATTGATACCTGGATCTATTGTGGAGGCAAGGATTATTGGAGTGATGAAATTTGATGATGGTGGAGAGGTCGATGATAAGGTAATAGCGGTTATCGCAGATGATAAAAGAATGGATCATATCTCAAGTTATGAAGATCTTGGAGAGTACTGGTTAAAAGAAACAAAGTATTATTGGGAGCACTATAAAGATCTAAAAAAACCCGGAACATGTAATGTTAATGGTTTTTTTGGGATAGAAGAAGCTGTTAAAGTGATTAAAGATTGTGAAGAGAGATATAAAAAAGAAATTGATCCTAAATTAGTAAATTAACTAATTTTTGTTTTCTCTAAATTCTTCAAATATTTCGCTGAGTATTTTGTCGGCACCTAGGATCTTTAATCTCTTTGCTAATTCTTTGCCTACCATTTCAGGGTTATTAATATTGCCAATAACTTGATCTTTAATAAGCCTTTCTCCATCAAGAGAGGCTACCATACCTGTAAGGTAAAGCTGTTCATTATCAATATTACTATTAACACCTATTGGGACTTGGCATCCACCCTCAAGCTCTCTTAAAAAAGCCCTTTCTGCTAGACATCTTTGACTAGTGGGTTTATCCTCTAAGACGTTTATAATTTCTAAAACTTTTTTATCATCAGATTTACATTCAATGCCTAGTGCTCCTTGGCCAACAGCATGAAGGGAAATTTCACTTGGGATAATCTGGTGAATTCTTGATTCAAAGCCTAATCTCTTTAAACCAGCGGCCGCAAGAATAATACAATCAAATTCTCCTGAATCTAATTTTTCAATTCTTGTAATAACATTTCCCCTGATATCTTTGAAAACAAGATGTGGGTACTTATTTCTTAATTGTGCAAGTCTTCTTAGAGAGCTTGTTCCAACAACTGAACCTTCAGGTAAGGTTTCTAATTTATAACAGTCATTTTTTTTGCTTACTACTAAAGCATCTGCAGGATCTTCCCTTTTTGTAATGCATCCTAATGTAAGGCCATTAGGCAAATTGGTTGGTAAATCTTTCAGAGAATGTACTGCTATATCTGCATGGCCTACAAGCATTTGTGCTTCAAGTTCTTTTGTAAATAAACCTTTGTCGCCTATTTTTGCTAAAGCTACATCAAGGATTTTGTCACCTTGAGTTGCCATAGCTTCTATATATACCTCTAAATTGGGAATATTCCTTTCCAGTTGATCTTTAACCCATAAAGTTTGAACCATTGCTAGTTTACTTCTTCTACTAGCTATTTTCAGCTTAAAATTAGTCATTAAATATTAATTTTGAGTTTGAATTAAAAAATAAATTCGAATCTATTTTAAGCTATTCTTCTGCAAGTTTTTAAAGCTGAATATCATACTTAACTTTTTTTATTTTATATATTCTTTTAAAACTCCATTTCGATTTGGATGTCTAAGTTTTCTTAGGGCTTTTGCCTCTATTTGTCTAATCCTTTCTCTGGTCACATCAAAAATCTGGCCAATTTCTTCAAGAGTTTTCATTCTTCCATCATCAATTCCATATCTCAATCTGAGAACATCTCTTTCTCTTGGACTAAGAGTGGCTAAAACTCCTTCCAAATCTTCTCTTAATAAAGCTTTTGAAACATCTTGCTCTGGATTTTCTATATCAGCCTCTATAAAGTCTCCGAGTCTTGAGTCTTCCTCTTTCCCTATTGGAGTTTCTAAAGAAATTGGAAGTTGAGCACTTTTAGCTATAAATCTTAATTTTTCAATTGTCATTTCCATACTCTCAGCGATTTCTTCTTCACTAGGTTTCCTACCAAATTCTTGGCTAAGAACTTTTGTGGTTTTTTTGATTCTAGATATAGTCTCGTATAGGTGGACTGGCAATCTAATAGTTCTACTTTGATCCGCAATTGCTCTTGTAATTGCTTGGCGAATCCACCAAGTTGCATATGTAGAGAACTTATAACCTTTTTCATGGTCAAATTTTTCCGCTGCCCTAATTAGACCTAAACTTCCTTCTTGGATTAAATCTTGAAATGATAACCCCCTATTCATGTATTTTTTCGCAATCGAAACAACTAATCTTAAATTTGATTGAACCATTTTTTCTTTAGCTCTTCTCCCTAAAAGAAGTCTTCTCCTGAATTTAGGAAGAGGCATATCTATTAATTCGGCCCATTCTCTGACAGATGGGAAATGACCTTTTTCTGACTCATATTGAGTAGCAAGTTCTTCTAATTGAAGTAAGTCAGCAATTTTTCTTGCAAGTTCAATTTCTTCATCTGGTCTTAAAAGTCTAATTCTTCCAATTTCTTGAAGATAAACTCTTATTGAATCCTCTGTATATATACCTTTTGGTCCGAGCTTAATATTCCCAAGATCTTTATCTTCCTCTTCAGTATCATTAAATTCATTATTATTATCTACATTACTATTTTTTAAATCAGAAGATTCCTGTAAATTTTTAAGCTTTTTATTACTATCTTTCTCAACTAATGTTTCTAAACTGTTATTCATCTTTTTATTAATCTTTTTTTTTGAACTAGGGTTAGAATTTTTTGATTCTGCTGCGATTGGACACATAATTGACTCCTTTCTATGGTGAATTTAACTAGATAAAATTTTATTTAGGGCTAATTTGTACATTTAGTAGTAAAAATTACCTTTATTTTTAAAAAAACTTTTTTAAAAAAATGCGTATAAAATAAGTTGTTTTAAATTGTTGAAAAATTTAAATAGTGCTATAGATTACCTAAAGTAAAAAGTCTTGGGATTTCTCAGACAGGCAGATCAGTTTTTGAATTTTCACTCAACGATCCAAGCTTCATGTCTCCCTTAAGAGCAGGATACTTACAATGTGCAAAAAACACTTTGTGGAATGTTCAACAATCCAATATTAAGAAAAAGTTTTGAAGCCGGCAAGTAATCAGTCATCAAATATTTCTTTTAAATTTAATGTTTTGCTTGATATAGGTAGTAATAGTTACTGCTTTTACTATCTAGATGGAAATAATCTTGGAGTGGAAGTTGGGGATATTGTAAAGGTGAGATTTAGAGGGAGACTATTGAGTGGTTTGGTGATCTCCAAAGAAGACTTTACGCCAACTAATGAAGATGAATCTAAGATTTCTTTAGGTAAGAGTATAAAATATTTTTCTGTTGAAGATATTTTGCAAAAAAAAATAATTGATGACAGTTGGAGGGAATGGATAGAGTCCCTAGCATCTTTCTATATGGTTAGTAATTTAAAAATGTTTAAAACGGCATTTCCTCCTGGTTGGCTTGGTAAATATAAGAAAATTTCTCAAGGTTTTAAAGAACAAATATGGATTGAAACGGCAAAAGAATTCGATATAAAAAAAATTAAATTAACCAATAAAGAATTTTTACTAATAAAAAACTTAAAGGCAAAAGGTAATTGGCAAAGTGAATTAGTAAAGTCTGGTTTTAATTACACTCTAATTAACTCAATGGTCAGTAAAAATTACTTAGTTAAATCTAAAAGAACTAAAACGAAAAATGATAAATTTAATTCATTGTTAGATAATCATATCTCAACGCAAAAGCCATATCTCACAAATGAACAAAATATTGCATTTAAAGAATTTCAATTTATGAAACCTGGAGATGCATTACTTCTTTGGGGTGAGACTGGTTCAGGTAAAACAGAAGTTTATATGAGAATTTCAGAGGATCAATTACTAAAGAATAAAAGTTGTTTGATCCTTGCCCCAGAAATTGGCCTAATTCCTCAACTTATTGATAGATTTAATCGTCGATTCAATAATATTGTTTACGAATATCATAGTAATTGTTCTTCCAGTCACAGAACTTTAGTTTGGAAGAAAATCATTAATGCTAATGAACCCATAATAGTTATAGGAACAAGGTCAGCAGTTTTTCTTCCAATTAAAAATCTAGGAGTAATAATAATGGATGAAGAGCATGATGTTTCGTATAAACAAGATAGTCCGATGCCTTGTTATGACGCAAGAGATGTTGCAATTAAAAAAGTAAAAAGGAGTTCTGCAAGAATAATTTTTGGAAGCGCAACCCCATCGATGAAAACATGGAAAAAGTGTATTTATGAAAAGGAGTTTAAATTGGTGCGAATGATTCAGAGGATATCAAGGAATGATGTGCCTGATATAAGAATTATTGATATGCGTGATGAATTCAAGAAAGGAAATATGAAAATTTTATCTAATGAATTATTACAATTACTTCCTCAACTACCCTTAAAAAATGAGCAGGCAATAATTTTGATCCCAAGGAGGGGGCATAGTGGGTTTTTAAGTTGTAGAAATTGTGGATATTTAATAAATTGCCCCAACTGTGACGTTCCTTTATCAGTGCATCTTGGCGCGCAAGGAAAAAAATGGTTAAGTTGTCATTGGTGTGATCATAAATCGAGATTGATCAATCGTTGCCCAGATTGTCATTCAACTGCCTTTAAACCTTTTGGAATAGGGACACAAAGGGTAATCGAGTTTTTAAATGAAGAATTTCCCAACTTAAGAGTACTTCGCTTTGATCGAGATACAACCTCAGGAAAGGATGGTCATAGAGATATTCTTTCAAAGTTTTCTAAAGGTGATGCTGATATTCTGGTGGGAACTCAAATGTTGGCAAAAGGGATTGACATACCTAATATTACTCTTTCAGTAGTTATTGCAGCAGATGGGTTGCTTCACCGCCCAGACATCTCGGCAGAAGAAAAATCATTACAATTGTTTTTACAATTAGCTGGCAGGGCAGGCAGGGCTCAAAAAAAAGGAAAAGTAATTTTTCAAACGTATAAACCTAACCATCCGGTAATTTCTTATCTTCAAAAAAGAGATTATGAAAGATTCTTAATTGAAAACTCGAGATTGAGAAAAGATGCTAATTTATTTCCATTTTGTAAGATTTGCCTCCTTAAATTATCAGGTGAAAATTATGAATTAACTGAATCAATAGCAATAAAATTAGCAAAATATCTACTCAATTTTTGCGGGAAAAAGAATTGGAAATTAATTGGCCCTGCTCCTAGTTTGATTTCTAGAGTCGGTAAAAAATTTAGATGGCAGATATTGATCCATGGTCCTGAAGGAACAAAGATACCTTTACCTGATAGATCAATATTATGGAAACTTATTCCAAAAAATGTTTTTTTAACAATTGATGTTAATCCAGCAGAGTTGTGATTACTTTGATGGGAGTTGAGGTAATTCTGTACCTAATTTAAATCTGTAGAATCTTAATAAATAAGCTAACGATATGATTATCAAAATAGTAAAAATCCCAATCAAAAGTTTATTGAAGCTCCAGAAAGAGAACTCTAGACTATTTATCTGCCCTTGATTTAAATGCCAAATTATTAAATTTTTCGTGATTTCTAAATTTGAATTATTTTTACCAGTAAGGGTAGCTTTATTAGGATTAATGATTTTAAAAATGAGTTCTAAATTATCAACCTCCTGAATAGAGTTTAGATCCAAATCTACCCTGTAAAAGTTTTTTTTTAAAAAAATGAAGTTTTTTTGAGTAGTGTTGATTTCTATATTGGTTGATCCTCCCGCTAACTCTCCAGCAGTATTTTGGGTGATTTTAAGAACTTGCTTTGCATCTTCTAGATTGAGATTTTTATGTTTTAAAGAAAAGGTTGATTCGTCTTGTTCAATTTCTGCGTCGGGAAAAATATTTTTCATTTTCTCTTCAAATTTTAATTGCCAAGGAAATTTATTTAAGTATTTACTTTCTATCACTAAATTGTTGGTTATTGAATCTAGTTCACTAATGTCAAGGGTATCCTCAACTTTAACGCAGCCACTTAAGAGTGGTATTAATAATAATAGTATTAAAAAAATGACCAGTGAAAAGCCTTTCTGAAAGGGTTTTGTTTCACCAGTTGGAGGCTCAGTTACATTAATAAAAATTTTTTTCTCCATTACTTCTCTTTTTTTGCGCAGTGAGTTAAGGGATTTTTTATTAAGTGATGGGTCACAATCAAACTTTACATTCCAATTCTCTGGCTTTTTAATTTCAGGAGAGTCTATAACTTCCATTAAATATTTTGCATTTTCTCTTGTCTTATTATCGTATGATTTTAGAAGTTCTTTACAAAAACTTTTAGCCTCCTCCTTTTTATTGATGCCACAAAGAGCAGTAATTAAGATTGTTCTTAAATTCACTCCCTCTTTAGTTGACAAAGGAAATGATTCAATCAAGGGCAAAAGAAATTCAATACAATAATGATACTCACCCCTAGCTAAAGCAAGTTCTACCGTTTCTAAAACTTGCTCATAAGCTTTCATAGGTTAGGCGACTATCATTGTACCTATTCCGGAATTTGTAAAAATCTCAAGAAGTAATGAATGTTCTATTCTTCCATCAATTATGTGAGCTGCTTTGACTCCTTGAGCTAAAGCTCTAATACAACATTCTGTCTTTGGAATCATACCTTCAGTCACAATTTTTTTATCAATAAAATCTCTTGCCTCTTTGAGATTAGTTTTTTCAACAAGACTATTTTTGTCATCTTTTTCTTTTAAAATCCCTTGAGTATCAGTAAGAAGAATAAGTTTTTCTGCATTTATTGCAGCAGCAATTTCTCCAGCAACAAAATCTGCATTGATGTTATGGGAAATACCCTCCAAGGTTGATCCAATACTAGAAATAATTGGGATATATCCTTTAGAAAGAAGAGGATCTAATATTTCAGGATTGATTTTTGTAACTTCTCCCACTAACCCATGGCTCCCGTCTCCTAGTTCTCTAGATTGAATCAAGTTGCTATCAAGACCTGATATTCCCACAGCTAAGGATCCAGTTTTATTAATGCCTTTTACAATTTGTTTATTAACTCTACCCATGAGAACCATCTCGACAATTTCCATTGTTTTTTGATCAGTAATTCTTAACCCATTTTCAAATTTAGGAGATATTTCTAATTTCTTTAACCAATTATTAATCTCTGGTCCACCTCCATGAATTACTATTGGACAAACCCCAACGGTTGATAAAAGTGCTATGTCTCTAAAAAAAGCATTTTTTAAATTATCATTCTCCATAATAGAACCACCATACTTGATAACAATTTTTCTACCTGAGAAACTTTGTATATATGGAAGTGCTTCGCTTAATATTGATACTCTTTGAGAATCATTCATTATTAAAATTCATTAAAACTTGATTGAATTGAGAAATTAGGTTTTTACAAATATATCCCTATATTCAATAAAAGAGAATAAAATCGAATTCTTTTTTATTATCGACGATAATAAATTCTGATTCAAGACCTTTGACGAAAAATCTGTTTAATCTTTCTTGTTTTTCAATCCATTTTTCTAGAGGGACAGCGTTTAATTCGAAACGCATTCTCAGGCCATTTTTTTCTTCCTTTGTAATTTCTTCTATTTCTTTAAGTTGAGGGGGATTATCCTCGTCCCATAAACTTAAAGATTCTAATGACGATTCAAGATGAGCTTTTATCCCATATCTCCATCTTGTAACATCTTTAACCAGTGCTGTTAATTCTTTTGGTCTATTAAATTTATTTGTCGCAAAATTTGTCTTGTCAAACAACTTTACAGGAGGTATTTCGGAAGTTTTTAAACCTAATCCAATTAGAAAAATAGGTACTCCATAAAAAAAAGTAGGTACACTTAAATTTACTGAGTCTGTAAAATAAGCAGTCATTCCAACAAAAGCTAATATACCCCCAGCTGTTACTATTAAGTTTCCAGGAGATAGGTATTTTTTCATTTTGATTTAGTAGAATGAGTTTTAAATGGTTTAACAAGTATTATGCAAGATACTAATACTGCAAATCAAGGAGATTTAATTTTTAAACTTGATCAAGAAAGATCATGGCTATTAGAAAATCTTGATAAGGGTAAATGGCCAGAAGTTAGAAGCGAACTTGCCGCGCTTGAAAGAAAAATAAGCAAGTTAATTATAAGTGTTCAAGAAAATAATGTTGATATTTGATTTAAAAAGGTATTTCGTCAACTTCAGGTACTAAAGGTGAACTATCCCAACTGGAATTTTTAGTGCTTTCTTTTTTTTCAAATGACTCATTATTTTCTTTTTGATCAGACTTACTAACGTCAACTGGCGATATTTGATGAATCTTTGAAGCTGTTAGTTCTGGTTGCTTTTCTTTCGTTCCGTCTTTTCTAGTGACAGAATTCATCTTTAGACGGCCCTCAATAACAATATTTTGCCCCTCTTTTAGTTCATCTACCATTTCTTGGGCAATATTTCCCCATCCTATGATCTTGAGATCTCTGGTTGGATCTTCACTACGTAATCCTTTAAAATTAACAATCATTTCTGCAATTGGAGTTTGGTTTTCTTTGGTATACCTCATTTTGGGAGCGCTATTAATGACTGCCTGAATTAAACAATGATTCATTACTTACTATTTAATTAAAGACATACTGATGCAGAATCAAGAAAATTGCTATAAAAATGTTTGGATCCTATCAGGAACTTCTGATGGGCCTGAAATAGCTAATAGGCTTCTTGAACTTAATTTTTCAGTCTTTGCAAGTGTTTTAACTTATAAAGCAGGGCAAGCTTATATTGAAAATCCAAGGTTACATATCATTACGGGTAAATTAAATAATAAAGATCAAATAATAAATTTTATAAAAAAAAATAAAATCAAATTCGTTGTTGATGCAACTCATCCGTTTGCAGTGATAATTTCTAAAAATCTTAATAATGCATGTAAAGAGATTAATACACCTTTCTTACTTTTTGAGAGGAAATCTCTAATAAAAAGAACTAATAATTTTTTTCATATTGATAATTTAAAAGATATAAATAACGTTGATTTGGAAAATAAGAACATTCTTCTGGCAATAGGTTCAAGATTCCTTAGCGATACAGCTAAATACTATATGAATTGTAAGGCAAATGTATTTACAAGGGTGCTTCCTACCTATGAGAGTATAACTAAAGCTTTTGGATCATGTATTAAAAATTCAAATATAGCGATACTTGAACCGAGTAAAAATAATGAAGGAATTTTAGAAAAAAAACTCTGTGATTTTTGGGAGATAGATTACGTTCTATGCAGAGAATCAGGAAGTTATTCTCAGAAAAACTGGGAAAGGATTATTTCTGGAAGTAAAATGAAATTATTTTTGGTAAAAAGGCCAAAAATAAAAAATGATTATTCTTACTCTTTTTATCAATACAAGGATTTGATCAATCACATAATTAAATCAAATTATTGATGTTTAATTCATTATGGAAATATTAGTTATTATCACAACTGAATCAAGTAAAACAAATGCTGTGCGAATGGCTAAATTACTCATAAAAGAAA
Source organism: uncultured Prochlorococcus sp. (assembly GCA_902534685.1). GTDB lineage: Bacteria > Cyanobacteriota > Cyanobacteriia > PCC-6307 > Cyanobiaceae > Prochlorococcus_A. Next base: position 17,127 of record CACAQP010000011.1, read on the forward strand.
AAATTGCAGCTTGTGTTTCCATAAAGCAAATTTTTTCAGTTTATGAGTGGGATGATGATATTCAAGAAACTAAAGAGTTTGAAATTACAATAAAAAGTAAACTAGAATTTAAAGATTGTTTAATTGATTTCGTAAATAAAAATTCCACATATGATGTCCCTCAAATTATTTACAAAAAATACCATGTTGAGATGAAATATTATGATTGGTTGAATAAAACTATTTGATTAAATCTTTTTTATTAACTCTTTAAGATCAATATCGGATCTAGATCCTAATTGCGTAATTATTTGCCCCGCACAAATCGAAGCTATCTCTCCGCATTTTTTGAGGGAATAATTGTTTATTAATCCATGGATAAATCCTCCCGCATAGATATCTCCCGCTCCTGTAGTATCAATAATCTTGCCTTTCGTTATTGACTCAATTATTTCAACATTATTTTTGTTAACTATGAGAGAGCCATTGCTTCCAAGAGTTACTATGACTAATTCACATAGGGAAGATAAGTCTTCTTGGCAGCTTGATAATTTATCATTTTTAAATAGACTTAATATCTCTGATTCATTACAAAAAACAATATCTACATATTCATAAATTAATTCCAAGAAACTCTCACGATGTCTATCCACACAAAAGGAATCAGACAAAGAAAGAATTATTTTTGTATTAAATTGTTTTGCAATTTGGGCGGCTTTAATAAAAGCTTTTTTAGCTAATTCGCTGTCCCATAAATATCCTTCTAAATATAAGTATTTGCTTTCCTTAATTACAGTAAAGTCAATGTCTTTTGTTTCAAACTCTACAGATGCTCCTAGGTAAGTGCACATAGTTCTTTGTGCATCAGTAGTAACCAAAATGATTGAATGGGCTGTTGGAGCACCTTCAATAGTCGGTGGAGTATTAAATATTGTTTTACTTTTTTTTATATCGTCAGAAAAGAAATTCCCAAATTGATCATTTTTCACTCTTCCTATAAACTGCACATGATTGCCTAATTCTGCTAAAGAAACAACGGTATTTGCTGAGGACCCACCTGAAATTTGTTTGATCACTTTGCAATTTTCTAACAATCTCTGAGATTCATCAGAATTAATTAGATTCATTGATCCTTTATCCAGATTATTTATCTCAAGAAACTCATCTTCAATATTTACAATAATATCTACTATTGCGTTTCCAAGACCAATGAGATCAACTTTCTTATGTTCAAAATGTCTAAAGGATTCCTTCATTAATTTGGAACAAAATTACCTTAGCAGAGCTCTTTTAGGACCATGTATTGGGTCTTCAATTACTATAGTTTGATCTCTATTCGCCCCCAACGAGACAATGGCAATTGGAACCTCCATTAATTCCGCTAAAAATCTTAGATAATTCATAGCATTATCTGGGAGATCAGATAGTTTTCTGCAATCTGCAGTTGAACATTGCCAACCTTTTAATTTTTTGAAGATTGGCTTACATTTTTTTAAGTCATCTGAATTTGTAGGAAAGTAGTCTATTTCCTCTCCATCGAAATCATATGCAATGCAAACTTGAATCTCATCTAATTCATCTAACACATCAAGTTTCGTAACGGCTAAACAATCAAGACCATTTACAGATACAGCATATTTACCAATAACTCCATCAAACCACCCACATCTTCTCCTTCTGCCAGTAGTGGTTCCAAATTCACTGCCTCTATCACAGAGTTGATCATTAATACTTCCTTGTAATTCAGTTGGGAATGGCCCTTCACCTACTCTTGTGGTGTAAGCTTTTGCGACACCTATGACTCTATCAATTAAAGTTGGACCCACTCCAGCCCCAATACATGCCCCTCCTGATATAGGGTTTGATGAAGTGACAAAAGGATAAGTCCCATGATCTAAGTCAAGAAGAGTCCCTTGAGCACCTTCGAAAAGAATATTCTTCTTGTTTTTTGATGCTGCATGGATAGTCCTCGTACAGTCAACTACATGCTTTGATAATCTCTCCCCATAGTCAAGATATTCTTCAATAATATCTTCTAATTTAAGTGGTTTAATGCCATAGATTTTTTCTAGTAGACCGTTTTTTTCTCTTAATGGAATTTCGATCACATCACTTAGCCTTTCCTTATTTAGCAAGTCTCTTATCCTAATGCCATTTCTTTGTGATTTATCCGCATAAGTTGGGCCAATCCCACGACCTGTTGTCCCTATTTTGTTTGAACCTCTATCAGCCTCCATCACTTCATCTAATATTCGGTGGTAGGGCATTGTTACATGTGATGTTGATGAAATTTTTAATCCTGAGATATCAATTCCATTATCTATTAACATGTCAATTTCTTTAAGCAAGATTTTTGGATCTACAACAGTTCCCGAACCAATTAGACAAGAAGTATTTTTATAAAGTATCCCTGAGGGGATTAAATGTAATTTTAAGACTTTATCATCTACGACTATAGTATGACCTGCATTTACTCCCCCTTGATAACGAACGACAACATCTGCCGAACGACTAAGTAAATCAGTTATTTTACCTTTTCCTTCGTCACCCCATTGGGCTCCGATTACAACAACATTGGCCAATTTTAGAAGAGCATTATTTTTGTGCGAATATTTAATATATTCAAAAATCTTGGTTTAATTTTAAAAAGTAAAAGAATTGTATCAACTTTCTCTTAGAACCATTTTTTCAGCAAGAGAAAATTCTTTGGTTAAACGCTCTTTAAGTTTATCTGGTAAAGGTCTACTTGCAAAGTTTTTGTAATGACCTGCCATAGCATTTAATGCTGTTTGCATTGTGGTAAATGATTGTGTTTTATTCACCATCCCTCTATTTCTATATCTGGAAATATAGTCAGTTATGAGCGTAAGAGCCTCACTTCTTACTTCATCTTTATTTGGCGAATCTTTTGGAGTATCAACAGCTGTTTGTAATGTTTTAACAACTGAAATTGTATCCTTTGTATAGTCACCTGTCATAGCGGTTTTTGCAGCTATGGAAGGGGAACTAAATAGTGTAAAAGCAACAATAAAGGATATTGCAAAAGATATAGCTTTAGTAAGATTCTTAAAAAATAATTTTGATGTCCATTTCAGTAACATAACTTAGCTCCCAAAAAAAATAAGCCTCAAGACTTTTTATTGTACATTATTTCAGATTCGGAAATAAATGTTTCTAACAATTTATCAGTACTAATTTTAAGCTTAGTATTATTTGTTCTGCATAAAAGTTCTACTTCTTTATTAATAGAATCTCTGCCAATAATTATCTGAAAAGGAATACCAATTAATTCCGCATCTTTAAATTTCACTCCAGCTCTATCGTTTCTATCATCAAGAAGGACATCAATTTTATTAATTAAAAAGTTGTTATAGATTTGCTCAGTAAGATCACTTTGGATAGGGTCTTTTAGATTTGTTGGGATAATAATAACTTCAAAAGGAGAAATCTGGATAGGCCAACAAATCCCTTTTTGATCATGATTCTGTTCGATAGCCGCTTGAGCGATTCTTGTCACTCCTATTCCGTAGCAACCCATCCATAAATTTTTTAACTGACCGTCCTTATCAGAGAACTTTGCATTTAATTTTTCACTATATTTCTGACCTAGTTGGAAAATATGTCCAATCTCGATACCTTTTTTTTCTTTAAGTTCTTCATCATCATAAATACTTACTTTATCTCCTTTTTTGGCATTCCTAATATCCCCAATTAGATAGTCTTTCGACTCAAAAGAAAATTCTTGAAAAACTTTATGGAAATTAACTTTATTCCCACCACTTATAAACTTTGAAAGGTCACTTGCAGAATAGTCAATTATTCTTGTCCATTTATTTTCCCAATTAGAACTAGCTTTAATAGTTTTATTATCTAAATCTGGCCCGATAAAACCTAATGGTAAATCAACTAGATTTTTTTCGATAGTATTTTTGTCTTCAATCTTTTTAAGATTAAGGAGATTGAAGTGATGAAGTTTATTGATTAAGTTAAAAAGCTTTACTTCATTAATTTGTTGATCACCTCTTATGCATGCAAGAATTGGGACCTCAAATTTACCTTCGAACTGTGCAAGGAATATTACTACTTTAATAATCTGACTTGGGTCTAAATTGTTATTATTGGAAACTTCTAGGATTGTTTTTTGATGAGGCGTTTCTAACCACTCTGCAATATTATCTTTTAGTGGAATAGGCTGAGAGGGTAGAGAAACAGCTTTTTCGATATTGGCAGCATAAGAACCGCTTTGAGTGAACAAAATGGAATCTTCCCCAGCATCAGCAGTGACCATAAATTCTTTAGATGAAGCACCTCCAATTGCGCCACTATCAGCTTCAACCCCTACTGTCTGCAGTCCACAAGATTTAAAAATATTTTCATAAGCATTGCCCACTTTTTCATAGAAAGAAGCTAGATCGTTTTCTGAAGAATGAAAAGAATAACCATCTTTCATTATGAATTCTCTACTTCTCATCAATCCAAACCTTGGCCTTATTTCATCTCTAAATTTTGTCTGAATTTGGTAAAAACATTGAGGTAATTGCTTATAGGAGTTGATGGTCTCTGATGCGATACTCGTGATCACCTCTTCGTGAGTTGGTGCTAAACCAAATTCTTTACCTTGTCTATCTTTGAGATTAAACATTATTCCTTCACCTGCAGTATATCCTTCCCACCTTTCACTTTTTTTCCATAAATCTGCAGGATGAAGTTGGGGTAATAGTAATTTTGTACAACCAATACTATTAAGTTCTTTCTCTATTATTGTGGATATTTTTTCAATAACTCTAAGCATTAGTGGCATGTATGCATAAATACCGCTGTTGACTCTGCGAATATACCCAGCTTTTAAGAGTAATTGATGTGAAATAATCTCAGCTTCAGAAGGTGTGTCACGAAGTGTCCCCAGAGGAAATGTGGTGGTCACGCGCATACAGAAAAATCCTTGGATAATATTTAATTTTATCAATTAAGATGGAAAAAAAATTCAAAGTGTCTTGAGTCCCTCAACGCGGCTAGTCTAGGAATGTTCTTTCTGCTAACTTCTGCAGTAATGAAGTTCAAACTCTTCAAAAAGTTTATTACTTCTTAATCATTTCTTATGTTTATGGAAAATATAGATTCCAATATTTCTAGTGAAGAGGAATTAGTAGGTATTGATGAAGTTCAAAAATTCCTAAATAGATCAAGAGCCTCTGTCTATAGGTATACAAATACAGATTTAAGAAATCTAAACCCTAGTTTTAATCCAAGAAAATTAAATCCCGAATTTAGGACTGATCAAAAAGATCCTTTAAAATTCCATCCTAATGAAGTAGCAAGATTCGCAAAGGATATTTTAAGAATAAAAGAAGTTACTGTAGAGGTTTTTAATACACCTTCGTCTGCTGCTCAAAATATACTAGCGCAAATATTAGACGAACTAAAATTTATTAGGTCTTTGCTAGAAAAAGAGTAATTAAAGAGTCACCAATCAATGTTTTGATTTATTGACATTTTGAATGTAGGATAATGATGTTTAATTATCTCCTTAATCTCTACCAATTAAGAGTTCTTGAGTTACACGAAATCAAAGCAGTTTATTCAAAGTAAATCAAGCGAAGAATCTTCTCATGGTTCTGCTCGAAATGATTTTGAAAGAGATGATGATGATCCCTTAAGTATAAGGAGTTTATCAATAACATCTTTAGGTATTATTTTTGCCTTTTTGACAATTTTTTTACCTTCAATAAGCATTTTAATTGGCAGACCTTTATCTCAAGGAAACGAGATAATTCATAATCACGATTTTAAAAAAGATGGACCTTAGTTCAATACCTCCATCTCCAATGAAGGGAATAGTAAATATTGTTGTTGAAATACCTGCAGGTAGTAGGAATAAATATGAATATTGCTCTGACGCAGGAATAATGGCCTTAGACAGAGTATTACATTCTTCAGTGAGGTACCCTTTTGATTATGGTTTTATCCCAAATACTCTTGCTGAGGATGGAGCTCCCCTTGATGCAATGGTGATAATGGACGAACCTACTTTTGCGGGTTGTCTAATAAAAGCTAGACCAATTGGAGTTTTGGATATGCATGATTGTGGTGCATATGATGGAAAACTTTTATGTGTGCCTATGGCAAATCCTAGACAGTCTAATATAGTGAGTATTAATCAAATTGCTCCAAATCAGCTTGAGGATGTTGCAGAATTTTTTAGAACAAGTAAAGGACTCGATGGAAGAACAGTCAAAATTGATGGTTGGAGGGATTTTGATGTAGTTGAAAATTTATTGAAAAGTTGTATGCCTCAAAAAAAGAAAAACTTTAAAGTACTTAAGAAATCAAATATTAGTAAATTAAATTGAAAAAAATAATTTTTTATAGTTATTTAAAATGCTCTACATGCCGAAAAGCTGCAAAGTGGCTTGAAAGCAAAGATTTTGAATTTCAGTTAATTGATATTGTAAAAGAACCTCCACTTGTTAATTATTTAAATCTAGCCTTAGAACAATACTCTGATGATAAGAAAAGGATTTTTAATACAAGAGGTAAAGCCTTTAAAACTCTTGAGCTTGATATTGATTGTTTGTCAAAGGAAGAAATTATGCAACTTCTTTTAAGTGATGGCAAATTAATAAAAAGACCATTTTTGATTTATGAAGGGAAAAAAGTAATATTAGGTTTTAACGAAATTGAATATGCAAAACAATTTATATAAGTTTAGAAAATCAAGACTTGATTAATCCTATGCCTGGTTCCATAAAAAGTTTTTTAAAAGAATGGGGTCTACTAATTCTATTAACTTTTTTTGTATCTTCTTGTAGATCATTTTTTGCAGAACCACGTTATATTCCTTCTGGTTCAATGCTCCCAGAATTACAAATAAATGATCGGTTAATTATTGAAAAATTTTCGCTAAGAGACTATTTACCAAAAAGAGGAGATATTGTTGTTTTTAACTCACCTTTCTCGTTTGATAAAAAATTAATTTCATCAAGATCTAAGCCTTTACCAAAAAAAAGGTATTGTTTTTTTATGAGTTTTCCTCCAATGTCGTTTATTCCTGGCTTGAGGGATCAAGCTTGCGATGCTTATATTAAAAGAGTGGTGGCCCTTCCAGGAGAAATTGTAAGTGTTAACTCTTATGGTGAACTAATAATAAATGATAAATTAATTCCTGAACCCTATGTCTCTTATAAGTGCTCATTATCTATATTTAATAATTGTGGTAAATTTGAAAACATTAAAGTGCCAGAAGATCATTTTTTAGTTTTAGGCGATAATAGGGCAAATAGCTGGGATGGAAGATATTGGCCTGGAAGTAAATTTCTTCATAAAAAAGAGATAATTGGTAAAGCATATTTCAGATTTTGGCCTCTTAGTCAAGTTGGCTTTTTCAGTAAATGAAGCTTTTTCCTGACTCTGACTTTATCAAAATAAATTTTTAAAAAGGCTTAATTTAAAGTGCTCCTGAAGCAGTTGAATCAAGTATTCCTCCTAGGTGTGTTGTAATGTTAAGAGCGCTAATCAAAGGGAGCTTATTAGGATCATTAAAAAGATCAATTATAGTTATGCCGCCATTACCCTGTTTTATCATCCAAATATTTGAATAATTAATCCCAAGGATATTACAAATTAGAGTTTTATTGACTGCATCATGAGCAACCAAGAGGGTTTGATCATTATCCTTTTGAGATAAACAAATTTTGTCAAAAGCTTCTACTGACCTTTCTGATACATCTTTTATACATTCACCTTCAGGCATTATTACTTCTTCAGGTTTATCATGCCAATTTTTTAGTAATGCTGGCCACTCTTCTCTAATTTCTGCTTCCAATTTACCCTCCCATAATCCGTGACTGATTTCTACGAATGAATCTATTTTCTCAATTTTTAAATCTTTATTATTTTGAAGAATTATTTGTGCAGTCTCATAAGGCCTATGCATTGAACTTGAAAATGCCTTATTGAAAGAAATATTTCTCAAATATTCAAAAGTCTTTCTAGCTTGATCTTTTCCGTTTTCGTTTAAAGGGATATCAATTTGGCCTTGAAATCTACCTTCTTTGTTCCAGTTAGTTTCACCATGCCTTATTAGAAATATTCTGGAATCTCCAATTTTATTTGGAATATTTTTATTAAGATGGGAAGTTTGATTTAAGCATTCAATTTGAGTCTCAAAAGAGTTATCTTTCTTTGAAATATTGAGTATCGAGAAAGAAGCATTTTCTAATCTTATTTTTCTAAAACCTTGTTTAGGCTTTTTTAATAACAAGAGTATTAAACATCTGAGAATTGCATTATGTCCAACAACTAAAATATTTATATCATCTTTGTCTAGATAAATTTTTAAAATATCTTCTATAAAATTTGTTGCTTGAAAAAATAACTCTTGAATTGGTTTATAAGTTTTATTGTTATTTCTTTTTAAGATAAGATTTTCTGGATCATATTTCCAAATAGGGTAAATTTCTGGAAATTTCTTTTTTATTTCTTCAATTTTTAGACCAGACCATTCACTAAGATCTACCTCTAACAAATTATCGTCGAATACAATATTTTGTTCTTTATTGAAAGTCTTATTAATTGTTTTTGCAGTCTCTGCCGCTCTCACAAGTGGGGAGGAATATATTCTATCGAAGTTTATTTTTGATAATGCTTTTCCTGCTTTTCGGGCTTGTTCGTATCCTTCATCGGTTAATAATGAATCGTCTGTTCTTCCTTGAATTAATCCTTTTGCATTGAAACTGCTTAGTCCGTGCCTAACTAAAACTAATCTTATAGCCATTATATAAATTTGAAAATTAAGATAATTTAATCATCTCATGGCGTGATTAAAATAGATACATAAATATAAGGAAATTCAATGATAACTAACTATAGTTTTCAAGAATATAATAAGTTATGATGTTTAAAAATAGTTCTAAGTCAAAACTCACTTTAGCTTTTATTTCTATCGTCATAACTTTTTTTGTATGGCAACAAGGATTAAGAGAAAGTTTAAATAGACCATCTGTTTCATTTGATATTAGTCAAAAAGAACAAGAAATTGTTGAGTTATCTGTCCAATCAATACCTCTAAATCTTAAAAAATTTTTTATCATTAATGATCCTGTTGATCAAATAAATAAATTACTCTCAGAGGTCTCATTTGATGAACTCACAGAAAGAAATAAATTAATTCGAATAATCACTTCAGAATCAAATGATTCTTTAATTTATAAAAATATATCCAAAGATTTTAAAGATAAAAACTTGAAATTTCTGATTGATGAGATAGAAAAAAAATCTAATAATAATTCATATCAAGCAAATTCTAATAAATTTGATTTATTTAAAGGTGATAGATTTTTATATCACCTTTTAAGCAGGAAATTTGATTTTGACGATAGTGCATTAATAACAAAATCATTTTCAAGAAAAATGTTTTTGAAAATATTAGCCATAAGACTAATTCCACTTTTAACAATACTTATTGGCTCTATTCTGGCTTTAAAAATATTATGGAAAACCATATCTTTGAAAAAGTTTGGTTGGCAAGAAATTAAATCCTTAGATTTAGAATTAATAGATATGGTTTTATTAATTGCAGGTGGATTTGTTGTTTTAGGAGAAGTGGTATCACCTTTATTTTCTATCAGTTTGGTTGAACTTTTTTCTACAAATATCTCTAATGAATTGTCTCAATCTTTAAAAATTTTCTTTGGATATCTGTTTATGGCTATTCCTCCATTAGGTATAGTTTTTTATCAAATTAAATCATTGAATGGTGAATTTACTTTTAAAAAGGATTATTTACAGTTCAATTTCTTGCGAATAAAATATGCAATTATTCAGGGAATTAAAGGTTGGTTAACAATTGTTCCTTTTGTTTTATTGATCTCTCTAATTATGAATAGTCTGATAGATAATCAGAATGGTAGTAACCCCTTGCTGGAAATTGTTCTTAATAATAATAATTACTTATCATTTTTTCTATTATTTTTAACAACAACTCTATTAGCTCCTCTATTTGAAGAGATTATATTTCGCGGTATTTTACTACCAACTCTTTCAAGAGATTTTGGAGTAATTTCGGGAATTATTGTTTCAGCTTTTATCTTTGCATTAGCTCATTTAAGTTTGGGGGAAATGCCGCCATTATTTGTTCTAGGGATTGGATTAGGAGTTACAAGAATCGCTTCAGGGAGTTTGTTTTCCTCAGTGGTTATGCATTCTTTATGGAATGGAATGACTTTCTTGAATTTATTCTTATTAAGGACATAAAGAATTTAATTTTTTTACTTGCGAATCAAAGAAATAGATGTTTATTTGATTTATAACACTATCTTTTATTCAAAATAATTGATGCATCTTTATGAAAAACAATCTAATTTAAAAAAAAAAGTTTCATATGAAATTAAAAAAAATTCCGAAAAAATACCCATAATTAATATCAAATTTATAAATCAAATTTTAGACTCCATTAATATTTCTCTGTTGGTATTAATTTTCAGCCTATTTTTCTTATCTTTTGATAGTCAAAGAAAATGGTCAAATACATATAAAACCTTATCTAAAACAAGAGCTATCAATAATAATCTTGTAGATTATATTTCTAAAATTGAGGAATTTTATATTAGTGAACTTGAGTCTCTTGATATTTATAGAAAAACTAAACCTCAAGATTTAATCTATCTAGATAAAATCGCTGAAGAAAAAGAAAGTTTATTTAAGAAAAATTTAAGTAGTTTTATTAAAGGTTTTAGTGATAGCCAATATCAAAGGGGATATTGATGAAAAGATATAAAAGAATTGTTCGTTTAGCCCCCCTCGATCAAAGTAGATTTAAATTTCTCTATATTTTTAGCTTGTTATTAATATTTTCGTTGTTTGGTAGGTTAGTTAAATTGCAAGTCTTTAATGCCTCTGATTTACAAAAGAAAGCCAGATTAATACAATCTTCTAAAACTATTTCTTTAAAAAGAAGAAGATCAATTGTTGATAGAAATAATAGACTTATTGCTTACGATAAACCACTATATAAATTATGGGCCCATCCAAAATACTTTAATTTTCCTGGTGATCCAATAAAAAGAGTTCGCAGTATTGAAGAAGTTACAAAAAAATTGTCAACTATTTTGGATATTAATAATGAATTACTCTTGAGTAAATTTAATGACAAAATAAGTGGCATCAAGCTTTTGGATAAAATTCCTGAAGAAAAGGCAGAAAAGATTAAGAACCTTCAAATAAGCGGACTTGATTTGTTTAAATATTCGCAGAGATATTATCCGCAAGGGGAGCTTTACTCTAATCTTGTAGGTTTTGTTAATGATGAGAATAAAGGTTCAGCAGGTTTAGAGCTTCATTTGGATAATCAAATTAAAGTTTTTAATAAAAGTAATTTAATAAAAAGAGGAGGAGATGGAACTCCTTTACCAGATAATTCAGCCCCGGGTGATTTTATTGCTGATTACAAGAGTTTAGGCCTAACTATAGATTCGAAATTACAGAAAGCGTCATTCAATGCATTATCGAAGCAAGTAAGTGAATGGAAAGCAAAGAAGGGATTTGCCGTGGTTATGGATGTTAATAATGGTGGGATTCTCTCCTTGGTTACAGTCCCTTCATATGATCCAAATAAATTTTGGAATTATGATTCTGAACTCTTTAGGGGTTGGTATTCGCAGGATTTATTTGAGCCTGGTTCAACTTTTAAACCTATTAATCTTGCCTTAGCGTTAGAAGAAAAAGTAATCCAGAAAGATGGATTAGTTGAAGATATTGGAAAGGTTAATGTTGGAGGATGGACGCTTTCTAATTGGGATAAAAAAGGTAATGGATATATTGACTATCCAAAAGTTCTACAGGTTTCAAGTAATGTTGGGATGGTAAAAATAATGCAAAATTTAGATCCCTCAATTTATTGGGATTCGCTAAATAATTTAGGTATAAATAAAAATTTAGAGACTGACTTATTTGAATCAACTGCTGGCCAGCTAAAGAGAAAAGATTTATTTGTAAATCAATCAATTGAGCCTGCTGTAACTTCTTTTGGTAAAGGGTTTTCAATCTCACCACTTAAATTGGTTCAACTTCACGCGGCTCTAGCAAATGGGGGTTTTGAAGTGACTCCTCATGTAACTTCGACTTTTAAAGAAAGAGTAAATAACAATCCAAAAAAACAATTTTTTTCACACGAGGTATCTAAAACTGTTCTCGAATGGATGGAGAGCG
>CACAQP010000012.1 GCA_902534685.1 uncultured Prochlorococcus sp.
GAATTTAATATTTAAAAAGTGTTTCAAATCTCAAATTTATTACTAGCCGCAGATTTTTCTGCTGAAGTTGCAAATAATTCTGCAGTTGGAATGATAGGCAGTTTTATTGCTGCCGCCTTACTTATCGTTATTCCAGCAACTGCATTTTTGATTTTTGTCAGTCAGAAAGATTCCCTTGATCGTACTTCTACGGGAAGACGCTAGTTTTTGTAGAAGTTTTAAGTACACTATATATATAGGGGATATAAGTAACCCTTTTAAAAATAATTTTTTGGAGAAAGAATGTGGTCAATGCTAGTCTCAATTGGGCCAGTATTGTTGGTATAGTTCTCGCTGTATGTGGAGGGGGCCTTTACTTCTTAAGGACTTTTAAGCCTGCCTTAGCAAGAGATTATGATGTTTTCTTCGCAGCAATTGGACTTTTGTGCGGAGGAATATTATTTTTTCAAGGGTGGAGGTTAGATCCTATCCTTCAGTTTGGTCAGTTTTTATTAGCAGGAACTACAGTTTTTTTTGCATATGAAAGTGTGCGACTGAGGGGAGTTGCTACTGATCAAGCTAGAAGGTCATCTTATTTTGATGATGATCCTATTTCTGATGTTCCCAGAAATTATAGAGGTCGATTTAATGACGATTACGATAGGTTTGAAGAATCTGAAAGACCATCCAGAAGATTTAAACCTCAAGAAGATGAATTTGAAGAAGATTATATGGAGGGTAGATCTCGTAGGAGGAATGTTTCAAGAGCTATACCATCTGCGGCTGCAAGTAGAGGTAGGCCATCTTCGAGGGGAATAAGTCAGTTTGAAAATGACGAACCTACAAGAAGGAGAAGACAGACTTCTGAAGATAGAAATAGTAAACAACCAGAAACAAATAATTTTGGTGAGAGAAGAAATCCTTCTCGTGATGAAGTTAAAACAGGGTCAAGACCCAGAATGAATCGGTCAGTTTCTAGACAAGCTAATATTTCTTCCGCTGATGATTCCTCTACTTTAAGAAAGAAACCTACAAGATCATCTGTCAGGCAACAGACTTCAACAGCTCAAGTAGAAGATGCTTCATTCAAAGATATTAATCAAGTAAAAAAAACTCGTGAAACTCGTAGAGTAAGTTCATCAACTAGATCAAGTTCAAAAAATCAAAATGGAAAATATAACGTTGGAATAGACAAAAAGAAACCTAGAGATAATAGTTCTAGATTTGATGATTAATTATAAGATTCCTGCCCATTTTAAAAACGATTGTTGACTCAATAATTCAATTAGTATTATTGCTAAGAATCCGATCATTGCAAATCTTCCATTAGTTATTTCAGAATAACTGCTCCACCCAAATTTATATTTATCTTCAATATCAATTGATTTTTCATCTAATTTATTCTCTTCAGTTTGTTCATTGATGCAATTTGCATCTTTCTTTTGTTCTATAAAGCTCTCATTCTCTGAATTAGTGTCTTCTGAGTTAGTTTGTTCTTCTTTAGAATTCATTTTTTTTGCTAATCCTTAAAATTATACTTATCAGAAGTCAATAATTTCCAGTCTCCTTGGCCGTTTAATTCTAAAATATTTTCATGAAAATCTTTTAAACTAGGCCTATGTCCAACACTAATAAGAGAAAGTTCTCGTTCCTTTAGTAAACTATATAGTTTTTTTTCAGTGTCAATATCTAAAGCACTCGTTGCTTCATCAAGCACGGCAAATCTTGGAGAATTTAGTAAGAGTCTTGCAAAAGCTAATCTTTGTTGCTCCCCTAGAGAAAGAATTCGTGGCCAATCTTGTTTGATATCAAGATTAGGATATCGATCTACCAAAGTTTTTAAATTTACTTCATGAAGTACAGAAGTAAGATGCTCATCACTAAATTTCTTAACTTCTGTGGGATAACATAATTGTTCTCTTAAAGAACCAAGTAACATATAAGGTTTTTGAGGAATAAATAATAATTCCCCTATTTTTGGTTTTTTTATTACTCCGTGATTGGGTTCCCATAAACCACTAATCATTCTTAGTAAAGATGTTTTTCCACATCCAGAAGGTCCTACGACCAAAAGTGATTGATTATTATCTATGCTTAAATTTAAATTCTTGATTATTTTTTTATTGGATCCTGGTGGGCAAAGGTCAGCATTGTTAATCAAAATCGAGGGAAAATCTGAAATAACGTTTTGATTGCTTGTAGGGCTAGTTTGGCTAATAGATTCGACTTTTGATTGGAATCCCTCTAATCTGCCGATCCCAGCCGTAAATTTCGCAAGTTCTTCTATCTGATTAACAATGAAAAATAATGAGCCTTCGACCATTCCAAATGCAAAGCTTGCCTGAATAAAGCGCCCATAATCAATATCACCTTTAAAATAAGGGATTGCCATTATTAAATATGGAAAGAAATTTCCAGCATAATTTATGGATCTTCTCATGACGTCAATTATTACTCTCCATATAATCAGTAAATTAAAGTTTCTAACTACTTCTCCTAATCGCCTTTCAGTTTCGCTTAGCTCAGGATTCTCTCCGGAGTAAAAGGCAATTGATTCTGCATTATCTCTGATATGTACTAAGCCATAGCGGAAATCTGCTTCGTATCTAAGTTGATCGAAGTCTATCTTTACAAGATTTTTTCCAGCAATTAAAAGAATAGAAGTTGCAAATGCAGCGTAACCAAATAAAGAAAAAGTAAGTGTTGTACTTATACTCCACAAAATAAGAATATTAAGTGAAAAAGTTAGTAGTGCATCAAAAATACCTAATGTGAAAGAGAGACTTTGCCCGGTAAAAGCTCGGGTATCATCTGTGATTCTTTGATCAGGATTATCTACATCGGTTTGTTCTTCATCATTGGGATTTAATTGGTAATAAGCTTTATTAGTCATATAATCTTTGACTAAACTTTTTGAAAGCCATTCTCTCCAAATTATTCCTAACTTATATGTAAAAAATATTTGGGAAACACGTATTGGTAGAGCCACAGCGAAACAACAAGCGTAAATACCCAATATCCGATAAAATCCATCTTCTTGTTTTTCTACTAAAGCATTTGTTAAATCTCTTGCAATAAATCCAATGCCTGCGTTTATTCCGTTTACAGCTAAAAGCATTAATACAATTATCGCAAGGAATAACCAATGTAACCATCTACGATTTTTTAATTGACGTCTTAAGCTAAAAAAGCTCCCTGATCCAATTAGAAATAAGGCAGAGAAAAGCAATCCCCAGCTACCAGCCCAAATTGAATTGACAGTACTTGCTACACCTCCGAAATACTTTTCAAGAAAAATTGGTTGAAAGCTTTCAAAAAAACTGATTATTCCTGTAAGACCAACAAGTACTACTCCACCAACACAAAATAAAAGAGAAATCAAAAGCCATATGAATTGAAATCCATTACATTGATCTATAGGAAGAAAAAATGGCTGGGATAGCCTTCTCAATTTTTGTAATTGGTACAGTATTTTGGATTTATTTTTAACTGTTTTATTCATTACTCAACAAGTTTTATAAGGAAAATTATAACTTTTAGCAGTCTATTTACCAAAGCCAATAAATGAAAGTGCCCAGTCAGGTAAATTAAAGTAATTCAAGATTGTTGTATCAAATTTATGAACTATTGGAAAAGATTTATCTGATACCCACCACAAAAGAAAAGGTAGATTAAATAAAATTTGTAGTTGCCATTTATATGTTAAAACTTTCCAAATCTTTATTAACTTAGTTTTGAGTGAATCGTCTAGCTCTTCCCAATTTTTTAATATTAAATTGAATAAATTTTTGGATCCTGTATTTAAGGAATCTGGTGTATTCATTGTGTTTTTTTTCTTTATTTATAACCCATAATCATTTCTTTCGAGAGTTTTAACCTGGAGGCCAATTCATTTTTCTGCCAGATAAAAAATGAATATGTAAATGAAAAACTGTTTGTCCCGATTCTGCTCCAGTATTAATTACTGTTCTCCAATTAGTTAAATTTTTTGATTTAGCTATTTTGCTACCAACAAAAAGTAAATGCCCTAATAAATTTGCATCTTCTTCAATACAATCTAATAAACTAATAATTGGTTTTTTTGGAATCACTAAAAAATGTACTGGTGCTTGTGCTTGGATATCATTAAACGCAATACAAAAATCATCTTCATAAAGTTTATCGCAGGGTATTTCTTCATTAATTATTTTTTGAAATATTGTAGTTTCAGTCATTAGATTAATTAATAGAAATTACGTCTTTTTCGTTGAACCCTTCCTTTATAAGTTCTTTGTTCAAATCATCTTTTGATGTAACTCTATCAACAAATAATATTCCGTTTAAATGATCCATTTCGTGTTGAATACACCTCGCCAGAAGTCCATCTGCTTTCATTTTACGTGGTCTCCCCATTTCATCTCTAAATTTTAATTTTATAGTTGATGGTCTTACTACATTCAAATATACGCCAGGTATACTTAAGCAGCCTTCTTCGTATGAATTAAGGGTTGTTCCAAAGTCTGTAATTTCTGGATTGATTAATATTAGAGGTTCTGCTGCTGAATCTTCAAAATTTACATCTATGACAAGAAGCTCTTTGTTGATACCAATTTGAGGAGCTGCAAGTCCGATTCCTTTAGCTGCGTACATGCTTTGAAGCATTTCTCTAGCAAGTTTTCTAATCGATTCGTCAACCTTAGTTATTCTTTTGGAATTTTGTCTTAATACATCATCACCAAGTTTATAAATATCTAGAGATGGCTTACCTTTTTGTTCTTTTGCTATTTTTTCTAAGCTTCCATTCGTTCTTGACTTTTTTGCAAGTTTTGAAAAATGGTTTGCCACGTTAAAAAAGTTTTTAGATAAGAGTTTAGCTATAAAAATACTAGCACTTTAATTTACTTTCTTTATATTTTTTTAAATGAGTAATGATTATAAGTTAAAAGTTAGGCAAACTGAATCTAAAAAAAATGCTTTCAAGGAATTAACTATTATTAGGGATACCATTTTTTGGATTGATGTTGTTGGTAAAGGTCAAAATGAAAATGCCATTTTTGCAAAACCATTTAATGACGAAGAAGCTATTCCCCAGCAATTAACAATTAAAAAATATAATATTAAAAATAATTTTCATGGATATGGTGGTAAATCTTATAAATGTATAAATTTTAAAAATAATTTTTATTTGATATGGATAGATCAGATTACCAAGGCATTATGGTTTCAAATTTTTAAAGAGGCAGCGTCAACAGATAGAAGCCAAAATAAATATCTCGTTTCAGTTCAAGAACCTAATCAACTATCTAAATCAATTGATGGAAATTTTGATTCTTCATTTGTCATTTCTGAAAAAAACTTATTGTATGGAATTTGCGAAATAAATAATAGAGATTATTTATTTTCTTTAAATTTAAAAAAAACTAAACAAGATATTCATCTAATAAAAAAATTTAAAAATTTTGCTGGAGAATTATCTTCTAATAGATCTGCTAACTTACTTTCCTGGATTGAGTGGGATTCTCCATATATGCCCTGGGAGAAAAATGAGCTGTTTTTTGCTCAAATAGATCAAGATGGTGAGATTCAAAAAATAGAAAAATTCTCAAATAAACTCATAAATCCCAAAAACGTTTCTTTTTTTCAACCCTATTGGATAAGTGAAACACATTTGGTATGTTCTGAAGATAGTTCTGGATGGTGGAACTTATTGTTTCTAGATATTAGTGATATTGAGAATATTTTTATTAAGAAAAGATTAGAAAGAAATTTGATGGAATATGGAGTACCACAATGGGTCACTGGAATAACATTTTTTTCAGGGAATAAAAAAAATTTATTTTGTATAGCAAAAAAAGAAAATAGTTTTATAGTTGAACAATATAAAGATTTTGAATTTGTTAAAGAATTTTCTACTCCTTTTTCTTCAATTAGTGATTTCAGTGTTTTTCGAAAGAAAGTTCTTCTAAAAGGTAATGGATCTGATTTTTTGGGAATTGTATTTGAAATTGATTTTGCAAAAAAAGTTTTATCAAATTTTTCTGAGCAGATATATTTTGATCATATAAAAGATTGTTCAAAACCTGAAACATTTTGGTTTAAAGGTTTTGAAGACAAATCAACTCATTGTTTTCTTTATAGACCGCTTGTTGAAAATTTTAGAAAGCCACCGCTCCTTGTTAGAGCTCATAGCGGACCAACTTCATGTTTTGATGGATCATATAATTCTGAAGTTCAATATTGGACTTCGAAGGGATTTTTTGTTGCTGAAGTTAATTATGGAGGATCATCAGGATTTGGCAAAGCATATAGAGAGAGGTTGAATTATAAATGGGGTATTGTTGATTCTTATGATTGCAAAGCACTAGCTCTTGAATTGATTAAATCAAATCAAGTTGATAGTGAAAAAGTAGTAATTTTAGGGAATAGTGCTGGTGGGTTAACTGCCCTGAATTGTTTATTATATGGTTCTATTTTTACAGCAGCAATTTGTAAATATCCTGTTATTGATTTGAAGGATATGTATTACAACACTCATAGGTTTGAAAAAGATTATTTAAATTCTTTGGTAGGAAATTATGCAAAAGATTATGATGATTACATAAATAGATCACCGATAAATCATATTGACAAAATAAAAAAACCTATCTTATTGTTTCATGGAAAAAAAGATACAGTTATTTCTTATAAACAAACTTTAAAAATTCAAGAAATTTTAATTCAGAATAATAAATTTTCAGAAGTTATTTTTTTTGATAATGAAGGGCATGGATTTAGAAATATTGAAAATAAAGAAGTAGTAATGCAAAGATCTAAGGAATTTTTAAAAAATGCTTTAAATATTTAAGAATTGATTTTTAGAAAATCAATAGTATCTTTTAATTTTTCTATAAACATATCAATTTCTTCCTTATTGGTTGTGAAATTCATGCTTATTCTAGCTGTTGATTTAATTCCAATGTATCTGTGAAGAGGTTGACAGCAATGGTGCCCACTTCTGATGCATATTCCTTTTGAATCAAGAATTTCAGCAATATCATTTGAATGTATATTTTTTATATAAAAGGTTGCAAGTGAGGCTCTGTCTGGATCTATCTCCGGCGATGGACCTATGATTTCAATATTTTCTATTTGATTTAATTTTTCAAATAAATATTTAGTAATAGTCTTTTCATATTTATGAATTTCATTCAATCCAATATTGTTAATATAATTGATTGCTTCTGCAAGACCTATTGCTTCTGCAATGGCTGGAGTTCCAGCTTCAAATTTGTGTGGTAGCTCTGCCCAAGTACTTGTTTCTTCAAAAACATCTTGAATCATTTCGCCACCTCCAAAGAGAGGGGGAATTTTTTCTAGGATTTCTTTTCTTGACCAGAGGAAACCAATACCTGTAGGACCGCATAATTTATGTCCTGATCCAGCTAAAAAATCTATATTAAGATCAATCACATCCAGTTTTTGATGAGCCAAACTTTGACATGCGTCTATTAAAACTAAAGAACCTTTTTGCTTAGCTAATTTAGTTATTTCTTTGATTGGATTACAGCAACCTAAAGTATTACTAACATGAACGAGGCTAACAAGTTTAGTTCTAGATGTTAGTTTTGATTTAAAGTCGTCTATATCTAATTTCCCATTTTTATCTATACCTATAAATTTTAATTTGCATTTATTTTTTGCTGCAACCATTTGCCATGGAACAATATTGCTATGATGCTCCATTATTGATAAGAGAATTTCATCGTTTTCTTCAAATGAATATTCGCCCCATGATCTAGCTACTATATTGATTGCTTCAGTAGCATTTCTTGTGAAAATAATTTCTTTTGCTGAATTCGCATTTATATATTGGCTAATTAAATATCGTGCATTTTCAAATTCTTCTGTTGCTTTAGCACTTAATTGATGAGCTCCTCTATGAACATTGGCATTAAAGTTTTTGTAATATTCATCAATTTTTTTTAAGACTTGTATTGGTTTTTGTGTGGTTGCAGCATGGTCTAAATAAATAATTTGCTCATTACTTTTTAAGTTCTTATTTAAAAGAGGAAAGTCTTTCTTCGTTATTTTAGGAAAATTTTGAATCGTTTCCATTAATTCTCGTTTAAAAGTTTATCAAGCAAATCCCATTTATCTTTCGAAATGGGAATAAATGAAATTATTTCTTGAAAGTAAGAACTTAATTGTAGTTTACTTGCTTCTGTTAATGTGATCCCTCTTGTTCGCATATAAAAAAGTTCTTCTTCATTTAGTTGCGAAATTGTAGCTCCATGTTTGCATTTGACATCATCAGCGATTATTTCTAATTGAGGTTTGGTATCTATTTGTGCGAGATTTGATAAAAGCAAATTTCTGCTTAATTGCGAAGCATCAGTTCTCTGGGCAATTTTAGGAACTATTATTGAACCTTCAAATATTGCATGTGATTTATCATCAGCAAGTGATTTATTAATTTGATCTAGAAATCCATTTGGGCCATTAAATTCTATTTTTGTATAGGTTGAAATCTGCTCATCTTTTTTTGTTATTTGCATACCTTTGATATTTGTTTTAGCGTTTCCCGCAGATTGTTTAATACTAATTTCAAATCTCGCGTAATTGAATTTGAAATGTAAAGATCCTAAGTTGTATGCACTATTTTTTTGTTGAATTACATTAAGAGAATTTAATAGATTGGATCTGTTTTCACCGTAAGAAACAACACCATGATTTAAGGAACTATTTTCTTTTAAGCAAAAGAAAGTTGATTGAGATAATGAAGAGTTTTCTTTACCAAGATTTACTTGTAATAATTCAATATCACAATTCTTTTCTAAAAATATTACGAGGGTTTTTGCGTTTAAAGCATTACTTGATGCGTGACTAAAAATTTCAATAGGAGGAATTTTTGATCCATTTATTTTTAATCCCAAAATATTATTTTTACAACTTAAAGATAGATTTAGTAGGTCACTCCAATTTTCGTTTTGCTTAAAAAAGGATATCTGTTCCTTGATATATTTTTGTAATTCATCCTCACTTAAATGCTGTATTGAATAATTTTTCTCTATTAATTTAATTTGGCAATTCTCACCAATTATTAATCTAATAGTACTTTGAGAATTTTTCGGATATGGGATATCAAATTTTGAATCTTTTTCATTAACTGAATAATCTAAAAAGGTTGACAATTTTGATTTATTTGAAAGTCTCCATAGTTCACTTTTATGATTAGGGAGAGGGCTTGAATGTAATTTATGAAGACAGATTTTTTGTATTTCTGTTAGGTTATCATCCGATTTATTAGTTTTTATTTTTTCAATAATTTCCATTTGTTTAGGTCTCTTTTATAAAGTTATCAGTCCATTCATACCCTTTTTCCTCAAGCTCTAGAGCAAGATCACTCTGACCAGTTTTTATGATTTTCCCGTCTGACATAACATGGACATAATTTGGTTTAATTTCATCTAATAATCTTTGATAGTGGGTAATAAGTATAATTCCAGTATGTGCATTAGTTATTTTTTTAATTCCTGATGCCACTATTCTTAGAGCATCGATATCTAGACCAGAATCGGTCTCATCCAATATTGCTATCTTAGGCTCAAGTAAAGCCATTTGCAAAATCTCATTTCTTTTTTTTTCACCTCCGGAAAACCCTTGATTTACACTCCTTGATAGGAATGCGTGATCCATTTTCACAATTTCTAACTTTTCTTTAACTAATTCTTCAAAATCAAAAGTATCCAATTCTTCTTTGTTGAGGAATTTCCTTCTAGCATTAGTTGAAACTCTAAGAAACTCAAGATTACTTACACCTGGAATCTCAATTGGATATTGGAAACCAAGAAAAATTCCTGATTGAGATCTCTCTTCAGGTTCTAGAGAGTTGATGTTTTCACCTAAAAATTTTATATCGCCATTTGTAATATTATACGAGGGATGTCCTGCAATGATTTTCGAAAGAGTACTTTTGCCACATCCATTTCTTCCCATGATGGCATGGATTTCTCCGGGATAGACAGTAAATGAAACCCCTTTTAAAATTGGAAGATTCTCAGTAGATGCAGAGAGATTTTCAACTTCTAAAATTGGATCTGATTCTTTCATTTTACTTTGCATATCAGTTTAGAAATTGATTAATTAACCTACTGATCCCTCTAGTTTAAGTGCCAGTAACTTATCTGCTTCAGCAGCAAATTCCATAGGTAATTGATTAAATACATCTCTGCAAAAACCGCTGACCATCATAGATACTGCCTCTTCAAATTCTATACCTCTGCTTTGGAGATAAAAAAGTTGGTCTTCTGAGATTCTACATGTGCTTGCTTCATGCTCAATTTCAGAATTGGGTTGTTGAGATTTGATGTAAGGGAATGTATTTGCAGAAGCTTGATCCCCTATTAACATTGAATCACATTGACTGTAATTTCTTGATCCTGTAGCTTTTGTTCCCATTTTGACAAGACCTCTGTAGCTATTTTTTGAGTTACCTGCACTAATACCTTTGCTAATAATAGTTGATTTGGTTTTAGGACCAATATGGATCATTTTTGTGCCGGTATCTGCTTGCTGAAGATTATTGGTGAGAGCCACTGAATAAAATTCTCCCACAGATTCTTCTCCTAAAAGTAGACAGCTAGGATATTTCCATGTAATTGCAGACCCTGTTTCAACTTGAGACCAGCTAATTTTACTTCTCTTACCTAAACATTTTCCTCTCTTGGTGACAAAATTAAAAATTCCGCCAATACCTTCTTCATCACCAGCATACCAATTTTGCACTGTTGAATATTTTATTGAGGCGTCGTCCAATGCTATAAGCTCTACAACTGCTGCATGTAGGGTATTTGTATCAAACATTGGAGCTGTACAACCTTCTAGATAACTTACAGAACTTGATTCTTCAGCAATGATTAGTGTTCTTTCGAATTGTCCTGAATCCCCACTATTAATTCTGAAATAGGAAGATAGATCCATAGGGCAGGTAACACCTTTTGGTATGTAAACAAAAGAACCATCACTAAAAACTGCAGAATTTAGTGCTGCAAAATAATTATCACTTGCTGGAACTACTGTACCTAAATATTTTTCAATCAAATCCGCGTGATTTTTTACTGCTTCACTAATCGAGCAAAATATAACTCCATGTTCAGCAAGTTCTTCTCTAAAAGTTGTGGCAATAGAAACACTATCAAAGACAGCATCTACTGCTACATTGGTGAGTTTTTTTTGCTCCGTGAGGGGTATTCCTAATTTGTCAAAAGTCTCAAGAAGTTTGGGATCAACTTCATCCAAGCTAGAAATTTTCTCTTTTTGCTTAGGAGCAGAGTAATAAATAATATCTTGATAATCTATTTTTTTATATCCTAATGCTGCCCAATCAGGCTCTTTCATTTTTTGCCATTTTTTAAAGGCTTTTAATCTAAAGTCAAGAAGAAATTTTGGCTCCTCTTTTTTCTGTGAAATTAATTTTATGATATCTTCATTTAATCCCTTTTCTATTTTTTCAGTTTCAATATCAGTAACGAAACCATATTTGTAAGGCTCTTTTACTACATCTTTAACTAAATTTTCGTTGACCATGTTATCAAAAATAACTTATTACAATTAGCTTTATATACTTTAACGAAATATACCCCCAATATTGAGTTTTTTTCCTTTATTAAAGCTAAAAATTAATGTCTAATTATCTTGATCCCTCGTCTAACCTATTAAACATAGAAACTATTCAAGAAATTGATAATCTTGATTTACCTATAATGCAGAAACATCATTTAAGAATTCTTGCTCATTGCCTTCAGATTTTAAAAACTATCAATGTAGATAATAGTTCGGAATATAAAAATAAAAATCCCCTGAGAGAATGGTGTGATAACCAATCCAAAAAATTTGATGATAAAAAATTTAGTGATCTTTTTTATGAGCAGTTAGAATCTACTTCAAAAAAATTAAGTACTTTTTCAAAAAAAATAGGTAAAAGTATTGGGGATTTAGAGATAGATGATTTAGTACTTCTAGTTGAACAACGTTAAATGCTCTTTTATTTAACTGATCCCGAAGAAAAAATATATTTTTGTTGAGTCGTTAACAAATTTAGGTAATAAAATTTAAAAAAAAAGAAAATTAATTTACATTTCAAAAAGATCTGAAAATTAATTAATTTCATTTATACCAACTGTTTTGAGGCAAAATATCAATTTTGAGAATTTTTTAGTAGTCAGAGGATCCTGACGACAGGCCAAAAAGACACACAATTCCCAAAAAAAAAGAACATACTGATCCCAAACAAAAACGGAGAATTTAAAGTGGCTGATGGGATCATGAATAAAGATCAATTACTCTCACTAACCCTCAGACAATTACGTCAAGAAGCAAGTAAATTATCCGTTCCTCTTTACAGTCGCAAAACAAAAGCTGTTTTAGTTGATTTAATACTTAAATACCAAGAAAAATCTATAATAAAAACATACATTACACCTTCTGAGTCCAAATCTGAAGAAACTGTTGAGCCCAATGCTTTCAACAATAGTGAAGAAGTTAAAACAAATGTAGTTTTCCTACCCCGAGATCCAGATTGGGCTTATGTTTTTTGGCAAATTTCTGATGCAGATAGAGAGAAAGCACAATCTTTGGGAGCCAATAAATTATGTTTACGATTATTTGATGCATCTGGTTCTGAAGGAGGTAACTTGAATCAAGGAACACTAAGGGAGATAGCGGTTGATAGTTACAGTACAGAGTGGTACTTGCCAATCCCACTTGCAGATAGAGATTATAAAGTTGAATTAGGTTACAAATATGGGTTTAACTGGATGTCATTGGCATTTTCTTCAATAAGCCATGTTCCTGGGTCCCATCCTTCTGAGCAAATTCTTGATAAATTTGTACCTTTTAATTTAGATTCTACTCCTGAGTTAATCCCAGATATTTCTAATCCTGTTGTTTCAGAGCAAAATGGTATACATGAAAGGTTATACCAAGCAGCAACAAACGTACCTTTCAGAAGAAAAGTTGGTTCTGAAGAATTTATGGAAAACTTAAATTCAACAAGCCTCAATGATAATCTTACAGACTCAGGTGTTGGTAAATGGTCATCAGGTTTAAATGATTCTGGAAGCGGAATTGTTAAAAATAGATCTTTTTGGCTCGTTGCTGACTCTGAATTAATTGTTTATGGAGCTACAGAGCCTTCTGCAAAACTGACAATAGGTGGAGAAGATGTACCTCTTGCTGCAGATGGTACTTTTAGAATTCAAGTTCCATTTAGAGACGGGACTCAAAATTATGATATTAAAGCTGTTGATGTATCTGGTGAGCAAGAAAAAAGTATATCAATGAAATTTGAGAGAACCACACCACTTGACGATACTAATGAAAAAGATAATGCTGAGACTGAATGGTTTTAATAAATTAAATTAATGCTGAAAAAAATTGTAGCTTTTACTCCATTGTTTGGGGCATTAACGTTTCCACTAATAGTTCCAATTACAATTTCTAAATTTGGTGTTAACTATGGAATTCTTAGTGCATTATTAATTTCTTCATTATGGTTTATCGCTATGTTAAGAACTTCCGAAATGCCTCACTAATTTAGTTAGATTTTTGGAAGCTTCTTAAAAATATGAATCAAGTTAGTGTAATTAATATCAATTCTCCTTTTCTAGATCAAAAACCAGGTACCTCTGGATTAAGAAAAAGTACTTTAAAGTTTCAGGAAGAACATTATCTAGAAGTTTTTATTGAAGCAATCTTACAATCATTAGAAGATTTAAAAGGTTCAACATTAGTAGTTGGTGGTGATGGCAGATATGGCAATATTGAAGCAATAGAAAAAATTATCCAAATATGCATTGCTCATAAAGTTCAAAAGGTTATTGTTCCAAAATGGGGTTTATTATCTACTCCTGCGACTTCACATTTAATTAGAAAAGAAAACGCTATTGGTGGAATTATTCTTTCTGCAAGCCATAATCCTGGTGGGATTGATGGCGACTTTGGAGTGAAATTGAATATCTCTAATGGTGGCCCAGCTCCTGAGATAATTACTAATAAGATTTTCAAGGCTTCACAAATACTAACTAGTTATAAAATTTGCAAAATTCAATTACCAGATTTTAGTGAATATGGAACTTATTCTTACGGTCAAACTACCTTAGAAATTATTGATGGATTAAAAGATTATTCTAATATGATGGAGAAAATTTTTGACTTTGATCAAATTAGTGATTTTTTAAAAAAAGACTTCTCGTTTATCTTCGATGCAATGAATGCGGTTACAGGCCCATATGCAAAAAATATTTTTGTTGAAAAAATGGGTCTTGCACCTGATTGTGTCATGAATGGTAACCCGTTAAAAGATTTTGGAGGTTTACATCCTGATCCTAATCTTACTTACGCATCCCACTTGGCTGATTTGTTATTAAATAAAAAATCTTATAGTTTTGGTGCTGCATGCGATGGAGATGGAGATAGGAATATGATTTTAGGAAGTGGATGTTTTGTAAATCCTAGTGATAGCCTTGCAGTTATCACTGCTAATACAAAATCTGTGCCTGGTTATAAAGATGGTATTACAGGTGTGGCACGATCCATGCCAACCAGTTCAGCGGTTGATAATGTTGCTCGAGCATTAAATATACCTTGTTTCGAGACACCTACTGGCTGGAAGTTTTTTGGAAATCTTTTAGATTCTAATTTAATTACTTTATGTGGAGAAGAAAGTTTCGGAACAGGTAGTAATCATGTGAGAGAGAAAGATGGACTATGGGCAGTTTTGTATTGGTTACAAGTTTTAGCTGAGAAAAAATGTTCGGTAAGTGATTTGATGCAGAATCATTGGAAACAATTTGGTAGGAATTATTATTCAAGACATGATTATGAGGCAATTCCCTCAAATATTGCTAATCAAATCTTTGGTAATCTAACTTCTAGGCTCGAACATTTAAAAGGAAATAGTTTTGCTGGCCATTTAGTTAAAGTTGCAGATAACTTTTCATATTTAGATCCCGTTGATAATTCCTTTAGTGAAAATCAAGGTTTAAGATTGATCCTTGATGATAATTCTCGAGTAATTGTGCGCCTTTCTGGAACTGGAACTAAGGGTGCAACACTAAGACTTTACTTTGAGAAATTTTTTGATCCTCAACAGAATCTTTCGTTAAATCCTCAGATCGCTTTGAAACCTCTAATAAATGATTTAGATGATTTATTAAATATTTCAAAACTTACTCAAATGGAAACTCCTACAGTAATTACATAGAATTGAAATTAATGATTTTTTGTTTTTATTTATATGCATTCAGAAAATTTATTTACTAATTATTCTCAAATAGAAAATAATGCACCTTTGGCAGATAAATTAAGACCAAAGAATTTGGAAGATTTTTTTGGTCAACAATCAATACTGAATGAGAATTCGCTTTTAAGAAGGGCAATATTAAACGATAAGATTAGTAATTTTATTTTTTCTGGCCCTCCGGGTGTTGGGAAAACTACTCTAATTGAAATTATTTCCTTTAATACTCGTTCAAAATTAATTAAGTTAAATGCAGTATTATCAAGCGTTAAAGAATTAAGAAATGAAATTGCTAATGCAAAAGATAGATTAATCAATTCAAAAAGAAAAACAATTTTATTTATTGATGAGGTTCATAGATTTACAGCAGTTCAACAAGATGCTTTATTACCTTCAATAGAAAGTGGAACTATAACTTTTATTGGTGCCACAACTGAAAACCCTTTCTTTGCTGTTAATAAAGCACTTGTTAGCAGGTCTCGTATTTTTACATTACTTCCTTTAGCAGAAAATGATTTGCAGAAAATAATACAAAAAGTTATAACTTACTATTCTAAAAAACAAGATTCAAAAAAGGTTTGTTTAACTCAAGATGCTATAAGTCATTTAATTAAATTTTCTTGCGGAGATGCAAGAACATTAATCAATGCGCTAGAAATGGCCATAGAAACAACTGCTGAAAATGATGCTAAAGAAATCAACATTAATCTCTCAATAGCAGAGGATGCAATTCAAAAGAAAAATATTGTTTACGATAAAAATGGTCAAAATCATTATGATGTTATAAGTGCTCTTATCAAGTCCATCAGAGGTTCTGATCCAGATGCAACTTTATTCTGGCTTGCGAATATGCTGGAGGCTGGTGAAGATCCTAATTTTATTTTTAGAAGACTACTTATATCTGCCAGTGAAGATATTGGAATAGCTGATCCTAATGCCATAGTAGTTGTACAATCCTGTTGTGATGCTTTTGATAGAGTTGGTTTTCCAGAAGGATTATATTTTTTAACCCAGGCTTCTTTATATTTAGCTATATCTCCAAAAAGTAATAGTACGAAAAGTATTTTTAAAGCAATTGAAACTATCAAATCTACCAATGCTTTTGATGTTCCAGTTCATTTAAAAAATAATTCTAATAGTTATGTCAATCCTCATAATTATCAAGGTAATTGGGTCGCACAAGAATATCTTCCCAAAGCTTTGAGGGGTTTAAAAATATGGGAACCAAATAATAATGGATGGGAAAAAACTCAATATGAAGAACTGCTTAAAAGAAAAGAAAACTAAAAATGTTTTGAACAACAAATAATCTCTGGATTAAAAGAAGTTTTTTCTTCGTAGGCTAAAGCAATAGTCCAATTACGGAAATTAATCTGTGAATAATTTAAACGTATATTTTTCTCCTTATGAATTAACTCTTTTTGCTCTTCGAAATATTGCCAATGTTTTATGTCACTAGCTAATTTTCCATGATCCCATTTTATAGCCGCTTCAACAGTACACCATTGATTTAGTATCATATTTTTTGTCAAATAATTTTTATGGATTGATTTATTTGTGTGAAAAAAATATTTTTCTGCAAATTTTATATGGTTAAAATCTCTATCTGTTCTCTCAATATCAATTCCTATTTTGTCTTTATGCCAGACTATAGTAATAGCGTCTTTACAATGACTTAAACTTATATTGCCCATGCCAATGGGTAAACTGGGAGGTTTATTAGGGAGAGCATTAATCGGAATATCTATGGGATCTAAATCAAAAATTGTTGAAAGTGATTGTCTTAAATAAGCTCTTGTTTCTAAAAAAATTTTTGCTCTTGAGCTTGATAGATTTTTTGCAATTTTAATTTCTTCTAGCGTTGCGACATCTTGTACACCTTTAATCTCATAAAACCAAATTTTTGGTATTTTATATTCATACTCATTTAATAATTTCAATGGCTCTTAAGGTAGGTGACAAAGCACCAGAATTTAAATTAAAAGATTCTTTTGATAAAGAAATTTCTCTTAGTGATTTTAAAGGTAAAAGAATAATACTATACTTTTATCCAAAAGATAATACACCAGGATGTACTAAAGAAGCTTGTAATTTTAAAGAGAATTGGGATTTACTCCAAAAAAATAATATTGTTGTTCTTGGTATTAGTAAAGATAATGCCGTTTCTCATCAGAAGTTTATAGCAAAATTTAATTTACCCTTTATTCTTTTAACTGATCCTGAACCTTATAAAGTTTCCACTGATTACGATAGCTATGGACTCAAGAAATTTATGGGAAAAGAATATATGGGAATGATGAGAAATACATTTTTAATTGATACTGATGGCAATATAGAAAAAATTTACTTAAAGATAAAAGCATCAATAATGGCTGATCATATTATTGCGGATCTTGGATTAAATTAACTATTTGAGAGATAGGTGGTGAATAATCATTCCCTCCATAACCAAATTAGGAGAATTGATTACATTTTTTTTATTCTTTTTTAGAGATTTTGTAATAAATTCAGAGTCTCCTCCACAAGTTATCAAGATATCCTTTAAGGGATTAAATGAACTTTGAATAACACTAGTAAGAGAATTGATTACTCCTTTTAAAATTGCCTCTTCTGTATTAATCAAAAAATCTTTTGTTGGGATTTCATATTTTTTTGGTACTTTAAGATTTTTTGTGTTTTGTTCCATTGATTTTAGTTGTGTTAGGAAACCTGGAATAAGTTGACCACCGAGAATAGACCCATTTGAATTTAATTTTGTTATCGATAATATTGTTCCAAAATCTGCAATAAGCAAATCTTTTTTAAAAGGGTTTTCAATAGTTTTAAGAGCTGCGAGGCAAGCAAGAGCTCTATCAATTCCAAAATAATCAGGGAGATTTGATAACTGAATATCTTTGGTTTTTATTTCATTTTCTTCTTGTAGTGAAAAATTAGGTAATTTTCCTACAGAAGACCAAATTAATTTATTAATGTCTATATTTTCTGGAAATTTTTGTTCTTTTTTGGTATGAAAGAATTTTGATTGATTTTGTGAATAGTTAGCCCAATGAAGCCTACTATTGCCTACTAACAAAAAATTTACATCTGAGAACATCTGTTTATGATCAATTCAACTATTTGTATGTATTCCACATTCTTGTTTTATCCCTCCAAATCGTGTATCTCTCCCTTTTGTTTGTATACCATCAGGAGTGCTGGAGTGCCAATCGCCTACAGTAGAGTAACCTTTGCTAAAAAGTGGGTGATCAGGTAAATCATTTTCCTTCATATAATAAAAAATATCTTTATTTGTCCAATTTAATAAAGGCCTTAAAGAAAGTCTTTTCCGAATAATGTCTAAAAATCTCATTTTGTTTCTGTTTTCTGTTTGGCCTGCTCTAACACCGCTTGCCCAGCAGTAAATATTAAATTTCTTTAGACCATTTTCTAAAGGTTTTATCTTTCTTAATTCATGATACTTATCTAAATCACTCTCTTTTTTTGTTTCCCAAAGTTTTCCGTATATAGCCTCCATTCTTGCTGGAGATAGTTCACTTTGCAGAACTTCTACTTCTAAGGATAAATTTTTAATAAGCTTTTCAGCATATTGGTACGTTTCTATAGGTAGATAACCTGTATCTATCCAAAATATTTTGATTTTTTTTTGCAGACATAATTTACTGACCATATTTAAAATGACTGATGACTGTATTCCAAAACTTGTCGTAATAGCAAATTGATTATCAAACTTTTCATAACCCCATTTCAGGATTTCTTGAGGCTTCATATCTATTAGCTCTTGATTATATTGATTTAAGTAAGGTTGAATATCTTTGTGGGTGTTTGCAATCATTCTTCAATTTGGTTATACGTTTGATGTTATTTCGCTTAATTTGAAAATTATTCTTATAGTTTAATAATACATTTACGCATAACAATATTTAGTTCATGAAATCAATTCAAAAACCAATAGTAATAGTTGGAGCAGGTTTTGCGGGTATGACTTTTGCATTGAATTTAAAAAATCTTAATCCCTCTTTACCTATTCTTGTGGTTGATTCTGAATCTAACTTTATATTTAAACCTTTAATGTACGAAGTTTTGAGTAAAGAAATAAGAATTTGGGAATCTACGCCAAAATTTGCAAATATTTTTTCTGACGCAGGTATTACTTTTTTAAAAAATTATTTAACCAAGATTTCTTTCAAAGAAAATATTCTTGAATTTAGTGACGAATTAAAATTAAGCTATCAATATCTTGTAATTTGTACAGGATCTATTCCAAATAGTTTTTTAATTAAAGGGGTAGATGAAAATTGTTACTTTTTTAACGATATTCATGATCTCAATAAATTAAGGTATTTTTTAAAAAAATCACAAAAAAATTCGTTGTATAAAAAGTTATTCATAGTTGGAGGCGGTCCTTCTGGTATTGAGTTGGCATGCAAAATTAAAGATATATTTATAGACCAATTTGAAATTAATGTAGTGGAAAAATCAAATGAAATTCTTAATAGAAATAAAATTTTTAATAGAGAACAAGCAGAGAGGGCACTAGAAAAAAGAAAAATCAACGTTCTTTTAAATTCCACAGTTAAAGAAGTATCAAAAAATAAAATTATTATTTCCAATGAGATTGGAACAACTGCTTTGGATAAAGATCTTGTTATTTGGACTGCAGGTGTCAAACCTAATTTGTCTTATGCGGGAACCGATGAGATAACAAAAAAATTTGGAAGAATTATAGTTAATAATAAATTTCAAATAAAAAACTATAAAAACTGCTTTGCTATTGGAGATATTTCAATAATTGAAGGGATGGAGGATTTACCTATAACAGCGCAAGTTGCTATGCAGGAAGGAAATCATCTGGCTAAAAATTTTGAACTATTAATTCAAGGAAAAGATCCTTTACCTTTTGAATTTCAAGATAATGGTGAAATGATTAGCTTAGGAATAGGTGAAGCTTCAATTTCTGGGCTTGGTTTTACTTTATCTGGGAAATTAGCTTTTGAGTTAAGAAGACTTATATATACTTCCAAGTTGCCTGATATTACCGAAAGCTTAAAATCTGCATCTTCATGGATATTCCAAAAAAAAGCTATTTTCAAAAAGATTACCAAAAAAGATAATTCAATTTAATCTTTTTTGAGATATTGTTTTTGGGTATATTGAGTTAAATAAGTTTTATATGAATTTAATTTCAGTAGTTAGTAATAATTTTGATGCGTTTATAACCGTAGTTGTTTTAATAATGTCAATAATTTTGTTTATCAAAAATACTATTGCTCCAGAATTGACTGGCTTGTTATGTGTTGGAATATTTATAGCCACAGGAGTTCTTTCTCCTGAAAAAGCTTTAGCTGGTTTTGGTAGCCCATCTTTAATAACCCTTATGGGTTTATTTGCAGTTTCCTCTGCATTATTTAAAAGTGGTGCTTTAGATAGAGTAAGAGAATTGATTTCTTCTGAAAGTATTAGAACGCCAAGGAAATTGATTTCCTTAATTGCTTTTTTGATTGCTCCAATATCTGGAATTGTGCCTAATACTCCTGTAGTAGCATCTTTGTTGCCTTTGATTGAAGGTTGGTGCGAGAGGAGAAACATATCACCATCAAAAGTTTTATTACCTCTTTCTTTTGCTACTTTACTAGGTGGAACTCTTACATTATTAGGTAGCTCAGTAAATCTTCTCGTAAGTGATATAAGTCAACAATTGGGTTATGGAGCTTTAGAATTATTTAGTTTGACTTCAATTGGAATTCCTGTGTGGCTTATAGGTACAACTTACATGATCCTTGTCTCTGACATGCTTTTGCCAGATAGAGGGAGAGATAGGGAGTTTATTAAAAATGGCGATATGAATATATACTTTACCGAAGTTACTATTCCCTCTACTTCAGAATTAGTTGGACAATCTGTCAGAAATAGTAGATTACAAAGACGATTTGACGTTGATGTTCTGGAGTTACAACGAAATGGAAAAGTTATTCTTCCGCCCTTGGCAGATAGAAAGATTGAACCGGATGATAGATTAATAATACGTGTTACAAGGGCAGATTTATTTAGGCTGCAGCAGGAACATACTATTTTGTTAGGAGAAAATAAAACATCTTTCGATGGAGCTGATGTTTTCTCAGATGATGAAGGTACTAAAACCTTTGAAGCTTTGTTGCCAGCAGGTTCAACTTTAGCTGGTGCAAGTTTGAGAGAATTAAGATTCAGGCAACGTCATAATGCAACGGTTTTGGCACTGAGAAGAGGCCAACAAACTGTTCAGGAGAGATTAGGCCAAGCTGTTTTAAGAGCAGGGGATGTTTTATTATTGCAAGCACCCTTAGATTCAATAAGAGGTTTACAGGCTAGTAATGATTTGCTTATTTTGGATCAATTTGAAGATGATTTACCTGTCTTGATAAAAAAACCTATCTCGATTGCAATTGCAATAGGAATGGTGGTTTTGCCTTCGGTTACAAATATTCCATTAGTAGGTTCAGTTCTGTTGGCAGTGATTGCAATGGTTGCTTTTGGATGTTTAAGACCTGCAGAAATTCAGAAATCAATTAGGTTAGACGTTATTTTATTGCTGGGATCTTTATCGTGTTTTAGTGTTGCTATGCAGGTAACAGGATTAGCAGATTTAATTGCAGTCAATCTTAATTTTGCTCTTGATGGGTTGCCTTTGTATTTTGCACTTGTCGTAATTTTTGTATCGACTGTTATCCTGACCCAATTTATTAGTAATGCTGCTTCTGTTGCTTTAATTTTGCCCGTTGCTATTGAATTTTCAAATGTTTTAGGGATTACACCTAGTGCTTTAATAATGCTCGTTTTATTTGGAGCAAGCCAATCTTTCTTATCTCCAATGGGTTATCAAACAAATTTAATGGTTTACGGTCCTGGAAGATATAGATTTTTTGATATCGCAAAATACGGAGCTGGATTGACACTTATAATGTCACTTATAGTACCAGCATTAATAATTTTAAATTTCAGATAAATAAAGTGAAATTCACAAGTAATGTTTACAGTTTAAAAGATGTTTACAGAAAACTATCTGTACCTCAGTTCACTATCGTTACAGGATTGGTTATTATTTTCTTTGGAACTTTAATTTTAAGTTCCCCTTTATGCTCATCTTCAAAAGTTGGTTTGTGGGAAGCATTTTTTACATCGACCTCTGCCATAACAGTTACTGGGTTGACCATAATAGATATTGGCGTTGATTTGAATTTTTTTGGTCAAGTTTTCTTGGCTTTAATGCTTTTATCAGGTGGTCTTGGATTAATGGCTATTACCACATTTCTACAAGGTTTCGTTGTAAAGGGTACAAAGCTAAGAACTAGATTAGATAAAGGAAAAACTCTTGATGAATTCGGAGTTGGAGGAATTGGCCGAACTTTTCAAAGCATTGCTATAACTGCAATTTGTATCATATCTTTAGGCGCAATTGTTTTATATTCTTTTGGATTTGTAGATATTCAGAATAATTGGGAAAGACTTTGGTCCTCAATTTTTCACAGCATATCTGCCTATAACAATGCAGGTTTTTCTTTATGGTCTAATAGTCTTCAAGACTATAGAACAAATTTTTTGGTTAATACTGTATTTGTTTTTCTCATAGTCATGGGTGGACTGGGATGGCGGGTTATTGATGATATTTGGAGTCATAAAAATAATCTTTCATATAAAAAATTGAGTCTTCATTCCAGACTAGTTATTAGGACAAGTTTGTCACTAATATTATTCGGATCATTAGGATTTTTCATTACTGAATCATTGTTAAATAGTCAATTTTTTAATGATTTGAATTTGTTTGAAAGATTATTGTCATCTATTTTCGAAACAGTTAGTGCAAGAACTGCAGGCTTTACAAACTCTCCGATTTCTTTGAACTCTATCTCAGATACGGGACTCTTGTTATTAATGACACTTATGTTTATTGGAGCAAGTACTGGAGGTACTGGTGGAGGCATAAAAACAACTACATTTATTGCTTTAATGGCTGCAACTAGATCAACTTTAAGAGGACAAAAAGATGTAATTATTAGCAATAGATTAATTTCAGATAAAGTTATTCTCAAGGCAGTTGGAATTACAGTAGGGTCTTTGCTTTTTGTTCTTTTAATGGCAATGTTGCTAAGTACAACTAATACGTTTGTTAAAAAAGAGTCGTTCACATTTCTGGAAATTCTTTTTACTTGTATATCTGCATTTGCAACAGTTGGTTTTGATATCGGTTTAACTGCAAAATTAAATCATTTTGGCCAATTTATTCTTATTGTCGGTATGTTTGTGGGTAGACTTGGGATCCTTTTACTGTTAAGTGCACTTTGGCAGGCTCTTTATAAGAGTAGAATAGATAGACAAAAGAGAATTGGCTATCCTAGGGCTGATCTCTACGTTTAGGACTGACTGAGTTTAATTATGGCTGATTGGTGGCAGTGGTCTCAAAAGAGAGAAAATGAAGCACTCACTTTTGCAGTTGTCGGCGTTGGAAGATTTGGAACTGCAGTTTGTAGAGAACTTATTAGCAATGGTGCAGATGTTTTGGCTGCAGATTATTCGGAAAAAGCTATTGACGATTTAAGACAATTGGAACCTTCGATAGAAGCAAGAGTAGTAGATTGTACTGATGAAGAGTCTATGAAGGAATCTGGAATACTTGAAATGAACACTGTTGTAGTAGGTATTAGTGAACCTATTGAAGCAAGTATAACTACAACACTTATTGCTAAGGATAGTGAAGGTAGCAAAGTGAAAAGAGTGATAGCGAGAGCTACGAGTGACTTGCACGAAAAAATGTTAAAAAGGGTAGGTGCAGATAAAGTTGTTTTCCCATCTAGGATGCAAGGAGAAAGATTAGGTTTAGAACTTGTCAGACCAAATCTAATTGAAAGATTAGAATTAGATAACCAAACTGGTATAGATGAAATAACTGTTCCAGAGGAATTTATTGGAAGATCTTTAAGAGATTTAAATTTGAGGAAAAATTATTTAGTTAATGTTCTTGCAGCTGGACCTGCTGAAGAATTAACAGTTAATCCTCCAGCAAAATATATTTTGGAAAGAGGTAATATTTTGGTAGTTATGGGTAAAACTTTAGATTTACAGAAATTGCCACAAAATTAATTTTTTTAATCAGATTTTTTATAGTATCTAATCCTTTGAGGAGCTTTTTTTAATCTTTTGACGCTTTGTTTTTCAAGTTCATCTCTAAATTTATCGGTATTTAAATTATTTTCTGAAATATGTGTTTTACGTTCTTTTTCTAAATATTTTTTTATACCTTCTTGTATTAATACTTTCGCCATATTACTAACTGTCCTAGATTCATTATTGGCCAAAATTGTAAGTTGCTCGCAGATTAATTCCGGAAGTACTACTTGTATTCTTGGGGATTTAGGCTTCCCATTTGTTGAGTTTTGACGGGTAGCCATTAGTCAAAGTTGATAACTGTTACTTATAAGTATACACAGTTAGTCAAGGATACTATCTTTGTGTATATTATTAATAAGGAAATATATGTCCGTACTAATTAATTGTTTTAATTGTCCCATGAAAAATTCAAGAAAACTTGATTCACCTAAAAAGTCGATAATTGGCAAAACAAAAAAAAGATTAGTTAATTCTGATACTCACGAAAATGAAAATAGTGATGTTTTGGTATCAGCTGTAATTAGTCCATATTTGCTAACCCATCTTCACCATATTCTTCAACAGTCTGAGCATTATGCCCAAAAAGATGGTAGGAAATCTCATGCAGCTAACTTCGCTAAACTTAGAAAGGTTTTATGTTTAGATGCAAGAAGTATGGCAGATGCTTCAGCAAAAGAAATAAAAGATAATGATAATGATTTATCTATTAATCAATATAATGAGAAAAATGTAGCTTGAAGTAATAATCTATTAATAAATAGATTTTTAAAAACATGTCCAGTAATGCTGAAAAGCTCTATAAGTTAATAGCAAACGACTCTAAAAAGAAACAAAGTTTGTTTATGACAGCCTTGACTAATCCCAAAAAAGCCCTAGATAAAATTTGTGATATTGGTAACGAGTTAAATATTTCTGTCACTAGAGAAGAAGTAATTGAATATTTAAGTACTATTGATGACGAGGCAACTAAAATGTGGTTGGTTAAGGCTCGGGGAGGTCTTTAAGTAAAGGCTTTGAATAATTATTTTTTTGATTCATAATAGGTTTAAGTCTTTTGTTATAACCCCCTCCACCAGCTAAAGTCCAAAAAAACCAATAACTTGGAATCGCTAGAGCTGCAGCTATGAAAATTACAACGATTTGTTCTATTCTTTTCATAATTCGATTTTATTCTACAAAATATTTTTAGTAAATAACCCTCAAATGTTGTAAATTCTATTTTTAAAAAAGTGATTAGATTTGAAGGTGTAACCAAAATTTATTCTACAGATGTTGTTTTAAAAAATATTAATTGGGAAATTAAAAAAGGAGAAAAAGTTGGTTTAGTTGGTTCAAATGGAGCAGGTAAATCAACCCAATTTAAGATTTTAATTGGAGAGGAAGAACAAACAAGTGGAACAATTATAAAAGAGGGAAATCCTAAAATTGCTCACTTAAAACAAGAGTTTGATTGTAATTTGAATTATTCAGTAAGAGAGGAATTAGAAAGTTCTTTTAAAGATCTAAAAATTGTTGCTATGAAACTTTCTGAAATTGAAAATCAAATGAAATCATTGGATATAAAAAAACATTCAGTTGAACTTGAAAAATTAGTAAATAAACTCGCAAAATATCAAGCGAAATTTGAAGCTTTAGGTGGTTATAAAATGCAATCTGATGTAGAAAAAATTTTACCAAAACTAGGCTTCTCTATAGAAGATGCTGATAAATTAATTGGAAATTTTTCTGGTGGTTGGCAAATGAAAGTTGCGCTTGGGAAAATAATCTTACAAAAACCTGATTTACTTTTACTTGATGAACCCACCAATCATTTAGATTTAGATACTATTTTTTGGTTGGAAGAATATCTATCGTCGCTTAAGATTGCAGTTATCATAATTAGCCATGACAGATATTTTTTAGATAAATTATGTAAAAAAATAATTTTTGTAGATAGAGGAATATCTGAAACATATAATGGTAACTATTCTTTTTTTGTTGAACAGAAGTCTTTAAATCAAGAATCACAAAAAAAAGCATATGAACTACAACAAAAAGAAATTGAGATTCAGAAGAAATATATAGATAGATTTAGAGCAAGTGCAACTAGAAGTTCTCAAGCAAAGAGTAGAGAAAAACAATTAAAAAAAATGTCTAAAATTGAGGCCCCTAAATCAAAATTTAAAAGTCCTGCTTTTAACTTTCCGGA
The DNA here is from genome assembly GCA_902534685.1 of uncultured Prochlorococcus sp. Taxonomy (GTDB): domain Bacteria; phylum Cyanobacteriota; class Cyanobacteriia; order PCC-6307; family Cyanobiaceae; genus Prochlorococcus_A. The sequence goes on from CACAQP010000012.1 coordinate 26,562, forward strand.
GTGTCCTCGCTCAGGAAAATTAGTTCTAAATATCAAAAATTTGTCTCATAGTTATGAAGATAAAATTCTTTTTTTAGATGTTAATTTAAAGATTTCTTCGGGGGAGAAAATAGCGATATTAGGACCGAATGGCTGCGGTAAATCTACATTGCTTAAAATTATTATGAAAAAAATATCACCTGAACTTGGAGAAATTAATCTTGGTAAATATAATATAATTTCGAGCTATTATGAACAGAACCAGGCTGAGGCACTTTCACTCGATGAGAAGGTTATTGACTTAATATGTAATAAATCTCCAGAATGGTCACAAAAAAAAGTAAGAACATTTTTAGGAGGTTTTGGCTTTCAAAATGAAAGTGTTTTTAAATATGTTAAACAACTCAGTGGTGGAGAAAAGGCAAGATTAGCATTGGCTCTTATGATTATGAAGCCGAGTAATTTTCTGCTATTGGATGAGCCAACTAACCATTTGGATCTGCAATCTAAAGAAAATTTAGAATTAGCAATTAAGAATTATAACGGTTCATTATTAATCATCTCTCATGATCGATATTTTATATCAAAGGTTGCCAATAGAATTGTAGAAATTAAAGATTCAAAGTTTTTTTCATATTATGGTAATTATGAATATTTTTTAGATAAAAATAAAAACTAAAATTTCAGTGATTCATAAAAAATATTTTGTAAAAAATAAATTATTTTTAAAAAAGTTTACATTTAGCTAAGCAAGATCACTTATTTATCTTTACATAGTTTATTGTCTTTTATTAATCTAAAAATGCAAAAATAAATATTAGATATTATATGAAAAATTTCGATTTACAAGAAAAACAGTTTCAAACTGCTGATCTAATTGAAAGTTATTTTGAATGCATTACTACCTGTGATGTAAGGGATGGTAAATGTATTTCTAGGTGTGTGGAAATACTTAAACATAGTGACCGTTTAATTTTTTATTTATTTTCTAGATTAGTAATATCAGTTGGTATTACTTTTAATTGAATAAATTTATTTCTACGCTTTAGCAAAATACTTACTTGTTTTTTGATACCATTTTTACTTATTTGATTTATAACGTCTGATGCGGTTTCAATATCTTTATTTCCTACTTTTATTAAAATATCATCTACCATGATACCACTCTTTTCAGCTGGACTATTCGGGACTACATATCCAACTTTTACGACATTAGCTTTACTCTCATAATTCTTTTCTTCTATTAGGCTAATCCCAATCATAGGATGAATTACTTTTCCATTTTTTATCAGTTGATCGGCAATTTTCTTAGCTTTGTTTATTGGGATTGCGAAACTTAAACCCGCTCCTGGAC
>CACAQP010000013.1 GCA_902534685.1 uncultured Prochlorococcus sp.
TATCAGAGTATTTATCTCTTGAGGGAGAATTTACAGAAAATTCTTCCCATGAGCTTGAATTTTTTCTTTCACTATTGGCATAATTTTTTTCGGATGAATGATTGGAACAATTATTACCTAACTGATCTCCGCCAACATAAGGGGTGCCTGTTGGATTTAGACAAGCACCTTTGCCTGCTCCAGTCATACTTCCTCCAATACCCGGTTGTATACCAGTAAGACGTGCATTTGAGCTGCCTCCTAAATAAATCTTGCTTTTATCTTTTAATTCAGTTATTAAGTCAGAATTACAATTTTCCTCAACTTGATCTAATCCAGCATATGGTGTCCCAGTTACATTTTTGCAAGTTCCAGGTTCATCGCCAGTAACTTTCTCAGATCTACCAGTTAAGGTACCACTAATCTCATTAGCGTTATTTGAGAGACTAACTCCAACCTTCATTGCTTCAGGTTTTGGTTTGGATTTACAGAATGACTCGTATTGTTGGGAACCAATATATTCATCGCCAGTTACATTTTTACAACTTCCTGGTTCATTACCAGTAACGAATTCAGACCTCCCTACTCCTGTACCAGTTAATGCATTGCCATTTAATGTATTGTATTTCCCGACTTTTTCATGAGATCTCCCTTTAGGATTAGTTTCTGAACCAAGATATTGATCGCCTGTTAATTGATGACCAGATCCTGACTCATCTCCAGTTACAAGTGCAGATCTCCCAGGTAAAGACCCAGATACTTTTAATCCGTCAGCTGTATTACTATGTTTAACCTTTGAGGGATTTTTGGGAACTTCCCCACAATATTCCTTTGACTGATTTGCAGAACTATATTCAGTACCAGTTACATTTTTGCAAGTTCCAGGTTCATCGCCAGTAACTTTCTCAGATCTTCCGACCTCATTACCTGTGACTTTATTTCCAGCTGATGTCGAAGTTACTGAGGATCTAGTTGGCTGTTTATATTCAGGTTGATTTTGGCAAAATTGATTAAGTACTTCGGATCCCAAATACTGTGTACCTGTGACACTTCTACATGTACTAGCTTCATTACCAGTAGTTTTTAACGACCTATTAGCCTGTGTTCCAGTTACTGTTTGTCCAGAATTAGTTTCACTTTTACCAACTTTCCAACTTGCATCAGCAATATTCATTTTTGATCCATTTTTATTTGGACCACATGGTCTACATTTACCATTTCCTTTTTTTGAGGTTGCTCCAGTTTTACTTCTTAATTCCCTAACTCTTTGAGATATTTCTCTGCTTGATAAATCTGGATCTCCTCTTCTAGCTAAAGATGCTGCACTACTATTTTGTTTAGAAGCTGATTTGCCATGTTTAGATTGAGCCTCTCTTCTTGCCAAAACAATATCTCTACTTGTATTTGTGATAGGTTTTCTTTTTTGAGTTACCCTTCTTTTAATTTTAGTATTTAGAACTTTATTCTCAGAATTACCAGAATTTGATAAGTCAGGGCTTTTATCTGGAGTTATTTTAATTTCATTTACTTGGATCTTTTTATTAGCTTCTGTACGAGTTCTATCAGATGAACTTATGGCTGATTTGCCATGAGTTGACATTGCTTTCCTTCTTTCAATTACAAGTTCTTTGCTGGATAAATTTTTAGAAAAGGATTTTTTATTCATTTTTGCTGTTGGAATATGTTTTTTCGCAGTATTTGTACTATTTGTATCAATGGAAGATTTTATCCCAGAAATTTGCATATCATCAGATGTGCGAACCCTATCTTTAGTAGTAGAAGAATTGGCAACAGCTTTTTTTCCGCTATCACTCATAGCTTTTCTTCTCTCTAATGCAATTTCTCTACTAGTTTTCATTGACATAACCTTCAATTGTGAAACTTTTTAAAAAGACTTTCTCCAAAAAATTAAGTTCTTATGGAGAAAGTTATTTACTACGAAAAGTAGCTTTAACGTCCTTGGAAAACTACAAAAGCTGTTCCTTGACTTTGAGTGTAAGCATCGTATCCGATGATTCTTACATGATGATCAGGGTATGCTCTATGGCATGCCTCTAATTCGCTCACGATCAAGTTAAGATCTTTTTCCCCAAAGAATGGGAGTTTCCAATAAGACCAATAAGTTTGCATACATCCACTTGGATGAACATGCTCAATAACTGGACTCCAACCTTGAGCAATTATGTAGGCAATTTGGTCATATATTTCTTCCTGGGTCATCGGTGGTAAGAAACCGAATGTTTCCAGGGTTGCAACTGTTTGATAGTCGCTTACTGTGCTCTGGAAAGGCATAATTAATCAAAATGTGAATGTAATTACTCGTAAAAACGAGATTTTAAAAAGTTTGAGGAGAATAAATCTTCTCAATTTCGAAACTTGAGTTAACCCTGAACATCAAGCTTGTCGACAGTGTCGAACTCAAACTTAATTTCCTTCCAAGTTTCTAGAGCAATAGCCAATTCAGGACTATGCTTAGCAGCTTCCATAAGAATGTCTCTACTCTCTTTTTCGATTTCGCGACCAGCATTGCGGGCTTTTACACAAGCTTCTAAAGCAACTCTGTTAGCTGCAGCTCCAGCAGCAGAACCCCATGGATGACCATGTGTTCCTCCACCGAACTGAAGGCAAGAATCGTCCCCAAAGATCGCTAGAAGTGCAGGCATATGCCAAACATGGATACCACCTGATGCGACTGCAAATACTCCAGGCATTGAACCCCAATCTTGATCAAAGAAGTTACCTCTTGATCTATCTTCAGGAACAAATGACTCTCTTAAGTTGTCAATATAACCAAGAGTTGTTTGACGATCACCTTCTAGTTTTCCAACAACGGTTCCAGTATGTAATTGGTCACCTCCAGATAGTCTCAAACATTTTGCAAGAACTCTGAAGTGAATTCCATGCTTTGGATGTCTATCAATAACAGCATGCATAGCCCTGTGAATATGCAGAAGCATGCCATTTTTACGACACCAATTAGCTAATCCAGTATTTGCAGTAAAACCACCAGTTATATAATCATGCATGATGATTGGCATATCTAGCTCTTTTGCAAATTCAGCTCTTTCATAGAGTTCTTCAGGAGTGTTAGCAGTACAATTTAGATAGTGACCTTTAACTTCTCCAGTTTCTCGCTGAGCAAGCTTAACTGCTTCTGCAACAAACTCAAATCTTTCTCTCCAACGTTGGAATGGTTGAGAATTAATATTCTCATCATCCTTCGTTAAATCAAGACCTCCTCTAAGACATTCATATACAACTCGACCATAGTTTTTACCAGATAATCCTAATTTAGGTTTGATGGTACAACCAAGTAGAGGTCTTCCGTATTTGTTAAGTCGATCTCTTTCAACTACGATTCCATTTGGTGGACCACCACAAGTTTTAATGAAAGCGATTGGGAATCTAATATCTTCTAGACGTAGATGTCTTAGAGCTTTAAATCCAAAAACGTTTCCTACAAGAGATGTTAATACGTTTGTAATTGAGCCTTCTTCAAAAAGATCTAAAGGATATGCAATGAAAGCATAGAAAGCTTCAGGATCTCCAGGTACGTCTTCGATTCGATAACAACGTCCTTTATAAAATTCTAAGTCTGTAAGTAACTCGGACCAAACTGTTGACCAAGTACCTGTTGAAGATTCAGCGGCAACAGCTGCTGCAACTTCTTCTCTTGGAACACCTTCCTGACCTGTACATTTGAAACAGGCTAGTAAATCGGTGTCTAGGGGGACATATTCTGGAGTCCAGTAGGTATCTCTGTACTCCTTTACCCCTGCGTCATACTTCTTACTCATAAGGATAAATTTAGGTCTGTTTAGGGAAAATAATTATTTTGCAAAATTTATAAATCTTGCTTTACTTAATTAGTCCTTTTGACCAAGAAATTCACCGTTACCTAGAGCAGGTTCAACTTCTCTATGAGGACGAGCAATAATGTGAGCTGCAACTAAACCGTCACCAACTCTTTCACAAGCATCAGCACCAGCTCTTACAGCTGCGTTAACTGCGCCTGTTTCGCCTCTTACTAATACTGTGACATAACCGCCACCTACGAATTCACGACCAATAAGGCGAACTTCTGCTGCCTTTGTCATTGCGTCTGCTGCTTCGATTGCAGGTACAAGTCCGCGTGTCTCGATCATGCCGAGAGCGATACCCATTGTTTCTGTAGCCATTGTCTACTAAATACTAAATGTGGAATGTTCAATTCGAAGAATGATTCATTAAGTACTTATAAGTCAAGCGTTTTCGACAAAATCTCCATTAATGTTTTTTCTATCATTCATAAGTTAAACTTATCACCCTTGGTACTATTGATATGTCAATACTTATGCAAATTAGTTAGTGCATCAAAACATACTGTTGTGTTAAGAAAAAATTTACATTATGTTATTTCAGTACGAGGCAGGCCCTGTCTACACAGGTGTGGAATGTTCAACCTTTCCTGTCTCCGTATCAAGCTTTGAAGTAAGATAATATTCACAATAAATTTTTTTGCTATTTTGAACCTTCCAGTTCTAACTATTGCTAGTGGCAATCAAAGAAAAGTATCTGAAATTTCAGAGATGCTGGATGTTTTGTCTTTAAAGGTTCAAAAGCAACCAGAATATTTAAATGTCGAAGAGACAGGAAACACATATTTTGAGAATGCACTTTTAAAAGCAAAAGCAGCTGCTTTAGAGACTAAAACTTGGGCATTAGCTGATGACTCGGGTCTTGAAGTAGATGTTTTAGATGGTCGGCCAGGAATTTATTCTGCTCGATATGCAAAAACTAATGATGAGAAAATTAAAAAATTAATTAATGAACTTTCTGATAGTCCTTATAGGAGTGCAAGATTTATAAGTTGTATGGTTTTGTGCGATCCCTCAGGAAACTTAGTTAAAGATACAACAGGAATATGCTGGGGAGAAATTCTTAAGAACCCCAAATATCCCAACGGGGAATTCGAATCTATTTTTTGGGTAAAAGAGTCTAACTGTGTTTACGGTGAGCTCTCACAATCACAATTAAATAAATTAGGTAGTAGAGGTAAAGCTGCCAAAATTATGTCGCCTTACCTCAAAAAAGAAATTGGTTTAAATTAGAAAATTATCAATAATTTGAAATTTCATCAATTGCTCTTATAGCAGCAGCTGCTGCTTCTTCTACATCTCCTTCTTTCCCAGCGAGAGTTAATCTACCGAAAGCGCCAACTGCCTTTACATCAACAACAGTTATATTTGATGCTTTTTCTGCTTCATTTGCTGCTTTTAAGACATACCCAGCCGGTTCAGTTTCTAATATAAACATGCTCATTCCAGATTGAATCATTGATCCACTTCTGTTTTGTCTATTTATTAAAACAGCATGATCTGGAGTAATAGCTCGAATAACTTCTGTCCAACTTGTTGAAGGTTTGGTTCTTTTTCTAACTTCACTTCCAATAGCATCTAGAACAACATCCCCAGAATGTAAAACAGTACTTTGATCTTTGTGATAAAGAGCAAGAGAGCCAAATGCTCTTTCAACAATCATCTGACCAAGTCTTACATTACTTGCTTTTAAGGCAATATCAGTAACTCTATGAACGGCCATCCCAGGTGAAACTTCCATCCAAAGGCATGAATCTCCTGGTATAGGTAAAAAACCTCTACTAACCGTCCCCATATACGCAGCTAATTGAGGTTGAAGAGAGTCCAAAAAAACATATGTTCTCAACTCAATTTGCTCAACTTGACTTGCTTGTCTGGATACCAAAGACTTCTCTGAATCAGTTGTAATAAAACAGCTTGCTCCACTCGCCTGAGATTGCACCTCAGATCCTGTGACAAGAGAACTGCCTTTTTTTCGTTCCCCTCTGTTTAAACTAGAAGTTGGTTCCATTCACGCGACTATAACGGATAATGGATCATTTTTTCTATTAAATTTACTTGCATGCTTCCCACAAAACGATAACTTCAAGTAAAAGATACGCATTTTTATGGGAACTTCTCAAAAAAAAGGACCAAATGTTTCTGGTACTGAAAAAGAATTAACTCCTGATCAAACTCTTGGATTAGTTAGCCTAAGCTTAATGCAAAAACTATCTCAGAAAGACCCATCTTTTAGTTGGTTAGAAGAAGATAAAATTGAAAAAGTAAATCTTAAAAACCTTAGAGATAGATTGGAGTTAACGCAATTAGCTATAAATACTGGAGCACCTTTAACCACTTCAGAAGTGACAGCTTTAATTGGGGCAAAGCCCGGGAAATCTAAGTTAGAGAGGGCAGGATTATTAGCGACAAAAATAGCTAGAAATGTGTGGAAGATTTCAAAAATAAGTCAAGGAAATTCCTTCTACAGAAATTAATCGACGCCCCAAAAGTTTTTTTTCATAATTCCCATTTAAGTATTTAAACATTCATATAAGTTTTTTAAATGTGTTCATTTTGTAAGAGAACTTATTAATTACTTTCTTAAATTAAAAAGTTTATGCAAGCTTGAAATATAAGCACTTGAAAATTTTTGATGAGTAAAGTTGATTTTAATAAGGAAACAGGGCCCAGGGAAGTTTTTTGTGGGTTAACATCAATAGTCTGGCTCCACAGAAGAATGCCGGATGCATTTTTTCTAGTTGTAGGCTCAAGGACATGTGCTCATTTAATTCAAAGCGCTGCTGGAGTTATGATTTTTGCTGAACCAAGATTTGGGACAGCTATTCTTGAAGAAAAAGATCTTGCTGGTCTTGCTGACGCTCATGAAGAATTAGATCGAGTGGTAAATGATCTTATTGCGAGAAGACCAGAAATAAAAACTCTTTTTCTAGTTGGATCTTGTCCAAGTGAGGTAATCAAATTAGATCTTGCCACTGTCGCAGAGAAATTAAATAAAAGATTTTTAGGTCAAGTGAGATTCGTTAATTACTCTGGAAGTGGGATAGAAACAACTTTTACCCAAGGAGAGGATGGCGCCTTAAAAGCTTTAATTCCATTAATGGAGTCAACAGATGAGGCGAAATTATTATTAGTTGGGACTCTCGCAAATAATGTAGAGGATAGGTTTAAAAAGATTTTTAGAAATTTAGGAATTTCAAATATTGAGAGCTTTCCACCACGGCAATCAACAGAATTACCAAAGATTGGCAAAAATACCAAAGTTTTATTAACTCAGCCGTATTTAAGTGATACCGTTCGAGACCTAAAACATCGTGGTTGTGAAATAATTTCGGCTCCATTTCCTCTTGGTATCGAAGGAAGTACTGAATGGTTTTTAGCTGCAGCGAAAGCTTTCAAAATTAGTGAACTTAAAGTTCATGAAATTATTTCGCCTTTAATTAATAGAGCAAAACTTGCTCTTGAATCTCACAAAGAAATACTTAAGGGGAAAAGATTATTTCTTCTTCCTGAATCGCAACTGGAGATATCTTTGGCAAGATTTTTGCATAATGAATGCGAAATGGATCTTATAGAGGTAGGAACTCCTTACCTAAATAAAGATTTAATGAAAGAGGAGATTAATTTATTACCTGATAATACAAAAATTGTCGAAGGGCAACACGTAGAAAAACAATTAGATCGAGTAAGGAAATCTAATCCAGACTTAGTAGTTTGTGGGATGGGTTTAGCTAACCCACTTGAGGCCGAAGGAATTAGTACTAAGTGGTCGATAGAAATGGTATTTAGTCCAATTCATGGAATTGATCAAGCCGCCGATTTGGCAGCTCTCTTCTCCAAACCTTTAAGAAGGAATCAAATACTAACTTCAAAAACTTTAGTGACGCATTAAGAGAATATGGAATTAACTCTATGGACATATGAAGGGCCACCACATGTTGGTGCGATGAGAATTGCCTCTTCAATGAAAGATATACATTATGTTCTTCATGCCCCTCAAGGAGATACTTATGCAGATCTTCTATTTACAATGATTGAAAGGAGGGGGCAAAGGCCTCCAGTCACTTATACAACTTTCCAGGCTAGAGACCTCGGAGGCGATACAGCTGAATTAGTGAAGAAAAATATTAAGGAAGCAGTAGAACGATTTAAACCAAAAACTCTTTTAGTTGGAGAAAGTTGCACAGCAGAACTTATCCAAGACCAACCTGGAGCTCTTGCAAAAGGAATGGGGTTTGATATGCCAATTGTTAATCTTGAATTACCTGCTTATAGTAAGAAAGAAAATTGGGGAGCATCAGAAACTTTTTATCAATTAACAAGAACTCTTTTAAAAGAGAAAGTAATTTCTACAGAAAAAATAAGTCCTCTAAGGTGGAAGGAATTAGGTCGCAGACCAAAAGTAAATATACTTGGTCCTTCATTACTAGGATTTAGATGTAGGGATGATGTTATTGAAATCCAACGTATACTTTCAGAACAAGGAATAGATACAAACGTAGTTGCTCCATTAGGTGCTAGTCCGGATGACATTGAAAGATTAATTGATGCTGAAATAAATATCTGTCTTTATAAAGAAATTGCTGAAACATCATGTGAATGGCTTAGACGGAACTTTGGAATGGAATTTACGAACACTATTCCAATTGGAATAAAAAATACAATTGAATTTATAAATGAAGTTCATAATAAGTTGGGTCTCCCCTTGACTAATAAAGAAGAATTAGAACACAAGTCAAAACTTCCTTGGTACTCTAAATCTGTTGACTCAAATTACTTAACTGGCAAAAGGGTTTTTATTTTTGGTGATGGAACACATTCAATCGCGGCTGCAAAAATTGCTAAGGAGGAATTAGGTTTTGAAGTGGTTGGTCTTGGGACATACAGTAGGGAGATGGCTAGACAAGTAAGAGCAACTGCAAAAGAACTAAATTTAGAAGCTCTAATTACTAATAATTACTTAGAAGTAGAAGATGCCATGAAAAAAACAGCCCCTGAATTGGTTTTAGGTACTCAAATGGAAAGGCATAGTGCCAAGAGACTTGGCATTCCTTGTTCAGTAATAAGTACACCTATGCATGTTCAAGATGTCCCTGCAAGATATAGCCCACAGATGGGATGGGAAGGTGCAAATGTGATTTTTGATGACTGGGTGCATCCCCTAATGATGGGATTAGAAGAGCATCTTATTGATATGTTTAAGCATGACTTTGAGTTTGTTGATGGTCATCAAAGCCATTTAGGACATACAGCCACAAAAACAGAAGATTTTGTAAATTCAGATGATAAAGAAGATAAAAATAGTAAGAAAGGAATTATCTGGACTGAATCTGGTAGAGCTGAATTAACAAAAATTCCATTTTTTGTGAGAGGTAAAGTCAAAACCAATACCGAAAAATATGCAATCTCAAGGGGATTATCAGAAATAAGCGATGAAACCCTTTACGATGCTAAAGCATATTTCAGCTAAATGTTTACTAACAATCTAGAACTAAGTCATGAGTATTTTCACTTATAATTTAATAGATTGAATCCAAAAAATTCAGTTATAAGAACATATTCATCACTTTTAATACAATTAAATACATATTTGTTTAGAAACATATTTCATGTGTATTTACGCTGCAAGAATATAGATAATAATGTGTTTTAAGCTTTAAATGACAAGTACTATAAATAGACCTCTTGATGGAGAAGGAAGTGTTCAAGTAAAGCAAGATCCAAAAATAAATATTGAAGAAGGGGCTTTAGTTATTGCCGTGTATGGCAAGGGTGGCATCGGAAAATCAACTACATCATCAAACCTTTCTGCTGCATTCTCAAAATTAGGTAAAAAGGTTCTACAAATTGGATGTGATCCAAAACATGATAGCACTTTCACTTTGACGCACAAAATGGTTCCTACAGTTATCGATATTCTGGAAGAGGTAGATTTTCATAGCGAAGAATTGAGGCCAACTGATTTCATGTTTGAAGGTTTTAATGGCGTAATGTGCGTTGAAAGTGGAGGTCCTCCTGCTGGGACAGGGTGCGGGGGATATGTAACCGGTCAGACAGTTAAACTTTTAAAAGAGCATCACTTATTAGAAGATACTGACGTTGTTATTTTTGATGTCCTAGGAGACGTCGTTTGCGGGGGCTTTGCTGCTCCATTACAACATGCGAACTACTGCCTAATTGTTACTGCAAACGACTTCGATTCAATATTCGCAATGAATAGAATTGTTTCTGCAATAAAAGCAAAAGCAAAAAATTACAAGGTCAGATTAGGTGGTGTAGTAGCAAACAGATCAAAAGATACAGACCAAATTGATAAATTCAATAAAAGAACAGGTTTGAAAACTATGGCTCATTTTAAAGATGTAGATGCCATCAGAAGATCAAGACTAAAAAAATGTACCATCTTTGAAATGGAACCAACTGAAGACGTAATTGAAGTTCAAAATGAATATTTATCTCTTGCCAAAAATATGCTTGAAAACGTAGAGCCCTTAGAAGGGAATCCACTTAAAGATAGAGAAATTTTTGATTTATTAGGATTTGATTAGTCTTAATCAATCAATCTAATCCGACCAATTTTTTTGTTAGATCAAAAGTTTTTTTTGATGTCTTAGTATCAATTATTCTTTTTGACAACTTTTGAGAAAAAGCTTTCCTACCAGTTTTCTGACGATTTCCCCAGCTCCAATGTACTGATGGTTTAGCAAATTCTTTATAGGTTGCCACCTGAGCTACCCGCTCCCCTGCCAATCTTTGTGACACATATCCTTTTGTTATGAACTTTTGAAAGATTGGGAAAAGGAATCTAAATAACCAAGGAGTATCTCTAAAAAGTTTTGTATCAGCAACACATCCAGGATATAGAGAATTAACAATAATTTTATCTGTAGGATATCTTTTTGATAATTCCTGAACAGTCACCATATTACAAAGTTTACTATCCTTATAAGCCTTCCCAGGTTTGAATTTCTTTCCATTAGCCATACTTATTGGAGATAAAAAACCATTTTTAAATCCTGATAAATCTCCTAGATCAGCTGGAGCAGGAATGGGAATCCTTCCTCCAAGTTCTGAATAATTAGCTGTAACAGTTCCTAATACTGTAATTCTTGGCTTGAATATAGTAGCTTTTCCATTTAAAGAAATTTCTCTTTCTGATGATAAAATATTTTCCATAAGCAGGTTTATCATAAGAAAATGTCCAAAATGATTGACTGCCATAGAGTTTTCAAAACCCTGAGGAGATCGCTCAGGTTTCTTTAGTCTCGGCTTATAAACTGCTGCATTACAAATAAGAGAATTTATTGATTTTTTAAATCTATCCAATATTTCATTGCAACCTTTTCTTACATCATCCAAGTTAGAAAGATCAATTTCTACAAAATGAATATTTTTAAATTCCTCTTTTGTTAAGAATTCCTCAGCTGTAGATATAGCTCTTTTGTTTGATCGATTAACAGCTATGACTTCCCATCCAGATCTTATTAGAGGTTTTAGAGTATTTAATCCAACTCCTGAAGTTGTACCTGTTATAAGAGTTAATCCCTTAATGTCTTTACTCACTAGCGAAAAAGTTAAAAATAAAATAAAAAGTAAGATTATTTAAAATCATACTTATCAACGCCATATTACTCTGATAATGTCTCTAGAAATCATTTGATCCTGATCCTTCATAAATCTTTGCTCACCTTCAGCAGAAAATAAATCATCAAACCTACTTGACAAAATATTAAATCGATATTTTTCGTATGAAAACGAGTCTTTAATTTCCCTTAGTCTTGTTAATCTAAGTTTGGAATTATATCCAAGTTTAACAAGGCTTATTAGTGCTAAAAGAGAGAAGCAAATTTTTATAATCAAGAACACTGAAGATATAAACTTTTCCTGTTTCTGTTGTTTTTTTTTTAATGCAGAACTTGTTGAGTTTTTATTGTAAAAAATACTATTTTTATATGAAGATTTTGACAAATTTAATTCTTGGAATATTTTCTAAATAAGACAATAAAGTCTCACTACATTATTACCTTAAAAATAAAAATTTTCTAATTGTTTTTAGTTTCTACCTAAACTAATTCCTAACCTAAGAGCTAAAACTCCTGCGTGCATAACTACTATAAGACTTAGTGCAATTAAATTTATTGTTTGAGTTTGCTCCATAATTGAAAAAAATATTTCCTATATTCTCCACCCAAAAGATGGGATTTGACACACTATTACAAAATGATGTTACGAAATTAATAAATTGTAAGAAAAAATTTATTGAAAATTATCATAAATAAACCTACAAAGTTAATTTTGGGAACAGAAAATCAAGCTTTAATTTTTTCGACAAATAATTTACCGGGATCTGATCAAATGGCTTTAGATTTATTTTCTTTAAATCAAACTATTTCCGATCCTGCAATAATTTTCACATTGAGGTTCTACTTTTGGAAAGGGGATTGGCTTTCAATTGGTTATCACCAAAAGAGAATTCCTCCTCATTGGCAAAAGTTATTATCAAATGGCGATATAAACATTGTAAGACGTCCCACTGGAGGAGGAGCTGTTTTGCATTCAGGGGGAATAACATATGCATTAACATTTAAAAAAACTTACTATGAAATCCTAAGTTATAAAATGGTAAATAGGTGGTTAATAAAAAGTTTTAGAGAATTAGGCCTAAACTTACAATATGGTAATTTACAAAAATCACCTATAACATCTAATTGTTTTGGGACTTCATTAATTTCTGATTTAGTTGATGAGGATGGGTTTAAAAGAATCGGAAGTGCCCAATATCGTAAGAGAGGGGCCTTCCTTCAACATGGAGAGATTCAAACAAATCCTTCAAAAGATTTATGGTTCAAATTATTTAGAGAAGAAGCTCCGCCAAAAATAAATCTAGAGCTCACAAATGATGAAATAGTTCAACATTTAAGAAATTCATTCTTAGAGAATAAATCAAAAATAAAGTTCAAGAATATTTCAATAGATAATAAGAACATTAAACAATTTATATGACACAGATTCTTAAAGATCTCCTTTCTGCTTCATTGAATTAATTATTCTTGGCAAATTAATTCCTAAGGGATATTGATTTTTATAATTTAATTTCTTAACAATCTCTGAAGGCAAATTAAATCCTAATTTAATCAATACAAAGTTACCAATTTTAGACCTATCAACTATACCCAAAGGGATATCTGTAGCATTGAGAACTAAGATAAAACCCTCTTTTGTTTCTTCAATTCTTTCTACAATTTTCCATAATTTATCATTAATATAAACTCTTTCAAAACTATCTATTGGTTTCTTAAAATCTCCAATAAAGTTCCTTTCCCATTTTTTTATAGAGACAGTCTTCAAAATATTCTCATCTATGTAACCAGTCCATCTCCCATTATTCGTAACAAAAAAATATTTATCCGATTCATCCTTTTTATTTTTTATTAACTTATTTAATTCTGAGAAATTAGAATCAAATTCAATTTTTCTCAATGGCTTTAATTTAAGCTCAGAAACTTTACTAAATTTAAGTATTTTTTCAATTTTTAAAAATTGACTTTCTGACTTTGCAGAATTAACTCCAAACAACCCTAAAAAAGAAAGAATAAAACCATAGTAAAAGTTAAATCTAAATAAACAAATTATCCCAAATATGAGAACTGAAAAAGATAAAAACAAATTTACTTTATTAAGAAAGTTTCTTCCTTTGTTTTTACTTCCTGAGAAATGCCAAATGATACTTTTTAATAATTTTCCTCCATCTAAAGAACCAATTGGGATCAAATTTAAGAAGCCTAAAAATAAATTTAATATACCTACTCTAGAAATTATATTGATAGATATTAATTCTTGAGATACACTGTTATTACTAATAAAAAGTAGGATAAATGCTGTAACAAAACAAAATAGAGGCCTAACAATTGCGATTTTTATATTCCCCAGAGCAGTTTGACAATACTTATCTATCTGTAAAATTGCCCCGAGAAAATAAAAAGTAATTTTTTTTATTTTTACACCCTGATTTAAGGAAACAAAAATATGTAAAACCTCATGAGAAATAATTGAAGATAATAAAAAAAAAGAAGTTAAAAACCCAATAATCCAAGCTTCTTTAATATTGTAAATATCACCAGAAGATAAATTAACCTGATTACTTATGCTCCATGAGAATAAAAAGAGAATAACAAACCAATAGGGATGAACTTTGAAGGGAATTCCCCATATTTTAAAAATTTGCCAACTTCTCAAAAATAATCTCCGCTATATTTAGCAATAATATTAATCTTACATAAAGGATAATGATATGCCCAACACAAATACTTTAGTTAAGATTTGTGGATTAACTTCTGAAGAACAAGCTCTTCAAGTCGCAAAATTAGGAGCGCACGCTATCGGCATTATTTCGGTTGAAGAGTCTCCAAGATATATATCAGCAGAAAAAAAGAAAAAAATTTTTAATACTTTAGAAAGTTTTTATCCAAAAATCGAGAGGGTATCCGTTGTACAAAATTGTTCTATAGATTTAATTATTAAAAACTTCTTAGGAAAACCTAGTGAAACAATCATTCAATTACATGGAGATGAAGATATTGATTACTGTAAAAAATTAAGAGAAAAAATTCCAAATATTGGAATCTGGAAGGCTTTTAGAATAAAAACTGAAAAGGACTTGGATACTATAAAACCTTTTGAAGATTTTGTAGATGCAATACTACTTGATTCTTGGAATAAAGAAACGTATGGAGGTTCAGGGAAAAAAATAAATTCTATTTTTTTAAAAAATATACAATTTAGCAAACCATGGTGGTTAGCAGGTGGGATATCAATTGAATGGCTTGATGAGATTTTGACTTACATAAAACCAGATGGACTAGACATTTCAAGCAGTATTGAAGTTTCTCCAGGTTTCAAAGATATTGAAAAAACAGGCGATCTAATTAAGCGTTTAACTTATAATTAATAATTATTAGTTGCAGATTGTTGTTTTACAAGCTCAAAAAATTCTTGTTTTAGACTTAAATCATGTCTAAAATCACCCCTTACAACAGAATTGATCATACTTGTATTAGGTTCTTTGACTCCCCTCCATTTCATACAATAATGCTGGGCTTTTACAATAATACCTAAACCTTTAGGTTCACACAATTTTTCAATTTCATCTGCAAGTATCATTACAGCTTCTTCCTGAATATGAGGTCTTGAAAAAACCCAATCTGCAACTCTAGCAAATTTTGAAAGCCCAATAACTTTATTCCCAGGTTTAATCCCTATCCAACACTCTCCCAGAATCGGAACTAGGTGATGTGAACATGCAGATCTAACGGAAATGGGGCCAACAGTATAAATCTCATCAAGGTTCTTGTCGTTTGGAAAACTTGTAACTTTAGGTTGTTCATGATATCTCCCTTTAAAAACTTCATTTAAATACATCTTAGAAACTCTTTCAGCAGTTTCTTGAGTATTATGGTCATTTTCAACATCTATAACTAGAGATCTAAGTAAGTCTTTTACTCTTGATGCAACTTCTCTTTCTAAAATTTCTAATTCTCCAGGATTTATAAATTCTGAAATGTTATCGTTAGCACTAAATCTTTTCCCAGAGTTCTTAATTCTATCTCTAATAATTTCAGATATTAGTCTGTTAGTAATCTGGTCGTCAAAGTTCCTGATATTATCGTTGGGTAAAGTAGAGGTCATAAAATTCTAAACAGAAGGCTGTATGCAACTTAATTAACTGTATCTTCTAAAAACTTAATTGCTTCTACACTATATCACATTCTCTTGTTTAATCGGGTTATAAAAGCTCTAGAAAATTACTGTTTAAAGAAAAAAAATGTTTAAAAGGCTCCCCCAGAAGGCATTAAAGTTAAGTCTTCAATCAATTGTGATTCAGGTTTTTGAGCAATATATAAAATGGTTTTAGATACCTCGATTGATGAGAGCATGGCAGTTCTATCAAAATCAGAATTGATTGATTCGGAATCCCAAAGAGGAGTATTTACTGAACCAAGAGTTATTGTACATGCCCTTATTGAATTAGATCTCTCCTCTTCCCTCAAGCATTTAGTAAACATAGCTAGTGCAGATTTTGAAATACAATAAGCTCCCCATTGAGGGAATGCATTATAAGAGGCATGGCTACTAACATTAATAACTAGACCACCCTTTTTTCTCATTTTGGGAATTATCGTGCTGCAAATTTGGAAAACACTTGTGAGGTTTATTTGCATAGTTTGTTCCCATTGATCTAAATCCATTTCAACTAAGGGACCATTAAATGCACAGCCAGCATTATTTATCAATACTGAAGGGCACCCATACTTCTCAATTGCTTCTTTAACACAATGCTTTATTTCTAGAGGATTAGATAAATCACATTTAATCAGATTAATTTTTGAATTACTAGTCAAGAGTTCTTTCTTCAGTTTCTCCATTAAATCCATATTTCTGGAGAGTAAAATTAAATCCCAGCCAGCATTAGCAAACGTAATTGCGGTAGATCTGCCAATACCTTTAGAAGCACCTGTTATAAAAGCTAGTTTCAATTTATTAGGTTTTTGGGGGAATTTCACTATAAATCTCTTCAATATTATTAGCTTCGATAAATTTACCTAAAACCCTAAATTTTTTGTATCTTTCCTCAATTAATTCTTCTTCAGGCATTTGCAGTAAGACATTAAGGTGTTTTTCAATAGCATCTTTTAGTGTATTGCCAGCATCTAAAGGAGCCCAATTATTACCACCAGAAGGTTCTGGTAATACCTCATCAATTATCCCCAATTTAAGTAAATCTTTACCTGTAATTTTAAGTGCTGATGCTGCTTCTGGTGCCTTGGAAGCATCTCTCCACAAAATTGATGCACATGCTTCCGGACTAGCAACTGTGTAAACACTGTGTTCAAACATTAGCAGCCTATCAGCAACACCTATTCCAAGTGCACCTCCTGAACCTCCTTCTCCAATGACAGTAGCCACAATTGGGACTTTCAATCCAAACATCTCTCTAAGGTTTCTTGCGATCGCTTCACCTTGACCCTGTTCTTCAGCTTTTAAACCAGCATAAGCTCCTGGAGTATCAATAAATGTAAGAATTGGCAAAGAGAACCTATTTGCATGCTGCATTAATCTAAGAGCCTTTCTGTACCCTCCTGGTTTTGCCATCCCAAAGTTTCTTACTACATTTTCTTTTGTGTCCCTTCCTTTCTGATGTCCTAACATCAGCACTGGCCTATTATTTATCGAACCTATCCCCCCAATTAGTGCCATATCATCGCCACCATTTCTATCTCCATGTAATTCGATCCAGTCATCACAAAACATCTGAACAAAGTCCAAAGTACTTGGTCTTTGAGGATGTCTAGCTACCTGAATCTTTTGGGCAGGGGTGAGAGATTTAAATATTTCTTCTCTTCTCCTGGCAGCTAAGGTTTCGAGTTGTAGAAGCTGTTGACTAACATCTACTTCTGAATCTCGAGCTAATTCTTTAATTTGCTCTATCTGCTTCTCAAGTTCAACAAGAGGCTTTTCAAAGTCAAGGAGATAACGTTTAGCCATAATTTAGACAGTTAATACTTTAGGCTGTTTATCAAGTCCAATCGCAGAAAAACCATGTTTTAAAGAAGCTGCTCCAATAAATTCCATCTTTTCAAGGGAAATATTATTTCTTCCCCAACTAAAGTTTGTGTGACACTTTTCAAACTCTAAAATCATGGCTTCTGCAAAGCAAGCAAACATCTCTCGCTGAGGGTTTTGCATTTCCGCAAGTTCCATCATATTCCAACCAATATCATTGAAAAACTCTACTATACCTCCTTTTAAAACATGAATATTTTCACCCTGAAATTTCTCATCAAGATTTTTGGGGTATCCGCCATCAATCATTAAACATGGTTTCCTTAAGTTATCTGTATCAATTTCAATTGTTTTAGGCATACTTGCAACCCATACAACAATATCCGCCTGAGGCAATGCCTCATCTAAACTTGTTATGGTCCCACCATCTAATTCTTTTTGTAAGAGAGCTAGTGGTTCTTGTTGTCTTGCTACCATAAGAAGTTCTGAAATCCCAGTTTTATTGATAAGCCATCTACAAACAGCACTACCAATATCACCTGTAGCACCAATTACAGCAACAGTTGCTTTTTTAAGGTCTATCCCAATGCGAGGCGCATTTATTTCTAGTTGCTTACAAATAACCCAAGCGGTATGAGTATTGCCAGTAGTAAACCTTTCCCACTCTAATGAAGTATTTCTAATTTGTTTATGCTGTAGAAGATTAAAATTCTCGAAAATAATAGAAGTAAATCCACCTAATGCGGTAATGTTAATCCCTTTTTTCTGGGCGAGTTCCATAGCATTTAGTACTTTTCTTCTTGCCGTTTTGAACCTAGAAAGCATTTCAGGGACAAAGCACGAATCTATATAAGAACCTTCAATAGATATTCCAGTAGCACTCTTAACTTCTACATTTTCAACAAGCTGAGGAGGAGCAGTACACCAAACATCCAAGTCGCCATCGGCAATATGATCAAAGCCTAGCATCGAAGCTTTTCTTTTTGCATCTTCAAAACTGGTTGAGTGGCCTATTAACCCAAACATTTAAAATTTATAAATGGTTTCTATACAATGTTATGAACAATAGCATAGAGGTAACTACTTAAATAGGATTGATTAATTATTAAAAACCTTAACTAATTAGAAATGTAATTAGACGATAGCTGCCATAGCCATTCTTGCAATTTCTCTATTATCTAGACCTATTTCCATCAATGTATCTTGATAAGCAATCATAAATTCTTCCATTAATTCTTCTCTGTCCATAGCTAAAACTGATGCGTCATCTGCTACTTCATCTAACATCTTTTTAATTAAAGGAAGATTAAACTTATTAGCTTCCATTAATTCCTCTTTACAAGTAGATAGATTCTCTTTAAGCCACTCTTGACCATAATTTAAATGAAGATATTCATCTTTAACCACTCCCTCTGTTATTTTTTTTGCAAAAGGATCGGCAACTCTTATGTAGACGTTATAAGCAGAGATCGCAAATGCTTCAATTAAGATAGCTTGAATTAAAAGACACGTTGTTAAATTTCCTTTTTCAAGAGCATCTTGAAAATTACCATGTAATTTAGAAAAGAATTTTTTAGCAAATTCCATATCAGCTACTACACCTAAATTTCTTCCACATGCAGTAAAG
This sequence comes from uncultured Prochlorococcus sp., assembly GCA_902534685.1. Lineage (GTDB taxonomy): Bacteria > Cyanobacteriota > Cyanobacteriia > PCC-6307 > Cyanobiaceae > Prochlorococcus_A. Next base: position 19,024 of record CACAQP010000013.1, read on the forward strand.
CCTTTTTTATGCTTCATTTCCATTCTCGCCAATTTAGTTAATTTCTCTAACTCATTTGGAATTAAAGTTGCTATTGAAATGTAATTATCATGAGCCTCTTGCTCTCCCTCTATAACAATTGCATTTATTCTGCTGTATGCATCCTTATAAGAATCTGTAGAGAAATCGGGTAAATCTAAAGAAATCGAATTAGTCGATTCTTCAACTGTTTTTTTATTTGATTCTAGAGTTTGCATGTCAGTAATCTTTAGCTCATTATGCATGAATATTACATGATTATAGAGAGTTTATTTAAATATCATGAAAATAGTTTCAATTGTTAAGTCACATTTTTAACTTAAACTTGTTTAAGAATTGTTTGGCCAATCTGATTGCATCAGATTCATAATCAATTTAAACCAATGATTAATCAATAATTCCTTTAAATTTTCCCCTAAAGACTCATTTGCTCCTCTACTATCTCCAATAACACCCGATTTACTGAAGTCGTCAGTAAGCCAAGAAGTAGGCGCATTGCCCTCTAGACTCCAACCTTCCGGGATCTCTACTTTATTTCCCTCATTTGGGCGTTCATCACCTACTAATTCTGGTTTTAAAGCCAGCATCAAACTCGTTTCAGCTAAAGAAGCATGAAGCCCATCCTCGATCTCAGTTTTTGTTAACACTTCACTTAATCCATTAACACCACTCCATAAAAAACAAGGAAAAACTGCCATCCCTGGGGACAAACTTCTTAGTTCTCTTGCCGCTGTATTTAATAGTGAGATTTGACCTCCATGTCCATTTATTAATATCAATCTCTTAAAACCCATTTCAGATAATTGACTTCCGACTTCCTTAATCATTGAGGTTATTAAATTTGAGGAAAGTGAAATTGTCCCGGCAAAACCCTTATGCTCTGGAGAAAAACCAATATATTGAGTTGGAAATTTTTTTAATGGAATATCGGCAGAGAATAATTTAAAAACTTCGCTAATAATTTCATCAACAAAAATACTATCTGTCGCAAGAGGCAAATGCGGTCCATGTTGCTCAACAGCACCGAAGGGCCAAATCACTGTGGATCTTTTGTTTTTTGCAACACTCTCAATTTCTTGCCAATTTAAATGTTCAAATTTATTAGGTATTGGTTTAAAGTTCATTAATTTTAATTTTGAGTACTAACATTTAGAGTATGTTAATAATTAATTATTCTTATTTTACCTACGATGGGAGTCAATAATAAAAATGCCCAAGATAATATCCAAATAAAGGGCAATAAAAAACCTCTTCAGGTACTTCACATAAGCAAGAAAGATACTCAAAAAAAATCTCAAGACATAGATAATGAGCAAACCAATTCGCAAGAAGAAATTAAAAAAGAAAATATCGCAATGAAACCTCAAATTAATAAAGATGATTCAGCAAAAGAAATTTATGACAGTAATGAAAACATTAAAGATTTCGATATTTCTCAGCATGACTTAACTCAACAAGAATTAAATAGACCTCTTAATTTTTCTGAACAAAATACAGATTTTCAATTAGAAAGAACTGTTGATGAATTCGATTTTGATGAAAGTGCTTTTTTGGAGGCCTTAAATGCAAATGAGCCAATTGGGGCTACAGGAGAAACAATTTCAGGTAAGGTTATAGCAATCGAAAGTGACGGACTATATGTTGATATTGGTGGAAAGGCACCTGGTTATATGCCCAAAAAAGAATGTGGTTTGGGTGTCATAACTAACTTTAAAGAAAAATTTTCTGTAGGCCTTGAAATGGAAGTTTTGGTTATCAAAGAACAAAATGCTGATGGAATGGTAACAGTAAGCGCTCGGGCATTAATTCTTAGGCAAAGTTGGGAAAAAGTATCAAGTTCCGCAAAAAATGGAGAATTAATTAATGTTTTAATTAATGGATTTAACAGAGGTGGTCTTACGTGTGATGTAGATGGATTGAGAGGTTTCATCCCAAGATCCCAACTTGAAGATGGTCAAGACTATCAATCTTTTGTTGGCAAAACTCTAAAAGTAGCGTTTCTTGAGGTGAATCCAGAATCCAGAAAATTAGTTCTCTCTGAAAAGAAAGCATCATTGGTATCTAAACTTACGAGCTTAGAATTAGGCCAATTGATTGAAGGAGAAGTTTTAGCAGTAAAACCATATGGCTTTTTTATAGATTTAGGCGGAGCTAGTGGACTTCTCCATCAATCCTCACTAACAAATGGATCGATTCGTTCTTTAAGAGAAGTTTTTAGAGAAGGGGAAGTAATAAAAGCTTTAATATCTGAAATTGACCTCGAAAAAGGGCGCATTGGTCTCAATACAGCACTCCTAGAAAACTCTGCGGGAGAATTAATTATTGATAAGCAAAAAGTTATGCAAGAAGCCACTGAGAGAGCACTAAAAACTAAAGCACTCTTCGATAAAAAAGAACAAGATAAATGAACATTAATAAAACAATGGAGTCAAGTCTTAAATTAAAAATTTCAGATTGGGAATTAGACTTTTACTCAAGACCAATTATTGAATCAAATGGGAAAAAAAGGTGGGAGTTAATTATTTGCTCTACAAGAAGTTATAAGTCAGAGGATATTTTTTGTTGGAATAAAAAATGTCCTGCCAATGAAGTAAATTCACTATGGCTTACAAAGGCACTAAATGAAGCAATAAGCGAAGCCAAAAAACAAGGGTGGGAGAAACCTTCAATAGTTCGATTCTGGAGGCCTTCAATGAAATCGATCATTAAGAAATCCCTAGAGGCCGTAAATATTGAGGCTCTTGTAAGTAGGAGAACTTACGATTTATTAGATAGAATCGAATTTCTTGAGAAAGAGATTTATCCAAAGGAAAAAGGTTATGTAAGAGGTGTATTAGCTCCTACTTTTACTTCTAAAATGGAAAACCCTCCTACACCTTTACCAGAAGAAGTAAGAGGTGATGCTTTAACTATCTCTGAAATATCAATTGGAGAATTAAAATCAGCAGAAAATTGGCCTATTGAATTCGGAGAAATTTTCCCAATTCAACAAGATTTAGATGATAATTACTTAGTTCCAGGATTAAGACTTTTTAGCAAAGATAGATCTTTAGCACTTTCTGCTTGGTTCAGTTGTTTAGAACCTATTAAATTAGTAATTAATAAGAACCAACTCATACTTGAAGCTTCAGAAGCCGATAAGTGGCTGGTAACAGATTTGCCAGAAAAAGATGCAAACATTTTGAGTACAAAGTTTTTAGATAATAAAAAAAATTCTTTTGATTATCAATTTATTTCCATACAGTCAACGCCATATATCGAAAAATTTGCAGGATTCTGGATCTTGAGAGATATTGAATTAATTTCATAAATTAAGCTTAGGAGCAGGAACTATTCCATACAAAGAAATTTATTTCTCAAAAGCTGAAATTTTTATTCAAAACAAAAAATTTGAGTATTATTTATCACCCATCCTTATTCAAAATAATTTCAAACATGCATATTTTACGAAGTCAAGCTCTGAGAAATTTCTTCAATTATTAGGGGATAATTTTAATCAAAATTATATAAATTGTATTTCCAATCAAATTCACAGTAATGTGATAGCGTTTGGATCTCATTCGCAAAAAGGAACTAAGACTAATGCAGATGGTCTTGTTGGTAATAAAAGCAATCAAAACTTATGGGTTTACACAGCTGATTGTATGCCAATATTTTTTGCAGATAAAAGGACAAGAAATGTAGCAACCCTTCATTGTGGCAGAAAAGGTTTAGAAAAAAAAATAATAAATAATCTTGTCAAAATTTTCGATAATTTTGGGACATCTAGAGATAATTTACTTGTTGCAATAGGACCAGCGATTTCGAAGGAGCATTATCCAGTTGATGAAATTACACTCAAAGAATTTTATAGAAATACAGAAAACACTAACATAACTATAAATTTGACTAAAGCTGAAAAAAATCTTTTTTTTAATGATTCAAATCACTTCAAAGAGAAAAACTTAAATCAACTAGATCTTAAAAGATCTGCTTATAGACAACTTTTAAATGAGAACATTCCCAATGAAAATATAGATATCTCAAATTTATGTACATACAAATTAAAAAATGAATTTAATTCCTGGAGAAGGAACAAAACTATCTCAAGACAATGGAATCTTATTTGCTCAGAAAGATAGTTAACTTGGACAAATTTCACTAGTTAAGTCTTTGGCTACTAATAATTCGGTCATCTCCTTAGTACCTTTTATATTAAAAACTTTAGCTAACAAAACATTTTCTTTGAAACCAAAAGGTTTTATTTTCACTTTGCTTCCCCTCGGGAATTCACTCTTAAGTAAATTAGTTGCTTCAAGCTCATTATTTTCATTTACATCTACACAAAATAATCCAATCGTTAAATTCCTATTTTGATCTCCCACCAAAATAGTATTTGAACTTTTAATTTGAAGAATTTCGGCAGAGTTAACTACTACAGGATCAAGAACAATCAAGCAGACTATAATTAAAATTTTTGATAATTTTTTCAATTGAGAAATATCTAAGTTTTTTAATTATCCTAAAGTTAATTTTTTAAAATTACGAATTAAAAAAAATTAGTCTTCACAATTAACATAGCCAACCATTTGGGAATTACTTTTACCAGGAGGAACCATTGGATAACAATTTTCACCTCTTCTGACAAGGATATTTATCAAGGCAGGGCCGTCATGAACAAGCGCATTTTTTAATTCATTCTGTAGTTGTTCTCTATCAGAAATTAAGTATCCTTTAACTCCAAAAGACTCAGCAAGTTTTACAAAATCAGGTTCACCACAACTCATATCAGATGAAGAATATCTCTCATCGTAGAAACTTTCCTGCCATTGTCTTACCATCCCTTGCCAACGATTATTAATAATAATCAATTTCACGTTTAGACCATATTGAGATAAAGTTCCTAATTCTTGAATATTCATTAAGACACTTGCATCTCCTGCAATACAAATTACATCTGAATTAGGTAACGCTGCTTTTACTCCAATTGCCGCTGGCAATCCAAAACCCATAGTTCCTAAGCCTGCACTACTAATCCATTTTCTTGGAGAATTCCTAAGGTATTGAGCCGCCCACATCTGATGTTGTCCTACATCTGTAGTTACAAAAGCTTCTGGTGAAAGTTCCCTCATTTTTAAAAGAACCTCCTGAGGATAAATTTCTCCTTCTTTGGGTGGGTCATATAAAGGGTGTTTATTTTTCCAAAAATCAATTTTTTCTAACCAGTTTTTTGTCTGACAAGTAAATTTGTTTTTTAGAGATTGTTCATTAATTTTGAAAACAGCTTTTGAAACATCAGAAACAATTGCAACATCTACACGTCTATTTTTATTAACTTCTGCTGGATCAATATCTATGTGAATTACTTTTGCATTAGGTGCAAAAGTATCTAATTTTCCTGTAACCCTATCATCGAATCTAGCTCCAATAGCAATTAAAAGATCACATTCTGTGACAGCGAAATTTGCGTAAGCAGTTCCATGCATTCCTAACATCCCAACTGATAAATTATCTTTTTCATCAAAAGCGCCCTTCCCCATTAAGGTTGTAGTAACTGGTATTTGATAATTCTTTGCCAAAGTTCTTATTTCATCATGAGCCCCTGATGATATTGCCCCACCTCCAACGTATAGAAGAGGTCTTTCAGAATCTTCTATTAATTTAATTGCTTTATTGATATCACAATCATTAATTTCTCCATTCCTTTTAAATCCTTTAGGAATAATCTCACCAGGCAAAACTCTTTGGTAATTAAAAAACTCCTGACCTACATCTTTGGGTATATCAATTAAAACAGGGCCAGGCCTTCCAGATGAGGCTATAAAAAAAGCTTCAGAAACTACTTTAGCGATATCTGAAGGATCTCTTATTACCCATGAATGTTTCACTATTGGAAGAGTAATACCAAAAATATCAGTTTCTTGAAAAGCGTCTGTCCCTATAGCAGGTCTTGGGACTTGACCTGTAACTACAACTAGGGGGACTGAATCCATTTGCGCAGTGGCAATTCCAGTTACCAAATTTGTTGCCCCTGGACCAGAGGTCCCAAAACATACTCCTACTTCACCAGTAGATCTTGCATATCCATCAGCCGCATGTGAACCACCTTGTTCATGCCTAACCATATAATGCTTCAACCAACCTTCTTGTTCTGCCTTATGAACAGCGTCATATATTGGTAGTATGGCTCCACCAGGATATCCAAATATAACTTTTACCCCATGAATTTTTAATGAATCCATTAGTGCATCTGCACCAGTTATCCAAACTGGATTTTCATGTTTTGAACTACCCTTTGAAAAGGATCTCGAAGTAAGGGTCACTAATGATATTCAATATTTACTATAAATATTAAACTTAATTAAAAACTTTTGCCTCATTTAGAAATGTAATGTCAGAAATGTATTCATAAATTTTTCAATAAATTCAAGTTTATTAGGAAAATTTGAATTGATCTTTATAAAATTCCTAGTCTATGTAGAGGTCCAGAGCCTGAAATAAGTTCAATAAAAAGTATTAGGAAAACTATCATAGCAACCCTTCCATTCCAGACCTCAGAACTATTATTCCAACCCCATTGCCATTTCTCTTGGGGATAAAGTTTAACTTTTTCAGGCAACTGCGAAGCCTCTTCAATATTAACAAGAGGTCCTTCCAAACAAGAAACTACTAGATCACTAAGACCCTCAATAAAAGTAGGATGAGTATTTAGAGCCTTAACCCTGCGAAAGTTTTTAATACCAGCTTTTTCAGCAATTTCTTTATATTCAATGTCAATTTCTTGTAATGTTTCAATATGCTCTCCAACAAAACTAATGGGGACCACAATCAGATCCTGAACTTTAGACCTTCCAAGATCTTCTAAAACTTCTTCTGTGTAAGGCTTCAACCATTCAACTGGACCAACCCTACTTTGATAAGAAAGTGTATGGGAGTTGCTATAACCTAAATATTTTTCCAACTCATTTATTATTAATAGAGAACAATCTTCAATTTGTTGTTTATATGGGTCTCCAGCTTCCTCTACATAACTCTTAGGAACTCCATGAGCAGTAAAAAATATATGAGCATTTGAAGGTGATTCACAAAGTGAAATTTGTTCGGAAATTAGTTCAACCATTGACTTTAAATATCCTGGTTGACTGAACCAACTTCTTATACATCTCATGGGAATTTTCTTGAAATCACTATCAGAATCTCTTAATTTTTTTAATTCCCTGAAGCTTGAACCACTCGTACTGATTGAAAAGTGTGGATACAAAGGCAATACAACAATTTGATCTATACCATCTGCTTTCATATCAGCTATTGCTGATTCTGTAAAAGGATGCCAATACCTCATAGCAATATAGGTGGTAGCATTCAACCCTTTATCCCTTAATTTGGATTGCAATTCTCTTGCTTGTTGTTCAGTAATCCTTCTTATAGGAGATCCTCCACCTATAGAAAGATAAGCCTGTTGAGAAGTAGTACTTCTAAGCGTACTAATTAACCAAGCTAAAGGCTTTTGGAAAGCAGGAAAAGGGGTCCTGATTATCTCTGGATCAGAAAAAAGATTGTATAAGAATGGACCTACATCATTAATACGTTCAGGCCCTCCTAAATTCATTAGTAAGACGCCTACCTTATTCATTTAAAAATTATGAAGATTGAAAATCAACATTAAAAACGTCATTATAAGGTCAATTATATAAATAAATGAACGTAATTCAGGAAATTAATAATATCAATGATAAATTTGCAATTCAAGGCAGCAAACTAAGAATTGAAAAAAGGGGAGATAAACTAAATATTAGAGGTTCACTACCTTCAAAAGAAGATAAGAACAACTTTAAAATTCAGAGAATATCTCTTGGTCTAAAGGCTGATATTTCTGGATTAGAGGAGGCTCAGAAAAAATTACAATTAATAAATTTGCAACTAGAATTGAATCAATTTGACTGGATTAATTGGATAGTCAGCACCAATAAAAAAGAAATAAAAAATGACTTTGAATTTCCAAATAGATTAAATAAATTTGAGGAATTTTTTTTTAAAGAAAGCAAAAGTGAATATCTAAGCAGCACGAGAAAAACCACGTGGAGAAGTTCTTACAAACCTTATCTAAAAAGAGTCCTAAATATTTATAATAATTACGACACTAAAGATTTAGAAAAAATATTTCAAAAAACACTAGAGAGTTACAAGGAAGGAAGTAGAAGTAGGAAACAATGCGCCACTTCTCTAAGTGTTTTAGCTAAGTTTTTGGAGATTAAACTTCCAGAAAATTGGAAATTAAATTCTAGAGGATATGGTTTAACTAAAGCAGGATTTAGGAATCTCCCAACAGACCAGGAAATAGAGAAAATTTGGACGAGGATCCCAAACAAATCTTGGAAATTTGTTTATGGTTTAATGGCTACATATGGATTAAGGAATCATGAAGTATTTTTTTGTGATTTAAGTTCTCTAACAAGTTTTGGAGATAAAATTATTAGAGTTTTACCTACCACTAAAACAGGGGAGCATCAAGTTTGGCCATTCCATCCTGAATGGGTAGAAAAGTTCGAATTAACAAAACTTGGTGAAAATCCAGAACTACTCCCAAATATTAACAATGATCTTAGGATCACAACCTTGCAGAAAATTGGAAAAAAAATTACCGACCAGTTCAAGCGTTACTCTTTACAAATAAAACCTTACGATCTTAGGCATGCTTG
>CACAQP010000014.1 GCA_902534685.1 uncultured Prochlorococcus sp.
GATTGCTCTTCTTCATAGCAAGGATGTATTAGCTACAACTATTCTTCAAAAATGTATTCGTTTCAAAAATAGAGAAGAATCTTGCCAGTTTTGTGCAATAGAACAATCTTTGGAAAACGAACAAACCATTGTAAGAAAAACTCCAGATCAAATAGCTGAAGTTGCAGAAGCAGCTGTAAGACTTGATGGAATAAAGCAATTAGTAATGACAACAGGTACCCCAAACAGTAGTGACAGGGGAGCAAGAATAATGGCAGAAACAGCAAAGGCTGTTAAGGCTAAAGTTAATATTCCAATTCAAGGTCAATGCGAACCGCCTGATAATCCAATTTGGTTTCGAAAAATGAAAGACTCAGGCGTTGATAGTTTAGGTATGCATTTAGAGGTTGTGGAGGAGAAGATAAGAAAAAAAATTCTTCCTGGCAAATCTGAAATTTCTCTTGAAAGATACTATAAAGCCTTCGAAGAAAGTGTCTCAGTGTTCGGAAGAGGAGAAGTTTCTACATATTTATTAGCTGGACTAGGGGATAGCAAAGAATCCCTAATAAATTGCAGTAAAAAGTTGATATCCATAGGAGTTTATCCTTTCATAGTTCCATTTGTGCCAATAGCAGGAACTCCTCTGGAAAATCACCCCTCCCCAAGCACTGATTTCATGATTGATATTTATCAATCAATCTCTCAATTACTAAATGAAGGCAACATAAAATCTGATGAAATGTCCGCTGGTTGTGCCAAATGCGGTGCCTGCTCAGCTTTATCCCTATTTGAGAGTTAAAAATTATGTTTTTTATTGATCCCTCAAGTGAGGATATTGGCAGAAGCTTTAGCTCTGCACCTTACTATTTCACACCATCTGTAAGATCAGGTATTGGAATTGAAGAAGAAGATTTTATGATATCTCCAACTTCAAATTCAGAAAACTTTTCATTTCATTTGCTTGAAGATGATTCTCCCCTTATCAAAGATTACTGGGAATTACGAAAGAGAATATTTTGCGAAGAACAAAATGTTTTTGCTGAATCTGACATTGATGAAATTGATCAAGATGCATACCCAATAGTTTCTTTGAATTCTGGATATGGCACTAAAGAGAGAGTGGTTGGCGTAGTGAGAATTTACGAAACAGAAAAAAGACAATGGTTTGGGGGGAGATTAGGTGTTGATTCTGTTTTCCGTAAATTCAACCAAATAGGAAAAGGATTGATCTGGAAAGCAGTAACTACAGCAAATGGATGGGGTTGCGATCAATTTTTAGCAACCGTTCAGATCCAAAATGTTAGTTTTTTTAGACGCCTCAAATGGAAATCAATTAAACAAATAGAAATCAAGGGAATAAAGCATCACCTAATGGAAGCTGACTTAAATTATTACAAGCCTTCAAAATTAAGCAGGCCAGGTTGGTATCTAGTAAAAAAGTGACCACATAAAATGTTAGATAAACTTATCAAAAAATTGCAAACACATAGTGGTATTGAATCTAAAAAAGATATTCAAAGTGCTGCAAAAACTTTCTCACATAGCCCGTTCAGCGAACTTGGCAAATCTGCAATGCTTGGAGATGATGCAGCAGTAATTCCACAACAATCAGGCTTGTTATTAATGGCTAGTGAAGGAATTAGTCCAAGCTTAGTAGAAAAAGAACCGTGGTTCGCAGGTTGGAGTAGTGTATTAGTTAATATCAGTGACATCACTGCAATGGGTGGGAAGCCCATAGCTTTAGTTAATAGTATTTGGAGTGAAAATGATTTAGAAAAACATAATAAAATTCTTTCTGGTATGAGTTTTGCCTGTGAGAAATTTAATGTCCCAATGGTTGGTGGTCACTCGAATCAAAAAAGTCCGTATTTTGCTTTATCCGTATCAATTCTTGGACTTATAGAAGGTCCTATTCTTTCTTCAAGGTTCGCAGATTCTGGAGATGAATTATGGATAATAGCGAATAAAGATGGATATTTTTTTAAAGATTATCCATTCTGGGATGCGGCTACGAAAGCCTCGGCAACTTTACTTAAAAAACATTTTTCATTGATACCGTTTCTTGCAAAAAAAAATATTATTCATGCAGCCAAAGATATTAGCATGGGAGGTATCACAGGTACTGCAGTTATGTTTGCTGAATCTGCTGGAAAAAAAATTGTAATTGATATTGAAAAAATTGAGCGCCCTAAAGGAGTACCAGAATTTGACTGGCTTACATGTTTCCCAAGCTATGGTTTTCTTTGTGCTATCAAGCCAGATAAAGCTAATTTTTTAAAGGATGCTTTAAGACCATATGATGAACTTATTTGTTGTCATATCGGCAACTTTAAAAATGGTAATAGCAGTGTTTATATCAAAAATTCAAATGGAGCAGAATTACTTTGGAAAGAGGATGCTCCTCTCACTGGATTTACACATATAAATTAAATCAATAATGCTCCAATCAATTAAAATTTTTACATAAAAAACAAGGAATACTAAAAAAATGCCTGAAATTAATTTTCAATTAAATTTACCAGATGGTAAAAAAAAATCTCTATATTCACCCTCTACGGTAATTCTTGAATATTTAAAACCTGGAGATTCTTTAAAGATTTCAGATTTTAAGTCTCTTGCAATTCAAGCTTTGCATGAGGCTTCCGAAAAAGTAAGAGCAAAATATGGTTTTGCATGCACTAGAACTTTAGAAGAGGAAGAAAAAATACTAAGTTGGATTTCTAATTATGATCCTGACCAACTTATTTCAATATCAAAGGAATAAGCTATTAAGAATTAGTTCTGCTTAAAAAATAGAAGATTAAATGAAACGTTTCCTACTAACTCCTATATTTAAAACTTTTAAAAGGAGAACTTTTTTCTCATCTCTTGAACAGAATAATTGCCCAGTTTATGATGCTGAGGAGATAAAAAAGCAAGAACAAAAAGAAGCTATTAAAAAGTTATATCCTTTAAATTAAACAGAAATATCTTAGGTCATATTAAAAGCTGTAGAAAGATCGTATGTCTCCCGAAGAGATATGCAAATTAAAGTGGGAAAACGTAGAAATTGTTGATGTAGGAAAAGTATAGAACACAAAAGCTCAAGAGGAATGGGAGCTAATAGGAAAGTTTTTCGAAGCCATTGGACCTATACAATTCCTCAAAGGCGGTAACGCTTTCTTATCAGTTCATCTAATAGACGAAGCTGCTAGGTCTTACGAAGACTTAGACCCGTTTAAAAAAACGCCTGAGGTCGACTTCTATTGCTAAAGTCCTCCTCTTTTTTTCAACAAAAACCAGCTGGATTGCGTCCACACCTCGTCCACACTTTTTATTAATTAACTGTCGATCTAAACTAAGAAGAAATAGTTCTTTATTTATGTCACCTCATAAAAGTCCAAGCATTATCAAATACTGCGTAATCACCTCTACAGCTGCAATAGTTCTGATCGCTATTTCTTTGATTCCTATTTCAAGAAAGGCTGCTTACTGGAATCTTTGTCTTAATCAAACTGTTCGCTGGATTAATGAAAAGGAAAAGGATTTAAAAGGCTGGGATAAAAAAGCAAAAGAAAGTCTTGCAGTAGCAGTTTGTAATGGTGCTGTTTATGAACCTGCATTTAAAACAAAATAGATCCAAAATAAATGTCTGAGAAAGAGAAACAAGATTCTTTTAAACACAAAACTAAAAAAATTCTTGTTTTCTTTAAGGGAATAATCCTTAGAGTTTTTTCAATATTTTGCTATGCAACGGTAATATTTAATATTCCTAATCTATTTTTAATAATTATTAGATATTTTAGTAATTTAGATATTAGTCAATTTTCTCCTATCGATAATAACTACCAGATTAGTATTTATATGGGTTTTCTTTTAGGGTTAATTTTTTATTCTTTCCTAGGTAATTGGTCTCTGAAAAAATCAAATAAATATTTATCCATCAAAGCTAAGAACAATCAATCATTTTTTAAGTTTCCCTTATCTCTTAAAAGAATTATTACTTTCAAAATTAAATCATCAAACAAATACTTTCCTTTCATTCATTATTTTTGGTCATTCTGCATAATATTCCTTTTAGCAGGAATTATTAAATCAATACTTCTTGGCAATACTTCACTTGATTTATTCTCAAATTTATTAGTGTGTCTACCTCTTTCATTCCTTTTTCTTAATAGAAGTTACAAACTTATTGATTTTTTCATGCCTTAATTTTTGGAATATCCTTATCAAGATTAATAAAGTTTAAGATCATATCAAAAACCCCATCCCACTCTTCACTTTCCTAAATAGGTTCTTTGATGGATAATAAATTTATACCAAAAAAGTTTAGGTAACGCCTCGTGGAAGCCCAAAGAATCTCCGAGATTCCTTGATACGACTAAAGAAAAGTTTTGGCTAATGAAAAAGGCGCAAGATGCAATTTGCTAGTCATAGCCGGGGTTTTATTTTTTATAAGAAATTCCATTCGAACCTCATTCGAACTTTTTATTGATTGACAGTCGCTATAAAATTATGAGCAAGAGCTCTCATTAAGCTAAAAAAATTATTCCTCAAATGAAGTAATTATTTGTTTCTATATTAAAAGTCATTTCTTGAGCCCCCTTCATGCATCCTCCAGCTGGGTAACTAATGACCTTTTTTGATATTGCACCGATACCTATAGCGACAATACCAATACCTAATATTGCTTTTGATCTTTTGCTCGCGAGAAGAGATTTCATTGAAATTTTGTATTTAATAAATAATAGAAATATTGACTTTTATTATGTGGATTTTAAGCAGCTTCAATTGGTGCCATTGTTATTCCCCTGCTAACCAGTTGCTCGTGATATAACTCTGCCTGTTCAAGGTTCCCTCTCCATACTTCCGCCAAACCTGACTTATCTACTTGAATGGCAAGATTCCATGATCTTTTTTCACTCATTCCTGGAATTATTGCTAGCAGGCAATTAGCAACATGTTCAAAAGTATTAAAATTATCATCTAAAACTATTACTCGTGCTTCCGGATATTTTGCTTTTTTTGTCTTTGGTTCTAAGACCGTTGTGGGTGATGTTGTAGAAAAGTCCATCGATACTGCTTTTGTTTTTGAATTGGATCTACTATCGTCTTCTAAATTTTAGTTCTCTTTCAAGTCTATGGAGACCAGACCATGTTTCGGTTTCCCGTGTAGACGATAAAACTAATGGCTAATGAACTATGTACCAGCTTGATATGACAAGGTTTTTTTAAATTTATTAAATCTTATTCTAGCAAAAATAATAAATATAAAGACATTTTCAATTCTTGAAAGTAAAAGAGTTGAAGACAGATTATTTAGAAATGAAATTTATAGCTATCTTACCCAACTAAATAAAAAACAATTAAAAGCAATTACAAGTGAATTTATCATTTAAAAGAACTTGAAGCGATCTGTTTCTATATTTTTCTAAACTTTCTTAGACCAAATTTCTTAGATAAAATAAACAAAATGCTTTGGATTTGGCTAACTTTCGAAAAAGTTAACAAAATACCATACCATCACCATACCAGCAGCACTATTTCCCGCAAATTATAGACTATGACTGAACCTAACTACTGGCTAATGAAGTGGGTACTTGATGCTAAAAACTAAAGCCTTCCAAATCCCTTAATTCTTTTTTCTGTTTTATATCCTGCTTGTACGAATTGAGTATTATCAGTCCCGACATCATAAAGAGTATAATTTTTTCCTGCCCCAATACCAATAACAGCTTTTTGAGGAACTTTCTGCTCTTTCTTACGATTTCCATTTAAATCTTCTACTTCAGAATTAACAATCCCCTCTGTCAATTCCAAGTGAAACTGTTGTTTACTTCTTGCAGTAAATAATCTGTTTACCTGAAGACGTGTAAGTCTATCAAGGAGTGTCAGTGGCGGTGTATCTAGTGTTAAATTTTCGCCAACATCTTTTGAGCTTCCGTGAATCAAACCACAATCAAGTTCAACAAATCCAAATTGAAGTGCTGCTATCCAATCAAGAAATGATTTGTCTACAGCATTCGTAAGAGACTTAACTACTTCTTCACCCTTATTTATTCTCAAAGCTTCAGCTCTTTGATCACCACGGTAACCACTTTCCAAGAGGATTTGTTCTTCCCACCAACCATATATGCACCATGGTTGTAAATCATTACTTTTTGGATTAATTAACCTATGGAGAAGCCTATTACAGTTTTTTTCAGGACCTATCATATCCCCCAAAACAAAAAGAGTTATATTACCAGGAGTTTTTTTTAAGTCTTTTTGAATAAGTTCATAAGTATCTAGATCCCCTTTAAGACCACTTACGAGTGCCCAGCGTTCTATCATCTTTCACAAACATGAGATGCATCTTCAGCTTGTTCTGCAAATTCGAATCCATTTTTTAAACGCCATGCAAAAATAGGAGGAAGACCGGCATCTATTATTGCTTTACAAGTAAGTTCAATATCATATTCCACTTCTCTAATTTTTACTTTATTAGTGACATCGTTATAAACAACATAAGTAGCTTTAGTTCCTCCATGTCTTGGCTCTCCAACTGAACCTGCATTTACTATTCTTCGCATCGGCAATTGAATTTCTTTTTCTTGAGTATCTTTGGGAACAGCATTTTTGATCTTTACAGCAATTGAACCATCTGCTAATTCGCGAATATAAGGTTGGTGAGTATGACCACAAAATAGAATCTCTGCTCTGGCATTTTCAACTCTCTCAAGAGCTGCGAATGCATCCATATCGGGTAGAAGATATTCATGTTGACTATTAGGACTACCATGAACAAAAAGACACTTATCTTTACGTATTGAGTAGGGTAGATTAGCTAGATAATCCTTATTTTCTGTAGTTAATTTATCTGTAGTCCATTGATGAGCAAAATGACCTCTTTTTTCAGCAAGCTGAGAAGGATAACTACAATCGCAAGCATCTAATCCATCAACAACGTCTTCGTCCCAACATCCCTGACAAGTAGGAATTTCTTTATCTCTTATTAACTCAATAACCTCATTAGGTTGAGGACCATAACCCACTAGATCTCCAAGACAGGTAATATTTGTAATTCCTTGGAGTTCAATATCTTTTAAGACAGCCTCTACTGCAGGTAGATTTGCATGTAAACATGAGATGACAGCTTGATTCATTTTTAAGTTAACGGCGAGCAGTTTGTAATTGTGAATTTCTAAGTGAAGTTTGATGATGATCTAGTACAGCATCATTAAGAAGGCAATTATGAATCGTTGCTTTTATTGACTCGAAGTTTAAATTTTTCCCTTGTATAACAATTTCAGAACATCTTTCTGGTCTTCCATTAAGAGGGGCAACTTGGTTTAATGTTTGATATTGAGATCCTTGCTGACTGACTATCCAATTAAACAAGATGTAACGCCCATCAGGTAAGTTCATTAATGCTTTTGCTCTATATACATCCCCATAAGCACCATTAACTAATTCAAACCAAAAAGTATTCAAGCTTGCAGGATCCCAAATATGCTTTTGAAGATCAAGGCTTATTGATTCAATTTCTCTAAAATCTAAAGTATCTTTAATTGATAATTCTGGATCTCTACCAAAATGAAGATATCTATTTGGCTGGAGATTATATTTTTCAAGTTCATTAATAATTCTCAGATCAACTCCATTAATACCCTGAGATTTAGGTGTAAAAAATTGTGGAAATTCAATAATAATTAAAATGTTTTCTTTATCTTTCTCTGATATTGAGTTTGAAATAGATAAGTCTAATAAGTTAGGAATTTGATCTTTCAAAAAAGCAAAATCAATTTTTGAATTTATTGCTTGCTCTAAATTAATTTCAGAATATCCTCCTAGACGTAAGTAACCACAATTACCAGAATAATTCTTAAAAGTATTTAGTATCCAATTTGTCTTACCGCATCCTGGCGAACCTGATATTAAACAGACTTGACTCATAAAAAAATACTACCTAATGTATAAAATTTACACCAATATGAAAATGAAAATCATTTCTGTTTTCGATTTTAAATATTTATTTTTTGATTTAAGTGATAAAAACATTAATATTTAGAGAATTAATTACTCCATACCAACCATCACTTTCCTAAATAGATAATTTGATGGATAATTAACCTAGATTTGAACGTTTTTAATATTCTGTTCACACACCGTTCACACATTGTAATTTTCTTCTAAATTATTGATATGACTGAAATAAACTACTGGCTAATGAAAAGTGAGCCTGATGCCTACAGTATCGATACTTTAAAAAATGATGGGGTTACTTTATGGGACGGAATAAGAAATTATCAAGCTCGAAATTTCATGAGAAAAATGAATAAAGGAGATAAGGTTTTTTTCTATCATTCAAACTGCAAACCCCCAGGAATTGTTGGACTTATGGAGGTAATAGATTTAAATATTGTTGATCCTACTCAATTTGATAAAAATTCAAAGTATTTTGATCCAAAATCTAATCCTAAAAATCCTAGATGGGATTGTGCGAAAGTAAAATACATATCTAAGTCTAATAAGATATTAACCTTATCAGAATTAAAAATTTTATTTAGTGAAGATGAATTATTAGTCGTGAAGAAAGGGAATAGGCTATCTATTTTACCTGTTAGAAATGACATAGCGAAAATAATATTAGAAAAAATATGAAAGCTTTTAGTCCTTAAAATTCATCGAAAACATATTTCCAATATAAAGTCTAGTTATATCCCTATTTTGAAATCCTTTTTCCATCAAAAATCCTGCAATAGCAGCTTGTAGTATTCTATATTGATCCCAATTAGGATGATCCTCAACAAATTTTTTCATAGCCTTTTGAAGATTTTCTTGAAGTTCGCACTTAAAACTAATTACTTCATCATTCTTATTTAAAACTTCTGGTCTTACATCATTATTTATTTCGTGCATAATCTAAAAAATTTACTAAAGAATAAAATATATAAGTTCCAGTTTTCTTTAAAATCATTGAATCGTCAACATGTACTAATAAGAAACAGTCTCAGTTAGTAGAATTATGAGAAAACACTCACCGCAGGGGTTTTAGAGAAAAATAATTTTTAAAAAAATAAATCTCACATTAACTTAAATAATTTTATATTGTATAAAGTTTTCCACATAATTAAGTCTATAGTTCATTTCGAAAAAGTTAGCTGTGGAAAAGTTGTTAAAAAAAATTTTATGCTCGTGGAAATATTTTCAAAAATTTCCAATTTTATTTATCTTTTAATCCATTGATTCCCACATGTTTTTTATTTCATAGAATAAATTTTGTGCTATTGGTATCGGCCAATACATTTCAAAAGATCGAGTTTGATCTTGACTTTCAAAAACAAACCTTAAACTCCATTCATTTTTTCTTCCTGCCAACTCGATATACCAAGGTAGTTGCTCTATTTCTAAACTAATAGACTCTTCATCCATTAATTGATTTTTTAAACTTAGTAACTGTTCATTAAGTCTTGAAACTAAAATATATAAAGCATAAAATTCACTTTTTTGTAATTCAATTGACCAATTATCAACCCCTATCAAGAAACAAAATTTACCTTTTTTAAAATCTCTTAATAATCGCCACCTTTTTTTCTCTTCTGACAAAGTTAACCAGGAATTAAATCTGGTTGATCTTGTTCATCACTTAGTTCAATAATGGATCTTTGAACAGGTTTAATAGTTGACTCCTCCAAAAGGCCATCAAAATCATCAAAACGCCTTTGCTTTGCTCTGAAAGCAATTTTTACTGTAGTCAGGTATCTATTTGTTGATTTTCTTATTAAACTCTCACCTCTTTTAGCAAGGTCATTGGAATCAATTGACCCGTTATTTGATATGTTCATTAAAAAATTTTATTTAATATAAAATATATTCTACAGTTTATTTGAACCGATTAAAAAATAAATTACAAAACGAACTTAATTGATTTATTGAAAACTAATATGGAAAAAAATTTATCTGGAACGCTTGCTATAGATTTAGGAAATACAAATACTGTTGTTGCATTTCAAGATCAAAAAGATGAGAATTATATTTTAGTTGAAATCCCAAATATCACATCATCTCCTGGAGTTATCCCAACGGCAGTATGGTTTGAGAAACCTTCAAAAATCTTGAAAATTGGCATTAGTGCTCTGAAGATGAGGGAGAACTCCAATTCAGATTTGTTTTTTCATTCAAATTTTAAAAGATTAATTGGAAATCCTATCGAAAAAATTAATGACAACAATATTTTGGAACCTGTTGAATGCGGCGAAAAATTTTTGAAATTTTTATGGGCAAGCATTCCTGAAAAATACAAAATAAAAAGACTTGTTTTAACTGCCCCTATTGATACATATAAGGGATATAGAGAATGGTTAATTAACCTCTGCGGGACATTATCTGTTGATGAAATAGCTCTAGTGGATGAGCCCACTGCGGCAAGTTTAGGCATTAATATACCCTTTGGCTCCAAAATTATGACATTAGATATTGGTGGAAGCACAATCGATATGAATATAGTCAAAATAGAGGGTGGAGAAGGAAAATCTAGTCCAATAGCTGAACTATTAAAATTCAGAGGTAATGATGTAAGCTCAATTTCAAAACAAAAAATAAGATGTGCTGAAATTATTAGTAAAGCAGGTTCAAAAATTGGCGGTAAAGATATTGATCAATGGATCGTTAATTATTTTATTCCTGATAATAAATATGCAATAAATCTCATAAGAGCGGAAGAAATGAAATGTAAACTCAGCTCATCTGTAATCAAATATGAAAATAAATATCCTATTAAATTAGTAGTTGATGGATATCAAGAAAAAATTTTTTACCTTAGTAAAGAAATATTTGAGAAAATCATTATTGAAAATAATCTTCTTAATCACCTTAACTGCTTACTTAAAGATCTATTAAATGGCGCAAGAGGCAAATTTTGCACAGTAGATGACTTAAAAGCAATTATTTTGGTTGGTGGGGGGACTCAAATACCATTAATCAAAGGATGGATTAAAGAAAAGATTTCAAAAGTTGAAATAAAGTCGCCACCTCCAATTGAATCAATATCTTTGGGAGCCTTAGCTCTGACCCCAGGGGTAAAAATTAAAGATATATTAAACAAAGGATTATCAATAAGAATATTTAATAGAAGAGAACAAAAACACTTTTGGCATCCTATTTTTTGTAAGGGTCAAACGTGGCCAACAGAAAACCCATTTCAACTTATCCTTCAAGCAAGTAAAAAAAACCAGAAAATATTTGAAATAATTATTGGAGAAACAAAAAAAGAGAGAAAATATGATGTGATTTTTGAAAAAGGATTACCAAAATTATCAGAAATTCAAAGTGAGGAAGAAATTATTAAGTGGGATAAAAAACCACTCAAAATTTCACTTAAAAAAGGTTCTTATATTGGGAAAGACAATTTAAAACTTTTTTTCAAAATCAATAAAGAAGCTGATTTACTAGTCACGTGTTTCGATATCAAAGATACATTTTTAGGAGAATATAATTTAGGAAATATCTTCTAAACTAAGACTATTCGAGAAAAACTCCTTCTTCATTATCTACATTATTTAAACGTAGACTAATACTTTCATTTTTACTAGTTGGAACTTTTTTACCGCAAAAATCAGGTTGAATAGGTAATTCCCTATGACCTCTATCTATCATTACTAGTAACATTACTCTTTGAGGTCTACCCCATGAATATAGTGCATCCATTGAAGCCCTAATTGTTCTTCCTGTATAAATCACATCATCTATCAACAGAATTTCTTGTTTCTCAATAGGAGTTGGAATATCAGCTGCTTTCATTAAACGAGTACCAACTCTATTTTGATCATCTCTATAAAAAGTTGGATCAATTATTCCCTTTCTAACGCTTGTTCCAGTCTTCAACAATAATTCTTTTTTAAGAACTTCAGCAAGATCAATTCCACGAGTAGGAATGCCAATCAAAAGAAGATTATCCAGGTTTTTTATTTTTTCAATAATTTCAGAAGTTAAACGTGAAATTGTTTTCCTAAGCTCAACCTCATTAAGTATTACTATCCTTTTTTTTCTATTGGACATGATTTATGAATGAATAAAATTTGTTCAATATCTTAATAAATTAGCAAAAGCTAACTATCTTAAATATAGATTGTTAAAAAGTGGCGTTTAAAGCTAAATTTAAGGTTGGATCACTTAATAATGGATTTGATGTAAATATGTCAAAGATTAGCAGCAAAAATATTAATAAATTAAGTTTTCCTCAGAGCCCTGTAGTTCTTGCAATTTTAGATGGATGGGGATATCGAGAAGATAAATCAGACAATGCTATAAAGAATGCAAATACTCCAATAATGGATTCATTATGGCATGCTTATCCTCATACTCTGATTAACGCCAGTGGCGCTGATGTAGGCCTTCCAGATGGTCAAATGGGTAATTCAGAGGTAGGACATCTAACCATTGGGTCTGGAAGAATAATAGAACAGGAACTTGTAAGGATTACAAATGTTATAAAAAACAATCAATTATCACAAGTCAATTATTTTAAAAAGATAGCAGATTCATTAAAGAAAAATGATTCAACATTGCACATAGCTGGATTATGTTCTGATGGAGGCGTTCATAGTCATATTGATCATTTACTAGGTTTATTAAAATGGGCATCGGATCACGGCATAAAAAAAGTTGCGATTCATATTATTACTGACGGAAGAGATACCCCTGCAAAAAGTGCATCTAAATATTTAAGCCAAATAGAGTCAAGCATAAAAGAATTCCAAATAGGCGAAATAGCCTCCATATGTGGAAGATACTGGATTATGGATAGAAATCTCTTGTGGGAAAGGACAGAAAAAGCATATGTTAATTTGACTGATCCAAATATTAAAATAACCGACATTTCTCCACAAGATTACATAAAACAAAGTTATGACAATAATATTACAGATGAATTTATAGAGCCGATACGAATTTCGGAAAACTATCTTAAGGATGGGGATAGTTTGATTTTCTTTAACTTCCGGCCCGATAGAGCAAGACAGATAATCAAATCCCTTTCAGAAAAAAATTTTTCAGACTTCAAAAGAAAAGTTTTTCCAAACTTAGATTTAGTTACTTTCACTCAATATGACCCAAACATCCCAGTTAAAGTTGCATTTCCTCCTGAGTCTCTAAACAATTTTATTGGTCAAATAGTTTCAGAAAACGGACTTAAGCAATACAGAACTGCAGAAACAGAAAAATATCCCCACGTAACATATTTTTTCAATGGGGGAGTAGAAATTCCTTTACCAGGAGAAGAGAGACATTTAATTCCATCACCCAGAGTCGCGACTTATGATATGGAACCAAAAATGTCTGCGGAAGAATTAACTTCTTCTTGTTCTAAAGCAATAAAAAGTGGAAACTATGCTTTTGTAGTAATCAATTTCGCTAATCCTGATATGGTAGGTCATACTGGCAACATGGACGCTACGATTAAAGCTATAGAAATGGTTGATAAATGTGTTGGTCAAATAGTTAATGCTACTGGAGAAATGGGTGGGAGCATACTTATAACAGCCGATCACGGTAACGCTGAAGTAATGAAAGGTCCTACTGGAGAACCATGGACCGCACACACCATGAATAAAGTGCCCTTGATTTTTATTGAGGGTGAAAAAAGAAAAATCCCGAATATGGGAAATGAAATTAATTTAAGGGATAATGCTGGATTAGCAGATATTGCGCCAACTTTATTACAGCTGTTAAGTCTACCAATTCCAAGAGAAATGACAGGAAAATCTTTAATCAAAGAATTAGAGTTAAAGGGTTATAATAAAGTAGTTCAACACGTTTAAAGTATAGACAAATTTTTCTTAGCAATGGTTCAAGTTTTTAGCTGGATATGGGTATTTTCGGGAGTCATTCTCATTCTTCTAGTTTTGCTGCATAGCCCCAAAGGTGATGGGATGGGAGGGATAGCTGCAAGTGGGAGTTCAATGTTTAACAGCGCAAGTAGTGCAGAAGCATCTCTGAACAAAATAACTTGGACTTTTTTAATTATATTTTTATCTCTAGCAATTATTCTTAGTGCCGGCTGGATTTCATAAGTAAAAAAAAGGATCATTTAATGACCCTCAGATTAAATTTAATATATTGATTATTTATTTAATAATCAAAATCACCACCCATGCCTGGAGCTCCTGCTGGAGAAGGCTCTTTTTTCTCAGGTAGATCTGCAACTATACATTCTGTAGTAAGGACCATTCCTGCAATCGAAGCTGCATTTTGTAATCCAGAACGAGTAACTTTTGCAGGATCAACAATCCCAGCGGAGGACATGTCAACATATTCTCCGGTAGCAGCATTAAATCCATCATTAAATGGTTTAGATTTTACATTTTCAGCTATAACAGCGCCATTCGAACCAGCGTTTTCTGCTATTCTCATGAGAGGAGCAGTTAGTGAAGCTTCGACGATATTAGCTCCAATTAATTCCTCTCCCTCTAGATTTTTATCAGCCCAATCTTTAAGGATTGGTGATAAGTGAGCAAGAGTTGTTCCTCCTCCAGGTACAATTCCTTCTTCGACTGCAGCTTTTGTAGCATTTATAGCATCTTCAAGACGAAGTTTTTTATCCTTCATCTCAGTTTCAGTTGCAGCTCCGACCTTAATAACTGCAACCCCTCCAGCTAATTTTGCTAGACGTTCTTGAAGCTTTTCCTTATCGTAAGAAGAATCTGTTTCTTCCATTTGCTTCTTAATTTGATCACATCTCGCACTAACTGATTTCTCATTGCCTTCAGCGACTATTGTTGTAGTCTCTTTATTAATGGTTATTCTTCTACCTGTTCCAAGCATTTCTAGAGTAGCATTCTCTAATTTGAGACCTGCATCCTCAGTAATGAGTTGACCATTAGTTAGAACAGCCATATCTTCAAGCATAGCTTTTCTTCTATCACCAAATCCAGGCGCTTTAACTGCCGCAACATTTAATACACCTCTTAATCTGTTGACTACAAGGGTTGCTAAAGCCTCTTTTTCAATATCTTCTGCAATAATGACAAGTGGCTTGCCGGTTTTAGCTATTTGCTCTAAAACAGGAACTAAATCTTGTACTAGAGCAATTTTTTTATCTGTCAAAAGAATATATGGTTCATCAAGAACCGCCTCCATTCTCTCTGTGTCAGTTGCAAAATAAGGCGAAATGTATCCTTTATCAAAACGCATCCCCTCAGTTACTTCTAATTCGGTGGTCATTGATTTTCCTTCTTCTAAGGAAATGACACCCTCTTTACCAACTTTATCCATAGCATTGGCAATCATCTGGCCAACCTCTTCGTCATTTCCAGCAGCAATAGTTCCACATTGAGCTATAGCATTACTATCGCTGATAGGTTTAGAATTCTCCTGAATTTTTCCTACAAGAAATTCAGTAGCTTTGTCTATACCCTTTTTCAAAGTAATTGCATTCGCTCCTGCAGCAACGTTTCTCAAGCCCGCTTTAACCATCGCATGAGCTAATACAGTAGCTGTTGTAGTGCCATCACCAGCCGCATCATTAGTTTTTGAAGCAGCTTGTCTGATTAATGCAACACCTGTATTTTCGATGTGGTCCTCTAATTCAATCTCTTTGGCGATTGTTACACCATCATTAATGATTTGTGGAGCACCAAATTTTTTCTCTAAGACAACATTTCTTCCTTTAGGTCCAAGCGTTACAGCCACAGACTCAGCAAGGATATCAATCCCTCTCTCGAGCGCTCTTCGAGCTTGCTCATTGTAAATAATTCTTTTAGCCATGTTTAGGCAGCAATTTAGTAATAAGTTTTAATAATTTTTGAAACAAATAATTTAGCTTACTACAGCTAAAATATCCTTTTCTGAGAGTAAGACGTATTCATCTCCTCCCAATTTAATGTCTGTTCCAGCATATTTGCTGTACAAGACTTTATCGCCAATACTCACTTCTGGAGTTTGTCGAGAGCCATCTTCATTAAGTTTCCCAGGACCTACCTGAGCAACTTCTCCTACTTGAGGTTTTTCTTTAGCTGAATCGGGCAAAAGTATGCCCCCAGCGGTTTTTTCCTCAGATTGGGAAACCTTAATAAATATTCTATCTCCCAGTGGTTTTACTGTAGAGACTGTAAGTGAAACAGCTGCCATAGATTAATGGAGGATCATAATTGAGACGCTTTACGTCATTAAATGGAAAGAGAAAACCTCTATCCGTATCATCAACAACATAATCTGTGAAGCGCCAATTAAACCATACTTTAACTGTGCGGTTGGCCGAACCCATTTAACGAATCTACCCATGAGGTGGTAGTATTTTCGGATTATGAGCTGATAAAAATCAGCTAATCATCACCAAACAATAAAAAATGGTAGCAACTCCATCAACTTCTTCACAAACAAAAGGCGTGGTACGTCAGGTAATCGGCCCAGTTCTCGATGTAGAATTTCCAGCAGGAAAATTACCTAAAATATTAAATGCTTTACGAATTGAAGCAAAAAATCCTGCAGGTCAAGAAATAGCGCTCACTGCAGAGGTCCAACAACTCCTCGGAGACCATAGGGTAAGAGCGGTGGCAATGAGCGGTACAGACGGCCTTGTAAGAGGTATGGAGGCAATCGATACAGGTGCACCAATATCTGTACCTGTAGGAGAAGCTACTTTAGGAAGAATATTTAATGTATTAGGAGAACCTGTAGACGAGCAAGGGCCTGTAAAAACTAAAAATACTGCTCCAATTCATAGATCTGCTCCGAAATTAACTGACTTGGAGACTAAGCCAAAAGTTTTTGAAACAGGTATAAAAGTTATTGACCTTTTGGCTCCCTATAGACAGGGTGGGAAAGTTGGATTGTTTGGAGGTGCTGGTGTAGGGAAAACAGTTCTTATTCAAGAATTAATCAATAATATAGCCAAGGAACACGGTGGGGTTTCTGTCTTCGGAGGTGTAGGAGAAAGAACAAGAGAGGGAAATGATTTATATGAAGAATTTAAAGAATCAGGAGTTATTAATGCAGATGACTTAACTCAATCAAAAGTAGCACTATGTTTTGGACAGATGAATGAGCCTCCTGGTGCCAGGATGAGAGTTGGCTTATCAGCACTTACAATGGCTGAACATTTTAGAGATGTTAATAAACAGGATGTTCTCCTGTTTGTTGATAACATTTTTAGATTCGTTCAAGCTGGTTCTGAAGTGTCAGCTTTGCTAGGAAGAATGCCTTCAGCGGTTGGATACCAACCAACTCTGGGAACTGATGTTGGTGAATTGCAAGAGAGAATTACATCTACATTAGAAGGATCAATAACATCTATTCAGGCTGTTTATGTGCCTGCTGATGACTTGACTGATCCAGCTCCAGCAACAACCTTCGCTCATCTAGATGCTACTACTGTTCTTGCAAGGGCTCTTGCAGCGAAGGGGATTTATCCAGCAGTTGACCCTTTAGACTCTACAAGTACTATGCTCCAACCATCAGTCGTGGGTGATGAGCATTACAAAACGGCTAGAGCTGTACAATCAACTTTGCAAAGATATAAAGAACTACAAGACATCATTGCCATCCTTGGTTTAGATGAGCTTTCTGAAGAAGATAGATTAACTGTAGACAGGGCTAGAAAAATTGAAAAATTCCTTTCCCAGCCTTTCTTTGTAGCAGAAATATTTACAGGAATGTCTGGAAAATATGTGAAATTAGAAGACACCATCGCTGGCTTCAACATGATTTTATCGGGTGAATTAGATGATCTACCCGAACAGGCATTTTACTTAGTTGGTAACATTGATGAAGTAAAAGCAAAAGCTGAGAAAATAAAGTCAGGAAAATAAATATCCAAATAATCCTATAACCCTCAATAGTTTTTAAATTAATGGCAATTTCTCTTAAAGTTTTAGCTCCGAATAAAGACATTTTTCAAGGCGAAGCTGAAGAAGTTATCCTCCCTAGCACCACTGGTCAGTTAGGGGTATTACCAGGACATATTTCTTTAGTTACAGCTATAGATATTGGCGTTTTAAGGCTAAGAATGAATTCTCAGTGGAAATCAATAGCCTTAATGGGTGGCTTCGCTGAAATTGAATCAGATGAGGTCATAGTTTTAGTAAACAATGCAGAAATTGGATCTGAAATTAATGTTCAGAATGCAGAACAAGATCTAAAAGAAGCAAAATTAGCAATTAGTAAATTTTCTGAAAATGAGAAAAATCCAGAGAAGATTAAAGCCTTGAAAGAAATTTCAAAAGCTGAGGCAAGAATTCAAGCGGCAAAAAACTAATTTTAAGCAGTTCCACAAAAAGTAACTTCAGGGAACTTTAACTTAGCTTCTTCTAATTTTTTAGTTTTACCCTCTTCTTGCCAATAATTAATTACTTCAGTGGCTTTATTCAATATCTCAACTCTTTCATTATTAGTAATCCAAGCCTTATTCTCTAGTTCGCTTTTTAGTTTTTCCCAAGCATCATCTCTAGGCCAGAAGTAATAAGAAGTAAGAGGGCTTGGACCTCCTCCTACTATTTGATCTACTGCTAAAGCAACATTATCAGGTAGCCATAACACTTTAATAATAAACCTTCCTTCATCAGGTTTGGGGGTATAACCAGAAGGTACTCCGTCTTCGTCTATCTTCGCAGCTGCCATTACAGCTGTAGCACCCATCATTCCTGTGTTGGGAGAAGAACTTTTAGATTTTTGAGGAGCACTGTTTTTTCCCTTTTTTTCTGTTGAATTTTGATTTAACTTATCTGATGAAGTCATTCACTATATTTAATTCAATAAATAATTTATCAGTTTATGGACACATTTTGATTAATTTATTCAAAAATTTTTTTTTAAGTTATCGATTTTTTCCAAAAAAAAATTTATCTATCATATGAAACTTGATAAAAATCATAAATTGTAGCCTCTAATTTATCCCAAAGATCTTTAGGGATATCGTTTTCTTCGGCGAACATTCCAAGTTGACTAGCCAAACCTCTTGCCTGAACGAGTTTAGAGTCATATGAATTTAATTTATCCATTTATTGAAATTTAAACTTTTTAAAAATAAATCTATTAACTAGATAAGTCAACTTTTAAAATTCTAAGTCAGAAATTTCTTTAAGTGCAGCAATACTTAAAATTTCTGGGTTTTCATCATTAATCAAGACATCATCTTCGATTCTTATCCCGATACCTTTCCATTTTTCATCAATATCTGGTTGTCCATCAGGAACTGGGATCCTATCGCTTATATAAATTCCTGGTTCTACGGTAAGAATCATTCCATTCTTTAAAGGCACTTCATAGTCACCCATCCTGTATGCCCCAACATCATGAACATCTAAACCCAACCAATGTCCGGTTTTATGCATATAAAGATGTTTATACAATTGATTATCAATTATCTCTTCAGTACTGCCAGACAATAAACCAATTTCTTTTAATCCATCTACAAGAATTGTTAACGCAACATTATGCACATTACTAGAGTTTGAATCAGTTACGGCGCTTTTAATTGCTGTTTTCTGGGCATTTAATACAATTTCATAGATAACTTTCTGCTCACTAGAAAATTTTCCGCTTATTGGAATAGTTCGTGTTATGTCTCCATTGTAATAATCAATTAATGAACAGCCTGCATCTACTAATAATAAATCCCCATTATTGAGGGGAGCATTATTTAAAGTGTAATGCAGAATACACGCATTATCTCCTGAAGCAACAATAGAGTTATAGGCAGGTCCTCTTGCACCTTTTTCCAAAAAATATCCCTCCAAAAGGCCCTGAATTTGTCTTTCATTTTTTTTAGATGAGATACATTCTCTAACTAGTTCATGAGCTTCTGCAGAAATTTGTGTTGCTTCTCTCATTCTATTAATTTCAAATTCACTTTTAATTAATCTCATCTCATTAAGATAAATTTCTGGAGATTTTATAGAATTTGCACCAATGCCCAATCTTGATCGGTTTTCAAGTTGTTTAGAAAAGATCTCCAATATTATTTTTTCAATAAATGGATGCTTACCGATTGAGAAAACCAGTTCATCAGCACCATTTATATAATCTGGGAGTAAGTCTTTTAATTCATTTATTGAGTGGGCTTTATCAGCATTAAACTCCTTTTCAGCGCCATCTAAACCCCATCTAAAGCCATGCCATACTTCACTAAGAACATCTTTAGGAGCAACAAACAAAATAAATCTTTCTCCCTTAGGCTTATGCGATAAGAAAAGAGCGACCGCATCCGGCTCATCAAAACCAGTTAAATACCAAAAATTACTATCTTGTCTAAAAGGATATTCACAATCAGCATGATGCTGCACAAGTTTAGCTCCAGGAATAATAGCAGCTTTTCCACAAAGTTTATCAAGGAAAATTTCTCTTCTTTTTTCAAAAACTTTTTTGTTAGGTGTAAACATGTTATTTGTATTGGCGTGTTTTAAAAAAAAATGGAAGAATGAATTAAAACAGATTTAGTTTTTAATCTATCTTAATGGAACCAAGTGTTTACGGTTTAATTTTGCTGATTATCACAATCTTAATTGGATCTGCATGTTGTTCGGGAGTAGAGGCAGCTTTTTTAGCTGTAAATTCAATAAGAATTTTAGAAATAGCATCAAAACAGAAGCCTAAAAGTTCTGCAAATCAACTCCTTAAACTTAGGAAACATCTTGGGAGAACGTTAACTGTAATAACAATAACCAATAATGGATTTAATATAATTGGAAGTCTTATTTTAGGAGTGTATGGAGCATTAGTAATCAATAGTAGTTTGGGCTTAACTCTTTTTTCAATTGCTTTTTATATAGTTGTTGTCTTAGTTGGAGAAGTACTACCCAAGGCTCTTGGAACAAGATTTTCAATACAAATAGCATTATTATCCGTTCCAATCTTGAGAATATTAAACACTTTAATGAGACCATTTCTAATATTAATAGAGCAAATATTTCCAGTAATTACTGCAGAAAATGAAATCTCTACTGATGAAGAAGAAATTAGACAAATGGCAAAAATTGGTAGTCAGAAAGGTTTGATTGAACCTGATGAGGCCGCGATGATATTTAAGGTTTTTCAATTAAATGATTTAAAAGCCAAAGACTTGATGATCCCTAGGGTATCAGCACCTTGTCTTGATGGCTCTTCAAATCTTGAAGAAATATCAAAACTCATAATGTCAGACAATTCGCCATGGTGGGTGATTTTGGGAGATAAAGTTGACAAAATACAAGGCGTAGTTAAACGTGAGAAAATTCTAGCAGAACTAATTAAAGGAGAAGATAAAAAATTATTATCAGAAATTTGTGCCCCAGTTGATTACATTCCTGAAATGATTAAGGCAGATCAATTATTAACAAGATTTGACAAGAATCATAAAGGAGTGAAAGTAGTAGTAGATGAATTTGGTGGATTCGTGGGAATTATTGGTGCAGAAGCTGTTTTGTCTGTATTAGCTGGTTGGTGGAAAAAATAATTATGAAACAACCGAGAATAAAAAAAAATTATTTACTTTTAAAAAATTGGTGGGAGACTATAGATCTTACTAACCATGAAAAAAGTTTTTTTAATAAAGAAATTATTTATTTTAATCAACAGCTTTTTAGGTTCAAAGAAAAAACAATAAGGATTGGTGCATATGGTAAATCAGGTGTAGGTAAATCCTCTATTTTAAATTCTTTATTAAAAAAAGAAATCTTTAAAACAGATATTATCAATGGGTCTACAAAAGAAATACTCTCGGAAGAGTGGGCCTTTAAAGGTCAAAAGCTTAAAAGTATAGAATTACTAGATTCGCCAGGATTTGATTTCTGCAACTTAAAGTTCCCTATTAAAAACTACTCTCTTATAAATCATTCAGATATTATTTTATTTGTAGTGGCAGGAGATATTAATAGAAATGAAGTAAGCAAAATTAGTTCCTTTATTAAAAATGGGAAAAAACTTATTATAGTCTTAAATAAAGTCGATCTTTTTAAAAAAAATGAATTAAATGAAATAATAGAAAATATAAAGTTTAAAATTCCAAGAGATTTAAATATTCCCATTATTATTAATCATGAAGACAATCTTAAAAACTACCTCACACAAACAATAAATCAACATGGAGAATTATTATTAACCTTAAATTCTCTGCAATTAGCAGATAAACTGTTTCTTCAGATAAAAAAGCATAGATTAAAAAAAAGACAGAAATTAGCTCAGTCGACTATTGGTAAATTTTCGACTATTAAGGCATCAGCAGTAGCTCTTAATCCTTTTATTTTATTTGACATTGCTGGTAGTTTCGCACTGGATAGTGCATTGATAAGCGAGTTAAGTAAGATTTACGGCTTAAAGTTGAAAGGTGAATCTACAAGAAAAATATTTAAAAATATATCCATTAATAATTTATTCTTGGGATTCACTCAAGTGGGCGTTAATACATCTTTTAACCTTATAAAGAAAGTAATTCTATTAACAGCACCTTTTACTAATGGGCTTTCATTATTGCCTTACGGACCCATAGCAATAATTCAAGCAGCAATCGCGATCCATTCTACAAAAATCCTAGGGAAATTAGCAGCAAAAGAAATATTTATTAGAAGCAAAGCTTCTTCTATAGAACCAGCTATTATGATTCAAAATATAACTTTTAATGATCCAGACATTTTGAACCACTTAAGTATTTATTTCTCAAATAGAAATTTAAATAAAAATTTTATTAGCATTCTTCCCTAAAAGTTAAATGGAAAAAAGCATTGCATTATTTGGTACTAGTGCTGATCCACCTACCATTGGGCATAAAAAAATACTTGAAGAATTATCAAAAATATATGCTTTTACTATTAGTTATGTGAGCAACAACCCCAAAAAAAAACACAAAGAGCATATCTCAATTCGTAGCCATCTATTAAAAACTCTTATTGAAGATTTAGATAATCCTAAAATTTTATTTAATCAAAGTATTAGTAGCCAATGGGCAGTTGAGTCAATTAAAAAATGCAAAAAAATTTATGAATTTAATAATTTAGATTTTGTTATAGGAAGTGATTTAATTAAAGATATTTTCTATTGGAAAAATTTTGATAAAATTAATAATAGGGTTAGTTTCTTAGTGATTTTAAGAGAGGGATATCCTATTGAATCAAATACTCTTAAAATGTTAGAAATTAATAAAGTGAAATTTAAGATTTCAACAATAAAAATCCCTAACATCTCAAGTTCTAAGTTCAGGTCAAATTTTAATTTTTCTAATTTACCAACCTCATTAATAGATATTGTTAAAAAGAATAATTTATATGAATCTACTAAATTAGTTGAATGAAGTTTTTACTTGCTCAAATTAATCCAGTTGTTGGAGATTTAGAGGGAAATGCAAAAAAAATACTTTGTACTGCTTCGAAAGCTAGCTCATCTTCAGCTAATTTAGTTCTTACTCCAGAATTATCATTATGGGGATATCCAGCAAATGACCTACTTTTAAAAAAAAATTTAGTAAAAAAACAATATCAAATTCTTGACCAATTAGCTTCAGATATTAATAAAAAATATGGGAACTTGAGTATCACAGTAGGGATAGCTGAGATAATAAATGATTCTTTTTTCCCAAATCTTTATAACTCTATTGCATTACTTGAGCACGGTGAATGGAAAATAATTGCTCGTAAAATTATTCTTCCAACCTATGAAGTATTTGATGAGAAAAGATACTTTAGATCAGAAGAAAAAGTTTCCGTATTGACAAAAGAAATTAATAATAAAACTTGGCGACTTGGCTTTACTATATGTGAGGATTTATGGGTCAACAAAAGTATAGAAGGTAGAGGTATTCATAAAAAGAACCCTATTTTTGATTTGAAGAAAAAAAAAGTTGATATCTTAGTGAATTTATCGGCCTCCCCATATACCTTTAAAAAATTAGAGCTAAGATCCAAAGTTTCCAGTTTTGCTGCTCAATATCTTCAAGTACCGCTGATATATGTAAACCAGATTGGAGCAAATGATAATTTAATTTTTGATGGAAATAGTTTTATTCTTGATAAGAATGGATCTAAAATTAAGCAATTAAAATCTTTTTCAGAAGACATCTTCTGTTGGGACATCGAGCAAACAAAACCTCAAAAAAATAAATTTGAAAAGTCTGAAATGTCATCAATTTTTGATGCATTAGTCCTTGGTGTTAAGGATTATGCTCAAAAATGCGGTTTTAAAACAGCTTTAATTGGACTAAGTGGTGGCATTGATTCAGCACTAGTTTCAGCAATTGCTACAGCTGCTCTTGGCAGTAATAATATTTATTGCGTTTCAATGCCCTCTAAATGGAGCTCATTTCATTCAAAGAGTGATGCGAAAGATTTAGCGAGAAGATTAAAAATAAATTTTAATAGCATCCCAATTGAAAACTTGATGAGCTCTTTTGAAGAATCTTTTATGAAAACCATATCTTTCGAAATGGCTGAAATAACAAATCAAAATATTCAATCAAGGATCAGAGGCACGCTTTTGATGGCTTTAGCTAATCAAGAAAAGCATTTATTACTTTCAACAGGAAATAAATCAGAGCTAGCTGTTGGATATTGCACACTTTATGGTGATATGAATGGTGGATTATCTGTAATTGGGGATTTATATAAAACTAATGTTTTTAAATTATGCAATTGGCTTGATAGTGAAGATTCAATTAATCATAGAAAATCATATATGTTTGATACTAATGTAAATATAATTGGAGAAAATATACGTATGAAAGCTCCAAGTGCCGAATTAGGTCCTAATCAATTAGATACAGACTCCCTCCCACCTTATTCTATTTTAGATAATATTCTGAAAGGAATTATTGAAGAGAAAAAAGATTTACAACAACTAGAAGAAGATGGATATAAAAAAGAATTAATTTTAAAAATAATATCACTTATCAAAAAAGCGGAATTCAAAAGAAAGCAGGCTCCCCCTATTCTTAAACTAAGCAGTCAATCGTTGGGAAGTGACTGGAGAGTTCCAATTGCAATATCTTATTAATCACGATAAGAAAACTGTTGGATTTTTTTTAGAGGCCGTTTAACTGAATTAAGATTGATACCTTTTTTGATAGCAAGAATTGTGCCTGCAGCTTCTAAATAATTATTCACTTCAAAAAGATTAGGATAATCATAAAACTCATTTGTCACTTTTAATGTATTTTGATTTTTTACAGAGATAATATTTAAACCTTTTTCAATACCTGCCAGTACTGCCTCTCCACCAAGTGCCCCATTTGGCACAACAATAGATTCAATTTGATTAGGGTGTAGTGAGATAAATTCATTTTTATTAGGTAATTCAACAATATCGGGCGCATTGCTTAAACCAATCAATACGGATGGTAAAAAAGTATATCCAATTTCTTCTGCAGCAGCACGAGGATCTAAATTATCATTCAACTCAACTGGATCTAAAGCTGGTGCATGAGCGCAAGGAACTTTTAAGAATTTGCTGATGAGATGACTTATAACCGCTTCGACTCCAGAAATAGGATCAACCCCTTTTCCTTCTCTATAAATATTTGTTTCTGGAGAATCTGAATCATCTGGAAATTTTGCCACAATTGCTATTGCTGTAACTCCTTTTTCCATCAAACATTTACCAGCATTAATTAAAGTATCAGGATTTTCAATTAGGCCACCACTAATTTTTGACGAATCAGAGTCAATAACTATGTTTAATGGTTTTTTTGTAACAACATAAGAATGAACGTTAATTCCTAAAGTAGAAACGCAAGCATCAGCTACTTGTAAATGTCTTACTAATATTTCACTTTCAATTCCTGAATCAAAAATTATCCCAATTTTCTGTTGCTTTACCCTTTTTAAGGCGATTTCTCCTTTAGCAAGTCGGTCTAGATTATAACCCTCAACATAAAAAATATTTTGATCTTTTTCAGAAAGATTCCCACCGTTCATAACATTTGGATGAGTAATTAAACATCCACTTGCCGATGCTAATAATTTAGCCACAGGAAGTGCATCCCCAGCAAAACCTCCAATCTCGCAGCCTATACCCGTTGGGATAATAAATATGGTTGGTGAAATTTCCATTAATAAAAATATTTCAATTTATATTCTTATTTAATTAGCTAAGACAGCTTTGATTCTAATTTTTTTCGTACCACAAAAGTCAATAGATTTTTGTATGTCAACAATTGACCATCGAATTACATCGCCTTTTGTTTCTAAATTTGTGATAACGAATTTCCTTAAATTTTTCAGTTTTATTGAAACTGGCCAATCTATATAAACATCAACTGAACTTAATTTCATGTTTGATACTTACCAAATTGATCATTATATAAATCATCTTCAACTTCTTTACCAATAACAACATTCAAATCTGACTTAGGATACGCCACACACAAAAGTG
>CACAQP010000015.1 GCA_902534685.1 uncultured Prochlorococcus sp.
TAAATTTATTGATTTCAATTTATTGACAAGGGGGCTTGGTTCATCTGCAATATCATTCTTGAGTTTTGAATCTCTGAGATATTTAGCTAAATATATTTTTAAAAAAGATGCAATTGGCAGAGGAGATTCCAAATTAGTGGCAATGCTTGCCATTTGGCTTGGTCCAATTGGAACATTATTTGCTGTGGGTATTTCATATATATTTGCAGCAATCTATTGTTTGGTGGGCTTATCTTTTGATTTAGTTAGGTTTAGACAAGTTATACCGTTTGCTCCTTTTCTTTCATTAGGTGGTTTATTTATTTGGTTAGTAGGTAATGATTTTATAATTTACAAAATATTGCGTTTTTAAAATATAAAAATTTAAATCGGATCTAATTAAGAATTTTCTAAATGAAATAGTAATGGGATTATTTACTTCATTAATGAGGTATAAAAAAAGTGATTTTTTAAATTATTGTTTTTGATTATCTAACTAATAAGCTGCCTTGCCATATCAGCGTGATGCAAATTATAAGCATGTTTTTCGCCATCGTCATTGCTATCATCATCATCATGGAAAGAGGAGATTAATACAAATACTCCTCCAAGTCCAAGAAACATAGATAAATATAAGGTTGGATCAGTCATCATTTAATAATGAAACATTCAAATTAAATTTGAGAGAGCTTTTAAAAATTTATATATTCTTTTAATTATTTGATGAATTTCACTCACTGAAAAAATTTAACTCACTTTATAGAATGTGTTTAAGAAATTTTAAAATTAATGTGTGGGAGATTTGAGCTAAAAACTAAGTTTGATAAATTACCAAAGTTTTTGAGACAAAACTATTCGAGCACCCTTGAAAGTAATTATGAACCGCAAGATTTTATAAGACCTACTAATCCTATTCTTGTAATTAAAAATGAAGGAAGAATTAAAACTACTTTTATGTTGTGGGGTTTTATTTCACCTTGGGTAAAATACCCATTTGCTAAAGAAAGACCAAGACCCTTTAATGCAAGGTTAGAGAGTGTAGGGGGAAAAAAATTATTTATTGGAAGTTGGAAACACAAAAGATGCTTAATACCAGCTAGCGGATTTTTTGAAAAAAAATATCGTATTAGGAAGGAGAATTATGAGACTTTTTGGTTGGGAGGAATCTGGAGTAAGTGGACCTCACCTAACGGTTCTGAATTAGAGAGTTGCTGCATTTTAACAACTGAATCAAATGCTTTGGTGAAAGCTTTTCATCACCGTATGCCTGTGGTTGTTCCTGATGGATATGAAGAAGAATGGATAGAGCAGGTTAAAGATGCTCATGAATTAAAAAGTTTACAACTAGACATAAGGAGTTGGTCATCTAATGGTTGGGTAATAGAAAAAGTGGATAAAAAGCCTATCAATCAAATGAGTTTGTTTTAGTAAAATGCTTGCCAATTAAACTTCTTGAATGATTTTGCTAATTTTTTTGCGAAGACAACAAAATATAAAATATAAAAGGTAACTTTAATATTATGGCCATAAGGATAAATAAATATTTGAGCGAAGTCGGTTACTGTTCTAGAAGAGTAGCAGATAGGCTTATTGAAGAAGGAAAAGTAACCATTAATGGAGAAATTCCTGAAATAGGTACTAAGGTAAACGAAGGTGATCAAGTAGAAGTAGAAGGTCACATTTTAGAAAAGTCAATTAAAAAAAAAGTTTATTTAGCATTTAATAAACCTGTTGGAATTATTTGCACAACAGATAGAAGAGTAGAACCCGACAATATTATAGATTTTATTAATTACCCTACAAGAATTTTCCCTATTGGTAGATTGGATAAGAAGAGTGAGGGATTGATTTTTTTAACTAATGATGGAGATATCGTAAATAAGATACTCAGATCAAGAAATAATCATGAAAAAGAATATATCGTAAGCGTTAATCGTTATATTGATAAAGACTTCATTCAAAGAATGAGTAATGGAGTTAAAATATTAGACACCATAACTAAAAAATGTTTTATAGAACAATTGGGTCCAAGAAAATTTAAAGTTATACTCACGCAAGGACTTAACCGTCAGATCAGGAGAATGTGTGAGACCTTGGGGTACAAGGTAAAATCATTAAAGCGCATCAGAATTATGAATATTAATTTAGACTTACCAGTAGGTAAATATCGCGAATTTAGAAACGAAGAAATAATGGAATTAAACCGATTACTGGAATGCTCCTCTAAAACATTCGAATAATCAAAATTTGATAACTTTAGAAAAGAAAGATTTAATAATTATTTTAATCCTGGCATTGAATTAATTTTTATATCGTGTAATGCTCTTGCAATTTTAGCAATTTTGCTATTGTCTCCCTGTTTAACTATAGGCATTATTTGTGATATTGCATCTAATGCATCATTTAGTGCAGTTGGTAGAATTGTTTCAACATTGGAATTATTATTGCCAGTATTGAGTAATGCATTCAAAGAATTATTCAAGTTTATTTCATTAATGGTTGCTTGTGTGAAGCCTTGACCCTCTGCTATTGAGGCTAAAGAAGCTAATCCAGAATTGGCAATTGATGATTGAATATTTTGGGCAACTATTGGAGAAACAGTTAAAACAACTCCACTTGATATACCTATACTGTTTGATTCAACTATCTTATTGGCTGATTCATTTGTTTGCACTGTAACTTCACTCTCTGAAGCTGTTAAAGACAATGCAGGTGATAAATCATTTGAAGTAGTGAGGTTTAAACCTATTGATAAACTTATTGAATCAATATTATTGAAATTTACAAGTGAAGTGCTATTAGCTAAACCAATGGGAGAGCTTGTTATTAAGGAAGCCCCCTCTGTTGTGAAAGCACTTGTAATACTAAGTTCTAATCCAATAGAGTTAGTAACTAACGTTGTCGTTCCAGGGACAAAACTTATTTCAAATGAACTACCTCCAAGATAGTTAGCTATTCCTGTATTAGGTGTGATAGAAGGCATGCCTCCCCATGAAAAAACGCTTGAATTAGTTGCCGCAGATGATAATGCAGCATCACATTCTGTTGAACTTGTAGTCTTACCTGCAGAAGTTCCACATTCGGTATTAGATGATCTTTTCCCTGTGGTACTTGATTTGCCTGAATCTCCACCTCCCTTCTCACTCTTGCCAGCGAAACAATTCTGTTGAGTAAAAAAAAGGAAAAAAACAAAGATGAATAAAAATCTTTTTAGTTTTTTGATGATAATTTTGTTCATAATTAATATTAAAACCTAAATGAATAACCTGTATTTAAATTGAACTGAGCACCATCAGTTGAGTTATTAGTAATATCAGATACACCAATAGAAAAATTTAAAGGAAAATCGAAAGGACTTAGACCAATACCTGCATTTAATGCATTTCCATTCCAACTGGATGCAATAGACACTCTTGGTAATATCTGTACGCCATAACCTCCAAATAAATTTGGATCATTTCTATTATTGTCAATTGTCCTATTTGATCTGTGTGACCCAGTCCCCACCCCAAGTGTTAATAAGGAGGGGAACTTATTATTAGTGTCTGGTCTGATTTCAAACTCTTTACTAATAACTCCATAAATAGTATCTTTTTTAGTGGCTTCTCCCCACTTAATTGGGTTTGTCCATGCAATTGCTGCATGCGTATTAAATAAAGAAGGCAATGCTTTATGAAATTTTAATCCGGCAGTTCCATCCGCTCCAAAACCGCTCTCCCCATTTTGAGACAATAAACTGATAATTCCAACAGATATTTCTCCTCCTATAGATTCATTTGGATCTCCAAATCCAAACCCAAAATTCATTGATCCATCAGCAACCTTTTTATTATTTTGATTATGCCAAGTAAAGAAACCTTCATCATAATCAGCTGTATAAGCAACTGATACGAATACATCCTTCCAGGACGAACCCATTGCACTTGGAATGCCAAAGCTCAATCCAGGAGTAGGTTCCGGTTCTTTAGGTTTTTCATCTTGAACCCTTTTGATTATTGGGCTAATAATTAATTGATTAGTATTTTCATTAGCCAACGAGTAATCACTATATGTAGTAATTAATACAAAAAAAGATATTAAACTCAAAAAATTATAATTTATATTTGTGATTTTCAAATCCTAGAATTCTTATCTTGTGTTAATAATATTTAAAATTGAATTTATTTGCCATGATTTATGATGTTAAATTTTTGTAAAAAAAAGATTGAGAAATTTATCTATTAATTAGTCAACTATATTTTTTTTAAATGATCTACAACTTAATTCTTCAAAATCAAAACATAATAATAGATTTTGATGTTTAAGATTTTAAAATTCATGCCTATTTTTACTTTTATATGCTAAATAATACTTATATTGATTTTCATAGGAATATCTAACTTATTAGGATTTTTTAATTCGCCATTTTTATAAATAAATAATGTTACTAAAGAAAATATTTAAATTAATGCTTAAAGAAATTAAAGAAAGCATTGATATGGTGTTTTGCCATAATTATGTTCCAACTTCAATTTATATAAAATATTTTAAATTAAGAACTCAATTAAAAATAAAAAAAGATTTATCACCTTGCCTCAAAGGTCAATTAATTGAAATTAATGAAATTATTGAGAATGAAAATATAAAATGGAATTTTCCTTCAGACTTAAGATATAGGGGATTAATAAGATACGTTAACAGCATTAATTGGCAAGGTAGGATGATAGGGAAAACCTATGGAATTGAAAAATTAAATTTTGAATCAGGTGATATAGTTATTGATTGTGGAGCAAATTTTGGAGATATTTTACTTTTTTTCTACAATTTAAATTTAAAAAATTTATTTTATTATGGTTTTGAACCTGGAAAGTTAGAATTTGATGCCTTAAATCTAAATATCAAGAATCCAAAGATAACAGGTTTTGTTACTAATAAAGCTTTAGGGGATAAAGATGGATTTCAAAAATTTTATTATTCTCCTGAAGATGCAGACTCATCTCTTGAAAAACCTAGAAATTATTCTTCATCTTTTATAGTTGAAACGATAACTCTGGATAACTTCATCTCTAGAGAAAATTTGACTGATAAAAGAATAAAGTTGTTTAAGCTCGAGGCTGAAGGTTTTGAACCAGAAGTTCTTAATGGAGCAAAAAATTCCTTGAAAAATATTGAATATATTTCCGCTGATCTTGGACCCGAAAGAGGAGTAGCACAAGATTGCACTGTTGCTGAAGTAAACGAAATTCTTGAAAGAGCAGGATTTTCTATGCAATATTTCAATAATTGTTATAGAGCAATTTATAAAAATAAGAATTTAAAGATTTAAATATTACCTAGATGTTCACTTGGCTTATTATCTTAAATTTATGAATAGATTTTTATAAGAACTTTGATCTGTTAAACATATAGATTAAAAAAAAATAATAATTATAAGATTTATTCTATTTAGAAAGTTTGATCTTTTGACTTAATTATAAATGAGTCAAGTTCTATTATCCAATCCATGCCTACAGAATCAGCCCAATTTACATAACAACTTAAAGGGGGGTAATTCTCTTTATCAATATGGGATGTTCTAATATCATCGATCAAAATTACAGTATTTGTGAAATTACCTAAATACTTTTTAATAGTATCTAGTTCAAATAAAATTGGAGTATCGGAAACTCCTTTAAAAGTTATACCCTCTGAATAATGTCCATCTAACCAAAAACAAATATCTCCATTTAAAGATGAACATATTTTTTCAAAACATAATTCAGATGTTCCTTCATAAAGAGCTACATTTTTTGAAAATTTTAAATTCCTTTTTGCTATTCTTAGACATTTCTTTGAGGGTTCAATAGAATGTACAAAATTGAAATGCTCACTTAAAAATTTAGTTGTTTGTCCTAAATAAGTACCAGTTTCAACCCAAACAGAATTTTTAATCCCATGACGCAATAGGAGAGATTGTTTAACGAAATGGGGAGGTGGGGATGAACATTTATCTAAAAAAAACCATTTTGATAGCCATCTAAGCCTGTCCAGGAAAACAAAGGGAAAGAAAATTAACTTTAAAAATTTTTTTAATAACTTTATAAAAATCATCTTTTTCTTAACATAAAATAACTACTTAAATTAATAATTAAATATTCGATTGATTATACTGCAACTACCTACATCGGTAATCAAATAATCTATTTAATTGCTAAGAGTAAATTGATATTGTTAATGCTCCAGAAAAAAGAATTTATTAAATGAAACTCTTACTACTTATATGTACTGAGTAAAAATACATAAATTCCTAATAATATTGCTGTTGCTACACCTACCCCAACAACTATATTTGGTTGATTATTCCAAAGTTCTGTAAAAAATTCCATTTAGTACTATTAAGCAAATTGGTGGTTTTTGTATATTTTTCTATAGTTTTCATGCAATCTTTCATTTGCTAATCTTCTGTTTTTCATTGCTTCTCTAATCAAATCCATTTCTCGGAAGTTATGATTGAGGTTTTTGAAAGGAGTAAAGAGTTTCATAAAACCTCCTTTATTTCTACTTTTTAATTATCCTCCTTTTAATTTAAAATTAATAGAGTATTATCCCCCGAGTATAAATACATTTTGGTTGTCATGACTATCTTCAACCATTGCCATAACTGATCTGGGCTAAAGGATTCTAACCTGCGACCTGCTGCTCCAAAGCACTTCACCGCCTATTGCAAGTACTAGCTTTTCCAGCTATGACTTGATTCTTATGTGAGTTCCCATAATTTGTCTCAACAATAAAAGCAACAATTATCCACTATTTTTCAAAGTAGTAATAAGTAAGGCCTGTTGAGTAAACCAAGAAAAATTGGTTTTCTTAAATCTTTAAAAAATCCTAAATTTGTTAGAGAACCTTATATAGATCTTGATTGTGCATAAGTTATTCAAATCATATTAAGTAGCAGATATTACCAAATAAGTTTGTGTATTTTGAAATGAATATTTTTGTGTACGAAAACAGCCTAATTTAAACTTTTTCTTGAAATAAAGATTGACAAGACATTCATAAAAAAAACTTCTATAAAACA
This sequence comes from uncultured Prochlorococcus sp., assembly GCA_902534685.1. Classification (GTDB taxonomy): domain Bacteria; phylum Cyanobacteriota; class Cyanobacteriia; order PCC-6307; family Cyanobiaceae; genus Prochlorococcus_A. The sequence goes on from CACAQP010000015.1 coordinate 7,016, forward strand.
TTAACTTCTTTTATGAATATGTTTCTAACAAACAAAACTCGTTTAAAAATTAAAGATATCGTTAAGAGGATTTCAATAGATGAATCAGTCTCATTGGAGGAAAGGATTTATGTGGAAAAGTTTGCAAAACATAATTCAACTATATGGACATGGTTAAAGAAAGCAAACAGCTTAAGAAGATATGGAAAACAAAATTCAGATGGAATAAATGGACTGATCCAATCACTTGGACTTGATGGTTTGGAAACTGAAAGTCATTTTGATCCTAAAAATGATGATATCGCTGATTGGTTTAGTGGGTCTCCTGATTGGGTAAGAAGAAGCTAATTGATACTTAATAAAAGGTAGGTTTTTATAAATCTGTTCACTTTAAGCGTGGAAAAATTTTTCAATAAAAAAGCGAGTCTGGATAACTCGTTAGTATGACTTGGATTATTAGAGTCGGGGCGACAGGATTCTAATCTGCTACCTAGTGCTCCCAAAGGACTCGGCCTATCAAAGGCCATTTCCTTAAAACCCTAGTTATAACCACAATTATTTGTAGAGGGTGGAACGAGTTTGAGACTCAATATAGGGACATCTTCGAAGATCTTATAAGGTTTTTATAGACTCTAGCTACCCCCTCCATGACTCATTGCATTTGCATAATTTCTTACCTCTGTTAATTTGAGTGGGCTTCAATAAGTTCAAATGCAAGATCAAAGAATTGAAAAAGTAATAACTGTTGCAATAAACATAATTAAGGTGCTGGTAATAATTTATCTAGGTTTTGAAGAGGTATTTAAAATTGGCAAATTAATTAGAGAGAAGTTAGATCTTGAACTAGATAGTTCTCGAAAATGGGCTACCCAAAATTATTCAATTCTAAAAAAACGACTAGAGGAACAAAAATTAGCGGGGGTTTGAAATTTTTTGCTATAAATTAATTGAGGCCAAACCTCGTCAGCACACTATACGTTTGCTGCAAGACATAGATTGATTCAATATAGTTTGCGAGTCGATTTAATAACCCTTTCAGTAGTTGGAATTTCTGGAGGGGTTTCTTGTTTTAAGCATGTAGTTGATTTGATACTGGGATAATTTTAAATCTTCTAATTTTTGATACTAATTGAACTACTTCCATATAAGTTGAGTAAAAGCCTAGTACTAGATAAACGATTAACTTAAGCATTTAATAAATTCTTCTATATACATGAAAACGAATCTATGCAAAGTAGCAATAGGGTTTTAATTTATTGCCAGTAGATCTTAAATACATGTATTTATCATTCTTTTTTATTAAAAAATAAATAAGATAAGCATAACTACTTTTTATTCATGACAAATTTTGGAGCAGATACACCTTTTATTCTTCTAGCAAAAATCACAGTAAAAGAAGATAAAGTTTCTGAATACCTAGAACTTGCAGAAAAAACAGATAAAGCTGTTGAGGCTGTTGAGCCAGGAATGTTGCATCATACTTTTGATCAGGATCCAGAAAATCCTCTAGTCTTTGTATGGTCTGAGGCTTATAAAAATGATGAAGCTTTTATCGCGCACTTGGCTAATCCAGCAGTAGGTGAATATTTACAAGAACATCCAAATCTTGCGGATGATTTTACTGTTGAAGTATATGGAACAGTTGGAGATAAGTGTCTTGAAGTTATGAAAGGAACCGGAGTGCCATTTAAGGTTTTTCAGTCAAAATTAGGATATAGCAGACTTTAACTAAGCAATATTGACAATCGATCTAATATAGAGGGATAAAACCCTCTTTTTTTATGAGTAAATTTTCTTCACAAGAAATAGAAAGTCAATATGATTTGATCAAAATGCTTTTAGCTGAACCTGAAAAGTATAAAGATGCCATTGTTGCAATTAAAAAAGATATTGCTTATATGCCTATGGAGCTTAAGAAAAAACTTGAAGAAGAAAATATTACCTTCTAAATGAAACGCTTACTTACCACCAATTTTCCTATAAATTAAGCAACTTTTTGAGGATCTTCAAAGATTTTAGCTACCCCCTAGAGCTACCCTTTCTCACTATGAGAGAATTACCCAAAAAAAGACAGGCTGGGAAACCTGTCTATGACTTTGATTATTAGGGTCGGGGCGACAGGATTCGAACCTGCGACCTAGTGCTCCCAAAGCACTAGAGATGTTTTTTTTGGGATTTCTAAGAACTATTGATATTACTGATTAAATATCTAATAGTTAATCATTTTTGAGACAGAAAAAACAGCACTGATATTGTTTGAAATAGCATGATATCAGTCGGGAGGGGCTCTCTGAGGAGCTATTCTGATTTGATAGACATTTAGTTAATTATTTTCTTAATTTTTTCTAAATTCCATTTATTAAATATTAATTTCATTTCTCTTTCGTAATATCTTACTTTCTTTGCGAAAGGTAGTTGTTGAATAATTATCCCAAAAGGAAATTTAAAAAAAGAAGAAACATAAACAATATAAAACTCGATAAATGAAGGTTTTGGTGGGAGAGATAAATTTTTTATATATGCCCAATCAATGCAAGGTTTTAGTTGCTTATCACTAGCGATAATATTTTTTTTACATCTCCACCAAGAGAATAGATAAATGCAAATAAAAATTGGTAAAGGAAGAAGTCGCAACATTTAATATCAAAGATCATTTTTCTTATAATTTATTCTATAAATAATATTTGATTTTTATTCGAAATACGTTTCTATATATATAGAGAAGTTTTTAAGGGATTGACGATTATGGAAATTCCAGACGAAATGTTGAAAGAAATTAGAGAAAGTGGTTACGATCAAGAGCTTGTATATAACTACATAAGAGAACTATTAAACAGCGATAAACAAACTATAGAAAATAATAATCTAGAGCTTATAGACAATTACTTATTAGAAAAAGATCTACAAGAACCTGCTGCTGAGATACAAATGGCAGCAGAGCTTATAGACAATTACTTATTAGATAAAAGATTTATGAGAGAGCTTGAAGATAGGGAAGAATATGATGCTGCTTAAAAATAACTATTAAATGATGCAAGATCGAAAAATTATAGCTATCTCCGAGATAGTAGAAATAATTGAAGAGTGCAGATATAATGATGAGCTTGCTGAGGGTTATAAGAGGGAGATATTAGATCAGGAGAAAGTATATGACTAGAGGGGCAAATCTAAATATGAGACTACTTACAAAATAAAAAAGACAGCTTGGGAATTCTATCTATGAATTGGTTTTTAAAGACTCGGGGCGACAGGATTCGAACCTGCGACCTAGTGCTCCCAAACCACCCGCAAGATTGAAGCTATAACTGAGACTTACTTGTTCTTAGGGAGCTTTCGGAGTTGGATGATGAATAAATAAAACCTAAAAGTTTAATCATGAGCACTTTTTGGGCACAACTTTATAAATTATTCTTTTGGTTATTTACCACTGACTGCCTTCTGGTGCACTTGTATCACAAAAGTTATTATTAATTGTCTTTGCATCACTAACGGAACAATTTTTTTTGACTTTATTATCGCTTCTATCAAAAAAAATTTCGAAATGAGGAAGAACTGGAATAGGTACTCCCCCCATGTCTTGTGTATTTGATTTCGCTGCGATTCTAAAGCATGAATCTGAAGGTTGTATTGGAGAGCTAGAACTAAGTTCAGAATCATAAGTAAAGCCAAAATTTAATCCTCTGCTATCCCCAAATGAGTTAGTTGTATCCCAGGCACCGATATCGTTAAAAGTTGGACTACTCAATAAATTTGATTCTGCTACTAAACATTCTTTGAGTATGTTTACGAGAGATTTTTTTACTGCAGATACTTTTGCACTATTTCTTACTCCGACAAATGAGGGAATGGCTACTGCAGATAAAATTGCGAGAACTGCAATAACAATTACTAATTCGATTAAGGAGAATCCGCTGTTAGGAGAAATATCTTTTTTCAAGATTTTTTTTGCCATCCTAACAGTAATAAAAAAAATTATTTATTTGCTAAAAAATTTGGACACTTTTTGGGTACTCTACTTTTTAGGTCAAATATATTATTAGCTGAGACTTACTGCTATAAACGATCGGGGCGACAGGATTTCAACCTGCGACCTAGTGCTCTCAAAGCACCTGAAAAAAATTTGAAATTTAAGACTCAATTATTCTCTATTAGGTTGCTCCAGTGGCTTTAACTCAATATTGCAAAATAAATTATTTTGCGTGAATTTTGCGTAAACCAATTCTTAAATTTATTGATACTTTTTTTATAAATTTTAAGTTTAAAATGATATTTTATAGATAATGACATCTGAAGTTTTTATAAAAACTCTCAACTCAAGAATGGAATTAATGGCAAATCAACTGAATACTAATAAAGGCTTTTCTCTAGTTGAATTAGTTGTTGTTATTGCTGTATTGGCAATTCTTTCAGCGGTTGCAATACCAGCTTTTGTGGGGGTGCAAGAAAGAGCTGCTGTTGAAGTAGCAAAACAACATTTAATAAATGCGTTTAAAGAGTGTTTAGTTAAAAATTCTGGAGGAGATTCAAACCCTACATATACAATACCTCCTAATAATAAATATTTTGAGTTCCCTGATTCCGGAAATGATGGAGTGTGTTTTAGTCCATCTTCAGGAAACATTCTTACCGCTGCAAGAAAAAATGATTCGGGGGTATCGACATTTAATCTCAATATTAATTTAAAGACTGGAGAGAAATCTTATGAAAGAGCTATACCTTCCTATGTAAATTGGGAAGGTTTTTAATAAAATTAAATAATTTTATTTTTAATCTTGAGATAAAAATTTCTAATAAATATTTTTACTTTTGTTTTCTTTATTTTGCGTGAAGCAATTATTTACGTGAAATAAGTTTAGCTGAGACTTACTGCTACAACTGATCGGGGCGACAGGATTCGAACCTGCGACCTAGTACGCCCAAAGAACCCGCACAAACAAGGCTATAATTGAGACTTGTAGTTATATTAAAACTTTTGCGGAAATAAGTATGGACTAATTAGGACTAATATGCTTAATTTTGGGTGCAATTTGGGTGCATCCATATTAAAGATATTAAATATTAGAAGGTAGTAAAGACTGGCTTAAATGGCATAGATCCAAAGAAAACAGGTTCACCATTAGTGAAGGTAATACCGTAGCCAATATCTGTTACTGTAAGCTGCATTTCTAAACCATTAGTAGAATCTGTAATTTTAACTGGAGAACCAGAATTGGTTTCGAAAACACCAATTAATCTTTTAGCTTCAGACGCCTGCGTAGCAGTTGTTAGATTAGTATCTGCGGCTGTAAGAAGAGCTGATACTTTACCACCTCCATCCATTACCCCATCCTCTTCCTCAAGTGGAAAATAAGCACTAAAGCTTCCTTCATCCGCAAAATTGTTAAGTAGTTCTGTGTGATTTTCTGCAGTACAGAAATTGCCCTCTGTTGTACCGCTAGTACTATTTGATCCACTTCCGTCTTTATTCGTCATAGAACAATATTTAACATCGCCTCCTGATCCATTTTTGATAGTGACACTACCTCTTAAACCAAAAGTATTTGTCAGAATTATGTACGCATGTGTATATGTATTAGAAGCAGGCCTGCCATTCATTGAAGGAAGTTCAACCGTGCTATTAGCAAGATCCGCAGTAGAGCCACTGCTTGTCATGGTTACTACACAATCATTTCTACTGAAAGTTCTTGGAGAACCTGTTTGAATTGGTTGAGCGGTACATAATCCTAATTCGTAAATAGTAATTTCAAATCTTTCAGGAGTCTCTGTACAATAATCCATAGAATTTCCAATTTGCGCGGCTGTTTTTGTATATTTACCATCAACTTTTGCTCCAATTGCAGCTGTACATTTTGGGGGCGCTTCAGCTTTAGCAACATCTGTAAATGCTGTAAAACCAATTAATCCAAATCCAACTGCAATTGAATTGATGTTTTTTAGAAGATTTTGTTTTAATTTCATCGGAATAATTTTTGTAGATTTCTTTAATTTAGTTTTTAAGGTTTAGACGCCTTTAGCTCTATTTTGGAATGTACCTGATGACCTCTCTAGAAGAACATCATATTTACGTTTTACGGGTTGAGTCATTTGAGTAATCATATTTTTCTTATAATTAGATTTCTCAAATTTGACTGGCTTACCTGTGATGTTCATTCTTAAACCAAAGAAAGTTTCGTCTGTTCCTGGTAGGTCAGTATTAGCTGTTGTGGATGCAGCAGAAATCTCATTAGAAACAAAAGCTTCTAAACCAACATGTGGTGTTGCTTGCCAGCTAACTGCACCTTCTAAACCTGAGTTGTCTTGAGTATATTTATAGTCCCAATTAAAACCTCTAACAAAGAAAGCTAATTCTGGATTGCTTGGTAATCTGTAGCCGACTTCTAGATCCCATCCAGGTACTACTCTTTCCTTATAGGAGTTTCCATCAACAGTTACATCTTTTTCATCAGTAATTGCCATATACCAGTTATTTCTGAATTCAAAATCTTTCCAAAGATATTCTCCTCCAAGACCAAGTCTGCTATGAGCATCGCTGTAGTCTGTCATTCTGTAATCTAAGAAAACGTTACCTCCAAACATAGATACATCATCAGGACGATTTCTAATACCTAAACCTAAGTTAACTGTGGAGCCTTCTGCATCTGTAGCAGTAGCAAATCTTGCTTGAGAGAAAACAAGTGTTTTTAAATCACCTTCGTCATCTTTTGCAAGTTCTCCAAGTTTCATCAAGCTATTAACTGAGAAACTAGTATCTGATTCTGTTCCGCCAGATAAATTAAATGTTGTTTGAGCAAAGAATGGAATTTTCTGGATTTGATTATTAGCACTGGAATTAACAAAATTAAATCCCTTATCCACTAATAATCTCTTGGCATCGTTGCTCATGATGTTTGTGTAATCACTGCCATCAGAGCCATCATTTATTAATGGAACGAATTTTGTAGAGTAAGTAGCTCCTTTAATTATGTATTCATCTAATTTGTCTTTAGGTTGATATGTATTCTGAGATTCTTCAACCTGATCAAACTTGATATTATCAAATTGATATTCATTAGCTTCAATTGAAGATATTGGGACAAAAACAAATGAAGTAAAGGGAAGTAACTTTAGTAATTTCAATGATAAAATTTAATTATATTTAACTTAACAGAATTTTTAAAAATATTTTGTTTATTAAATCTCTGAATATTAATTTTGGGTTCATTTTGGGCGCATCCTTTTTTGGGTGAATTTTATTATTAGCTGAGATTTACTTCTATAAATGATCGGGGCGAAAGGATTCAAACCTGCGACCTAGTGCTCCCAAATCACCTAATAGCCTTAGTGCAGCACAAGGTTCTCAAGCTGTGACTATTTTTTTGCTTGATTCTACTTGATTTGTCCTGACAAAATAAGCAATATTTGTCGGCGATTAGTTATTTAAATAACTTGATGAAAATAATTCTAAAGCAAACTAAATTAATAGAAATATAAATTTGTTTTATGAAAAAAATAATAATATTTAACTTTATTCTTTTACTAATTACGACTTCAAGTTTGTTTGCTAAGTCCAAAGATATCTTTATTACTCATGGCGGAAGACTTAATTCTGAAGGCTGTCATAATGACAAAAAGAACAACAGTTACCACTGCCATAACAAAAATAGTCAAAATGATAACCTCGAATCGAACAAAAAAAATGTAATTATTGATAGTTGTTATGATGGCGATACTTGCACAACTAGCGAAGGTGAGAAGATAAGGCTAGCTTGTATTGATACTGCAGAATTAAGAGGTCCAAAAGCTCAGCCGGTAAAGGCCCAGGCTGCAAAGGATTATCTAAATAATCTAGTAGCTGGAAAAGAAGTTTTTATTAGAAGAATTACTAAAGATAGATATGGGCGGACAGTTGCTGAGTTATCAATAAATGGAAAAAATATTCAACAAATTATGTTTAATAGTGGTTACGCAAAAATATATTCTAAATATGCATATCAATGTGCTTGGTCAAGATAGATGGGATTAAACGAAAAAAATAACAAAAATAATGGTTTCACACTAGTCGAGCTAGTTGTTGTGATTGGGATCTTATCAATACTAAGTAGTATTAGTTTGGTCTATTTTAATGGAGTTAATAGAAGAGCTAGAGAGGTCGCAGCTCAAAACGCTCTGTTATCAATTAAAAAAGAATGCGAAACAAATTATGTGTATTCCTTACCTCTATTTTTTGAGGATAAAAGGCTACAAAAATATGCAATCTTATCTAATGGTCAAAATAGTTGCTATGGAAATTCAATAACAGGTCTAGTGAGTGCAGTGCCAGAGGAAAAAGATTTAAGTCTCTACTATTACTACAACTTTAACGATGGCGAATTAAGTTGTGCTTATAACAATGGAGAAAAAATACCGATTTCAGAATGTAATAGTAATAATTTAGATAAATCTAATCGAAGTAGTAATAACGATAGAGATCAAGATAACGATGATCCTCCTAAAAAATATAAATGTGCAGATATAGGTGATTGGAATTTAGCTCAAAAACTTCTAAGTCAAGGGCACTCATATTTAGATCGGGACAAAGATGGCGAGGCTTGCGAAGTTCTAGCTGATTAGTATCAAAGACAAATTATATAAAATTACTTTTTGTCGGCTTTTTGTCGGCTGAAGTAACCGACATAATTCCCAATAAAAAAGCGAGTCTGGGAAACTCACTTGTATGACTTGGTTTTTAAATAATCGGGGCGACAGGATTCGAACCTGCGACCTAGTGCTCCCAAAGCACCCGCCCTCCAATTTGAGACAGTGGGTTAAATAAAAAAGTCAGGCTATAGCTTGTTAGTTGCTATATCTACAAAATTACGAGTCTTAAAAATAGGCCAAAGTTATACAAAATTATCCTTAGATATACAATTAATCGCTAAATAATCGCTAACCAAAGGCCTAGTGCTTTAGGGGCTGTAAAATACATTGATTGACAGTCGATCCAGCATAGAGGGATAAACCCCTCTTTTTTATGCAAGTAATAAGCGTTTAAAAAAGAGCGAACAGGTCGTATATATCAATAATTATTGATTATATCAAAATATTTTGATGTATTTCTTAATCTTTGTATTTCGCTTTTTGTTTGATGCTATAAATAAATTGTCTTCAATCTAAGTGGCTGATGAGTATTTTCAAAAAAACTCTCATTTTATCTTCTGCAATTTCATTGATACTTTCTCCATCTGCGATGGCATCAAAGAGATTGAGTGGAGCTGGTGCATCATTTCCTTCGAAGATTTATACTAGGTGGTTTTTTGACTTAGCTAAATCTGGAGGCCCTAGAGTTAATTACCAAGCAGTAGGTTCTGGATCTGGAAGAAAAGCTTTCATAGATGAAACTGTTAATTTTGGAGCCTCTGACGATCCAATGAAAGAAGCTGATATAAAAAAAGTTACTAGAGGACTTGTTCAAATACCGATGGTAGGTGGAACAATTGCGTTTGGATATAACTATGATTGCGACCTGAAACTAACTCAAGAACAAGCTGTTCAAGTAGCAATGGGAATGATAAAAAACTGGAAGGAATTAGGATGTAAGTCAGGTAAATTAACTTGGGCCCATCGTTCCGACGGTTCAGGCACGACTAAAGCTTTTACAAATTCTATGGAGGCTTTCTCTAAAACCTGGAATCTAGGTACTGGTAAATCTGTTAAATGGCCTTCGGGAGTTGGAGCAAAAGGCAATTCTGGTGTTGCAGGTGTTATTCAAAACACTCCTGGCGCAATTGGTTATGTAAACCAGTCATACATTAAAGGTAATGTTAAGGCTGCTGCACTTCAAAACCTATCTGGTGAATTCGTTACCCCTAATACTGAATCAGGCGCGATAGCTTTAAATGGAATAACTCTTGATAAGAACTTGGCTGGTAAAAATCCAAACCCTACTGCTAAAGGAGCTTATCCAATAGCAACCTTAACTTGGATACTTGCTTATGAAACAGGTAATGGAAGGAATACTAAGGCAATTCAAGATACATTCTATAAATTGCTCAGCGATGAATACCAAGATAAAGCTCCTGCCTTGGGTTTCGTTCCCTTGAAAGGTGAAATTTTAAAAAAATCAATTGAAGCTGTTGGAAGAATAGGAAGGTAATTTAGAACTAGTAAGCCAAGCAATAAAAATCAAAATAGATGAAGTATATAAACAATACTGCATACCAATAGTGGCATTTTTACCGAGCATAAATAATAAGCCCGATAGCAGGGTTCCAAATAATCTTCCCGCTGCATTAGCCATATAGTAATAACCAACATTTAAACTTACTTTCTCATTATCTGAATAAGCCAAAATCAAGTAGGAATGAGTAGATGAATTCATTGCAAAAACAAAGCCGAATATTATTAATCCAATAACAATTACAAGACCTAATGATTTGTCACCGTTTAATGCTCCTGCAATAAATAAAGGAATAACCGTCAAGATAAGTCCCCAAAATTGAACGGTAGTTTTTGTTGGGCTATTATTTTTCCCCCATACTTTTCTAAGTAATGGAGCTAATACTTGAAAGAAACCATAGATTATTATCCATCCACCCAAGAACAGCCCTATTTTTAAATAATCCCATCCAAAAGAAATGTCTAAAAATACTGGAAGAGCTACTACAAACCAGACATCTCTTGCTCCAAATAAGAAAAACCTTGCACTTGAAAGAATATTAATACCTTTAGACTTTGAATAAAGGTCTTTAAAAATTGGCTTTCTTTTCATTTTCCCTGAATCTTTAGGAAGACATAAAGTTAAAAAGAATGCGAAGCATAGACCTAAACCCATTATTCCAACTGCATTATTAAAGCCCAATAGCTTGTATAAGAGACCCCCTAGGAAGAAACCAACACCCTTAAGTGCATTTTTAGATCCTGTTAAAATTGAAACCCACTTAAATAATTGTTTTTGAATATTTTGATTATTCTCTTCTGAATCTGGAACTATTGATTTAACTGCACTTTTTGCACTCATTTTATTTAAATCTTTTGCTACCCCACTAAGTGCTTGGGCTAACATAACGTATGAGACGCTAAAGATTATTGACCAATTCTCTTTGACTGGAATCAGCATGAAGAGAGCAAGAATTTGCAGAATCGTTCCTATCCATAAAGTAAGTCTCAACCCATATCTTGCTCCTATCCATCCTCCAAAAAGATTTGTAATTATTCCAAAAAATTCATAGAAAAGAAAAAGTAAAGCAATTTGCAGAGTTGAATAACCAAGTTCATGAAAATGACCAACAACTAGTATTCTCAATGCACCGTCAGTAAGAGTAAATGCCCAATAGTTTGCGGTAACGACACTATATTGTTGAAGGCTAGATAACTTCATAAAAACTAAAATTTATTTTCTTTCTCAATTACATAAGAAGTAAGATCTGCAAGCCTGCAACTATAACCCCACTCATTGTCATACCAGGCATAAATCTTTAATAAATTAGAATTTACAACCATCGTTGAAAGTCCATCAATTATTGAACTTCTACAGTCATTTAAGTAATCAGCGGATACTAAGGGTCTCTCCTCGTATCCAAGAATACCTTTTAAGTATGTTTCAGATGCTTTTTTAAATTCATTATTTACTTGCTCTTCAGTTACTTCCTTGTTTAATTCAAAAACTATGTCGGTTAATGAGGCGTTTAGAAGTGGAACCCTTACTGCATGACCATTTAGTTTTCCTTCTAATTCAGGGAAAATTTCAGCAATCGCATTAGCTGATCCAGTGGTAGTAGGTATTAAGCTTTGCATGCATCCTCTTGCTCTTCTTAAGTCACTTTTGTAAAAATCTACTGGAGATTGTGTATTTGTAACGTCATGAATAGTTGTTATAACCCCATGTTTAATTGAGAAATTTTCATTAACAACTTTTACGATGGGAGCCAAGCAATTTGTAGTACAGGATGCTGCTGTAATTAATTTATGTTTTTCAGGTTTATAAAGGGCTTGATTAATTCCATAAACAATATTAAGTGCTTGTTCCCCTCCCACAATTCCTTTCACAGGACAAGCAACTATTACTTTTTTTATTCCAAGAGAATCAAAGTATGGATTTAATTCTTTAGGAGCTTTGTTTTTACCTGTACATTCCAAAACAAGATCAACCGAAGATTTATTCCATGGAACATCAAGATAGTTCTTTATTGATGTAAAGGAAATTTTTTTATCTTCAATTAATATTTCGTTGTCATTCGAAGCTATTTTTTTATTCCATTTACCATGAACAGAATCAAACTCTAGTAAATGAGATGCAGTTAAAGAATCCCCATTAATTTCATTTATATGAGTTATTTCAATATCTTTTCTTTCCCATAAAATTCTTAAAACTAACCTACCAATTCTTCCAAATCCGTTAATTCCAATTTTCATAGAAATATCAAAACCTAATATAATATATATCAAAAATAATTGATATATCAATAATTCTTGATATGTGTAATTAAATTTTTTAGGTTAGTATTTAAAAAGTTAATGATCTTTTGATTTTGTTAGAACAACTTAAAAAGATTGATAGTGATCAATTTATTGGGATAATGGAGTCCCTCTCAGATCCGATTAGAATAAATATTCTTGAATTAATGATGGGTGGAGAGATATGTGTTTGCGACATAGTTAAAGTGACTGGATTATCTCAATCTAAAATTTCCTATCATATAAAAATCCTTAAGGATTCAGGTCTTATCTCTGATAGACAAGAAGGTAGATGGGTTTACTACAAATTAGATTTGGAAGTATTATCAGATATTAAAAATTGGATGGGTAATTTAATTCAGTCATCATCAAGTAAAAGGTCGTGTGAATAAATGGTTTTTAACCTATTTAGGTTTTTTACTCATTACATATAAATAATTTTTAAATTGAAAATTAATTCTCAGGGTTGGAGTTTAATTTTCAGTATTGGTACTTTATTGATTATTTTATTTATTTAGAGGTTTAATGAACCTAGTGATGGTTAGCGATTAACTGGACAAAGTTATACAAGGCTATACAAATAATCGCTATTTAATCGCTATTTGAGTTTTTAAGACAAATGAGAAATAAAAAAGCGAGTTGGGAGACTCGCTAGTATGACTTGGTTTTTAAATGGTCGGGGCGACAGGATTCGAACCTGCGACCTAGTGCTCCCAAAGCACCCGCTACGCAAATTGCGACAGTAAGCCAAATAAACAAGTGAGGCTATAACTTATTGGTTGGAATTAAAGTAATGAATTTGAGTCTCAAAGATTAGAAAAATGTTGCAGAGTTTAGCTTAAATATGCAATAGCTCGCTCATATCTCGCTCAACAATTAAAAATTTAAATGTTTACGTTCAGCTTTGAAGAAAGTAATTATATTGATCACAGTTATTTAAATAATTAATAATTCCAAATCACTAATTTTACTAGGGGAAGTTAATCGAATTTTATATTATTTATCCAGATTATTTGTTGGACGAGTATTGATATATGACTCACCTCTTGCTGCTGATACATAAAAATAAAATCCTATAATTCCAGATATTCCGCAAATTGCGGCTAATGAATTAAATGAAAAAGAAAACATGAATTTTTTTGTAATTAAAATAAAATATTAGATCCTATTAAGCAAAAAAATATATCAAAAGGGTTAAAGATACATTTTATATAGTAAGAAGTAATTATTAATTTAAACAAGTGTATTAAATGATTTACAAGTTATGTCTTAATAAACATTTGCGATAAATTCTGTAAAGTTCTATAAAAAAAGGTGCAAAAGATAATTTAGTTTTATTTTGCTTTTTATCTTAAAAACAAGTGTTACAAAATTACGGAAATTCTGATGTTACCTATGACTGGTATGCAGGAAATTCTGGTGTTGTTGGTCGTTCCGGTAAGTTCATCGCAGCTCATGCTGCTCACGCAGGTCTAATGATGTTCTGGGCGGGAGCTTTTGGATTATTTGAATTAGCTCGTTACGACGCCAGTATCCCAATGGGTGCTCAGAAAGCAATTGTTTTACCTCACTTAGCAGGTATTGGAATTGGGGGAATTGAAAATGGAGTCATTACAGAACCATATGGAATTGTTGTAATTTGCACATTACATCTAATCTTTTCAGCAGTATTAGGCGCTGGAGGATTACTACATTCCAATAAATTTGCAGGTGATCTTGGAGATTATCCTAAAGATAGTAAGCCTCAAAAATTCGACTTTGAGTGGGATGATCCAGATAAGTTAACTTTCATACTTGGACATCATCTTATTTTCTTAGGTCTTGGCGCAATAATGTTTGTTGAATGGGCTCGAATTCATGGTATTTATGATCCTGCTATAGGCTCAACAAGACAAGTCGTTTACAATTTAGATATCGCTACTATTTGGAATCATCAGTTTGACTTCTTAAAAATTGATAGTTTAGAAGATATTATGGGTGGTCATGCTTTTCTAGCATTTTTAGAGATTATTGGAGGTGTATTCCATATTTGTACAAAGCAATTCGGAGAATATACTGAATTTAAAGGTAAAGGTCTTCTAGGAGCAGAAGCGATTTTATCTTATTCAGTTGTTGGTGTCTCGTATATGGCATTTGTTGCAGCATTCTGGTGTGCTTCAAACACTACTATTTATCCAGTTGATCTTTATGGGGAACCATTAAAACTCTCATTTGAGTTTGCTCCTTATTTTACTGACACTGTTGATTTAGGTTCTGGGGCATATAGTTCAAGAGCATGGCTTGCTAATACTCACTTCTATTTGGGATTCTTTTTCTTACAAGGCCATTTGTGGCATGCTCTAAGAGCAATGGGATTTGACTTCAAGAAAATTGGTCAAGCATTTGATAATATTGAGAATACCAAAATTACACAAAATTAGTTAAGTTAACTAAGAAAAATTCCTCTCTATTAAATTAGGGAGGTTTTTTAATGGCATAAGATACTATATTTTGTATAAATTTAACTTTGGAGATAGTTACATTTGTTCTATATTTTAAGCAAGGCAATTGGTCATCTAGCCTAGTAATATTCTTATTTTCAGGAACTTGATTCTCTGAGAGTAGGAATATTTTTTATTATTATTCCAAATGTATTACCAAGTGAAGACTGGCTTGGTAATAAAGTATATTGAAGTATTTGATTAATTAGCTACTTAAAAATATTTGAGAATTTAATAAAGCAAGGTTATGCAAGGTATAGCAGAATCTCGCTCAAAGCTCGCTCAGTCTCATTATTCTAAAATGTAACCAATAAAAAAGACAGGCTGGGAAACCTGTCTATAACTTGGATTCTAAGAGTCGGGGCGACAGGATTCGAACCTGCGACCTAGTGCTCCCAAAGCACCCGCGCTACCAAGCTGCGCCACGCCCCGCACATAAGATCTTAGTTCATAACAGTCATCTATAAAAGAGCAAATAGTAATATTTTTTGCAAAAAATTATTTTTTAGGCATAAATATGCTTTCTCTCAGTAATCTCTTACTAATTTTTTCATTTAATTTTTACTTATTATTAAAGAAGGGGGCTTTAAATTACCATTGCTATGAAAATATTAAATATGACTTCTAAAAAGATCTATTCTTTTTTGTATTTCGATTGAAGTGTAATTTAAAACTTTTAGGTAAATTTAGAAAAAAAATTCACTTAGTTTGAATTAATATAACAAGAGATAGATTATTTAAACTAACTTTTGAAAAAAGGAATGAAGAGTCTTAAAGAATTTATTGATAATTACAAAGATTTTCCAAAAGAAGGAATTGTCTTTAAGGATGTTCTTGGAATTGTTCAGGAACCAAGAATATTCAAGGAACTTATTTTAAAGATGTCCTCCAGTCAAATTATAAAAAATGCTGAAGCTATAGTTTCCATAGATGCTAGAGGCTTTATTTTTGGTTCTGCGATCTCATTGCAAGCTTCAAAACCAATGATTGTAGCAAGAAAACCTGGGAAGCTCCCAGGAGAACTTGTAGAAAAGAACTACAGCTTAGAATATGGTGAAAATAGACTTTCTATTCAAAAAAAGGCCCTGGGGAAATATAGCTCTTATGCCATTGTTGATGATTTATTAGCTACTGGCGGAACGGTCAATTGTGTTTCGAAGATTCTTGAGAGTAACAATAAGAAAGTTGTAGGAGTTCTAGTTGTTGCAGAAATAATGAAATTGGAAGGGAAACTAAAACTGAAATATCCTATTGAATCATCTATAACTTTTTGAAAATAAAATTTCATTGAAATATCAAAATTATAAAAATTAAATGTGTTTTTTCTAAACTGTCGCTTTATTAATTTTTCTCAATTTTTCTAGCTAAATGAACTGCAATATTTAAATTTAATCTTGTAATTTCAATACTTTTGTTTTGTATAGTCGATAACTCCGAAAGCACCTCCGCTACTAATCTGCCCCTCGACCCTACATAAGATCTTGTTCATAACAGAAGTCTATAGAAGACCAAATTACTAAATTGTTTATAAAAGACCATTTTTATGGCAATAAAAACCTTTTGTGTCGAGTTACTTTCACTTTAAATAATAGTTTTATTTAATTTATATTATTTGTAAAGATAAAAAAATTTGGATGCTGATTAATATTTCAACGCTATGTTTAAATATTTAGATAATTTTTGGTTTAGATTTTTCAGCTTTCAAAATTTTATTATTTTCTCAAGAATGGATACTTTTTTATCAATAACTTTCTTTCCTTTCAAACCAATCAGTAATTTTTGAGGATTTACCATATTTCCAAAAAATATTGCTCTAGTAGAGAAGATTAGTTACTTTATTTTGAGGAACTAAAGCGCCAAACTAGACTAGCCTCAAAGACATTAGTATCAAGGTTACCATTTTTAGAAATAACTTTTCCTACGCCAGTTTGAAGACTGAAATCTTTATTAAGGTCATACTCTAAACCTAAACTCGGCTTGTAAAGCAAGGCGCTACCGCTATCAACCCCTCCTCCCCCTCCGGCACCTATGAGCATTTCTCCATATAAATTCCAGTTTTTCCAACTTGGGCTAAAAAACCCTACTCCCCAGTGCCCTTCTGAATAGCCACCAGCTCCACCTGCATACGCGCTTAATCCTTGTCCCGTAAGATACCACCAATCTCCAATCATCCAGTCGATTTTGCCTCCTAAAAGTTGCATGTCACGTGAAAAACCTCCAGTGCGTTGAGCATCAGAATACCATTGATGAGAAGGTCGAAAGCGCCATTTGGTTGTTTGAATAAGGTCTTTTTCTTTTAAAGGGTCTCCTCTTTGATCTTTAGCAATGTTATCCATAACGTATGCCAAATTAAAGCCTATGTATGGTGTATCAAAATTGCCACCTGGGGCTGTTAGGTAGCCGCCGTCCATTATTAGACTGTAATAGGGAGAAAGTTGGTATTCCAATCCTAGATTTGCTCGGGCAACAAATCCTCCTCCGGTTTCAACCCTCCCGCCACCGGCGCCGCCGACAGTTAAGGCTGGGAGTAGGGCAAGACGATCTTCTTTGGTTAGTGGGATGCGATAACCTACCCCAGCTAAAAGTTCGGCATATCCTCCAACTCCACCCGATACAGCCCCAGCAGTTTCAAAGGTAGTAAACCAGTTTTGATCGAGAAAATAAGAGTACTCTACTCCGACTAGCCCCAATGAATCATTTAGTGTCCTACCGGCGGTGGTTTTGCTTCCACTAGTAGGAGAATAGGCGCGAAAACGAGCGGCTAGGTGCGATCGGTGACGGCTAAGATTGCTCAAGTCTGCCCCGAAGTATTCTGACGCAGTAAGCTCATCATCTTCCGCATTGAGTGAAGGTGAACTGAAGGGGATATCAAGTAAAA
>CACAQP010000016.1 GCA_902534685.1 uncultured Prochlorococcus sp.
CCCTTTATTAATAAAATGCCTTGAGATATCAATGCTTGATTCTAATAAACCTCCTGGATTACTTCTCAAGTCAAGAATATATCCTTCGACTTTTTTTGTTTCTAAATCCCTAATAGCATTTCTAGTCTCTTTTGATGCATTTGCATTAAATTGTTTAATTCTTACGTAGCCAATTAAAGATAATAATAGAGGAAAATTAGTTGGGAAGAAAACCTTTGGTAAAGGTTTAGTTCAATCTATGAGAACACTAGTTGATGGTTCAGGGTTAACTGTTACAGTCGCTAAGTATTTAACTCCGAACGGCACTGATATAAACAAATCTGGAATTATTCCAGATATAGAAGTAAAAATGAATATAAACCCTATTCTCCCAAAAGAGATTGGAACTAGAAAAGATAAACAATATAGAGCTGGTGAAAAAGAGCTAGTAAATTTAATTAAAAGAAACAATCAGATAAGTGAATTTAATCCAAAAACTACAAACCTTAATGCATTTCTAAAAATTTATAATCAAAATAAAGTATTTTCATTAAATTAATTACTCATATCCAACATTCTCTTTATCGGTACATAGGCTCTTCTTATTATTTCTGGGTCAAGTTCGATGGACGGGGAACTATTTTTCAAACAATCAAGAATTTTTTCTAAAGTATTTAGTTTCATATAAGGACACTCGTTACATTTACAACCATCTATATCTGGGACTTCAATAAAAATTTTGTTGGGCTCTTTCTTCTTCATTTGATGGATTATTCCAGGTTCAGTTAATACCAAGTAAGTCTTAGATGGATCTTTACTTACAAAATCAAGCAGTTTACTTGTTGATCCAATAAAGTCTGAGAGAACTAGTAAATTTTGACTGCATTCAGGATGAGCAATAACTTTAGATCCTGGATTTTTATATTTTAATTTTAGAAGTGCTTCTTCACTAAATGATTCATGAACAATGCAGCTGCCAGGCCATAATTTAAGATCTCTTCCTGAGTTTTTCATTACCCATCTCCCAAGGTTCTGATCTGGTGCGAATATTATTTTTTTATCTTCAGGTATCTTTTGAACTAATGAGACTGCATTACTGCTTGTACATATCAGATCACTTTGCGCTTTTACTTCTGCAGTACAATTTATATAACTTACGACATAGTGATCTGGATTCTCTTCCCTAAATTTTTGAAATTTATCTGAAGGACAATCGTCTGCTAATGAGCATCCTGCCTCAATATCTGGGAGAAGGACTGTTTTATTTGGGCTAAGTATTTTTGCAGTTTCGGCCATAAAGTGTACACCGCAAAAAATTATTATATCTGCATCATTATTTGCAGCTTTCCTAGATAGATCTAATGAATCGCCAATAAAATCTGCAATTTCTTGAATCTCTGGTGTTTGATAATAGTGCGCAAGAATAATGGCATTAGCTTTTTTGCAACGCTCCTTTATTTCAGAAATCAAATCCTCTTCGTTTTGAACGGATTTCTGTTTTGCAGTAGAAGTTATACTGGTCAGGATTTAGAATATCTCTAAATAGATTATATGCCTTTAAACAGAAAAAATTCTGACAAATTTAAAAATTGCTATTGTTGGTGACTGTCACGGTCAATGGTCTGAATTAGACTTGGAAGTTTTATCGATTATTCAACCAAATATTGTTTTATTTGTGGGTGATATTTCTGATGGGAGTGTCAAAATAATAAAAAAAATCAATGAGATTAAAATTCCTACTTTTGTGATTTTAGGAAATCATGATAGAGGGAAGGATTCTACAGGTGAAACTCTCTCAAAGCAGATACGTGTTCTTGGCGGAAAATGTTGTGCATGGGATTTAAAAGTTTTTAATAATCAAATAAATTTTCTATTTGCAAGACCATGTAGTTCTGGAGGTGGTTTTTATCTTTCAAAAGAAGTTAAAGGCGTTTATGGACCTATCACCGAACAAGAATCAATTAATAAAATTATCAAATGTTCGGAAAATAGTGTTGAAGATATACCTTTAATAATTATGTCTCATGCTGGCCCCTCAGGTTTAGGCTCAGAACCTAAAAGCATTTGTGGGAAAGACTGGAAATTACCCTCTTTAGATTGGGGAGACAGAGATTTATCTGTAGCTATTTCTCAAATACAAAAGAGAAGAAAAGTTGATCTTGTAATTTTTGGTCATATGCATAATCGGCTTAAAAGAAATCTTGGTTTAAGAGAGATGTTTAAAATTGATAGCAAAGGAACAATTTATTTAAATGCCGCTGTAGTGCCAAGATATAAAACTGATGAAGAGGGGAAATTATTAATTAACTTTTCGTGGATTGAGTTTGAAAAAAAAGAATTAAAACATGTTTCTCATCGATGGTATTCAGAGTCTGGTGAAATTTGTGAAGAAGAGAAATTTTTTTAGGATTAGATATTTTTGGTCAAATTTTAAGTATTTTTGGGCTTTTCATATCTTGAAAACAATGTTTGAGACAAGATATAACCCGCAATTACTGCAGCTGTAAAAGCTAAACCATTTTTAAATAAAGGTAATAAATCACTTGTTCTGGATATTATCGGTGCTAAACCAAAAATCCCAAATAACATTCCCCATAAAGGAGAAAGAAGAGCTAAAAATCCAATTGATATGACTTGACCTTCTTTCCTTGGAGCTGAAGCGAAACCTGCTACTAAACCTCCTAGAATAGATGTGCATAAAGTCCATATGTATTGCTCTTTTGGTAGGCCAGGGACTACTTGACATCCTCCTTTCTCAAGGCAAATCTTTACTGAATTAATTGCGTCTAAGACTGCGCCATCCTCGCCATGATCTTTCACATAATATTGATTGCCAAATCTTGTTTGAAGTTCAACCCAAAATAACCTTGGCATAAAATTAAAATAAGCCTCTCCGACGTTAAAGTTCAATAAATTTCCTCCTCTAGGATCTGCAACTATCAATAAACTTGTCTCATCTAAATCCCAATAGTCCTTTATTGCACTACCAGGAGAGTTCTCAAACTGAGATAAATATTTAATTTTCCACCCACTTTCAATTTCTAGATTGTTTAGCTTGTCCTCTAAAGATTTTTTCTGATTTGGGCTTAATGTTTTAGCTAAATCAATTACTGGTGTTTTTTCTTCTGGTAATAGATTTGGATTATTTATAGCGAAAACGGGTTTATATGAAATTAAAACTAATATAGATAGAAATATTCCCAATAAGTAGTTAATCTTTGAAGGCATAAATAAGTTTTGTCTCTTTACATTTTCGCCGATGAATAGCTTACCCGCGAATAATCCAGATTGGTTAGTAAAAAAAATAATAAAAATGGGTGGGTCTATAAGTTTTTATGACTTTATGAATTTTGTTTTAAATGATCCTATTAATGGTTACTACGGCAGCGGTAAAGCTGAATTAGGCCTTCGAGGCGATTTTGTTACATCACCCTCTTTATCTGATGATTTTGCTTTTTTGATTGGTAAACAAATAGAAGATTGGTTAATTCAGTTCAAAAGTAGTTTTTCATCTAATCAGAAATTAGCTGTAATTGAAATTGGAGCTGGAGATGGAAGCTTTATGAGTGGATTAATTAAATATTTTTTAGAAAATAACAATAATTTTTTGGAAGGAGTTTCTTTTGTAATTATTGAACCTAATGAAGGGATGATAGAAAAACAAAAAAATAAATTGGAGGAATTTTTAAACTTAGGTATTGATATTTTATGGAAAGGTTTAGAAGAATTGGAGGAAAATAATATAAACGGAATAGTTCTTGCAAATGAGGTTTTAGATGCTTTGCCAGTAGAGAGAATAACTTTTTCAAAAGGGAAATTACTTCGACAAGCAGTTTCTATAGACAAAAAATCTAATAAATTATTTTTTGATGAAATGCCAATTACAAGTGGATTGGTAAAAAGTATCGAACTTGCTAAAAGTGAGTTGGGAATTAGTATCCCGCCAGCAGATGCTCTTGAAGGTTGGACGACTGAATGGCATGTTGATAACTCAAAATGGTTAAAAGATATTTATGGAAAAATAAATAATGGTATTTTATTGATAATTGATTACGCTAAAGAAGCTAAAAAATACTATACCTCTAAGAATTCTGATGGGACGTTAGTTTCTTATGAAAATCAAAAAATGATGAATAATGTCCTAGATTCTCCAGGAAATTGCGATTTAACATCTCATGTGTGTATTGAAACTTTAATTAATGATGCTGAGACTCTTGGATTTGATACGGTTGGAATAACTAAACAAGGAGAGGCTTTGTTGGCACTTGGATTAGCAGAGAGACTTCATGGAATTCAAAAAGAATTTAAGGAGGATTTATCAAATGCCCTTTTAAGAAGAGAGGCATTACTTAGACTCGTTGATCCTATATGTTTAGGTGATTTTAAGTGGTTTGTTTTTAATAAGTTTAAGGAGAAGAAAATGAATATAAATTCAACCTGTTTGCGCTAAGTAAAAAACTTTAAAAATAATGAATCCTCTATATCATCATATATATCCACTTCACCAATTTTTTTTGGTAAAATGAATCTCATTTTCCCATCACGAACTTTTTTGTCGCCCATAATTATTGTTAGAACGGCTTCTTTATTTATTTTGGGGATCTCGGTAGGAAGATCGTAACTCTTCAAAAGATTTTTCTGTCTCTCTAATTCTTCTTTAGACCATAAACCTTTCTCAATTGCTATTTCCCCCGCAATATTCATACCAATTGATATTGCCTCACCATGTAGAAATTTGCCGTATCCACATAGATTTTCAATGACGTGACCAAAAGAATGACCATAATTCAATATTGCTCTTACACCATTTTCATGTTCGTCTTGAGAAACAATATGAGACTTTGTTTTAATTGAACTATTAATTATTTTAATTAGATATTCATTGTTGAGATTTGTAAGTTCATTTTTGTTTTTTTCAATTTCTAAGTATTCGAAAAGTTCTTTATCTCTTATTACTCCGTATTTTATTACTTCGGCCATGCCTGCACTAAATTCTCTTTTGGGCAAACTTTTTAAAGTCTCTGGATCAATAAAAACTGCTTTAGGTTGATTGAAAGCTCCAATTAAATTTTTACCTTTTGGATGATTTACTCCTGTTTTCCCTCCCACAGATGAATCAACCATTGATAATAATGTTGTTGGAATCTGAATATATTCGATACCTCTTAGCCAAGTTGCAGCTGCAAAACCACTTACATCTCCAACAATTCCTCCTCCAAGGGCAATAATTATTGAATTTCTATCTAAGCCAAATTCAAATGCTACATCATATATTTCACTTAAGGTTTTTAAGTTTTTATATGATTCTCCAGCCTTGATAAGGAACATTTTGGCCTGAAATTTATTATCTTTTAAATTATTTAAAAGTTTTTCTCCATAGAAATTTGATATTTCTTGATTTGAAATCACAAGTATTTTTCTATTCTTTGTTATTCCAATTTTTAAAAGTTCTTCGCTGATATTATTTAGTATCCCTGCTTCTAGAGTTACTTTGTATGACTTATCACCTAATGGGACTAATATTTTTCTCTTATTCACAATTGATTACCTAGCTAAAATTTATAAATATTTGGTATTAAATACTTTATATATTAGCAAAATCTAAGCTCTAGATCTTTAAAAATTCAGTTGTTAAGAATTAGAAATGGTAATAAAATCATGCTATGAGTTTTAAAAAAAATATAAACGATATTAAGAAAAATTATTCCCTTGGAATAATTGGAGGTGGTCAACTGGCTTTGATGTTAACCGAGGCAGCAAAAAAAAGAGATCTAGAAGTATGTGTGCAAACAAAATCTTGTGATGATCCTGCTGGTTTAAAAGCAGATCATGTCATAGAAGCTGATCCTTTAAAGATAAGAGGTAATAAATCATTAATTAATGAGTGTGAAAAAATAATTTTTGAAAATGAATGGATAAAAATTGATAAATTAAATTTAATTGAAAATGAAGATATTTTTGTTCCAAGCCTTAATGCAATTAAGCCATTAGTAGATAGGTTTTCTCAAAAAAAATTAATAGAAAGAATGAATATTCCCTGCCCTAAATGGATAAGTATTGAAGATTTTAAAAATCTCTCGGATGAGGAAATCAATAATTGGACTTTTCCTCTAATGGCAAAATCAAATAAAGGTGGATATGACGGCAAAGGGAACAGAAAAATAAAGACAAAAGAGGATTTAGATTCTTTTTTAACAGGTAATAATTCTAATGAATGGTTAATAGAAGAATGGATAGAGTATGAAAAAGAACTGGCTCTTGTCGGTTCGAGAGATAGGACCGGTAAGATAAGATTTTTTCCAATAGTTGAGACGTTCCAATTAAACCATGTTTGTGATTGGGTTCTTGTACCTGGAACAAATGAATATGATTTGAACTTATTTGCAATAAATATTTTCTCTTCAATAGTTAATGAACTTAATTACGTTGGAGTTTTAGCTATTGAATTCTTCTATGGAGATAATGGTCTTTTAATTAATGAAATAGCTCCAAGAACACATAACTCAGCTCATTTCTCTATTGAAGCTTGCACTTCAAGTCAGTTTGATCAATATGTTTGCATTTCTTCTGGGATAATGCCACCTGAAATTAAAATGAACTGTGAAGGTGCAATTATGATAAATCTACTGGGGTTGAAGAAGAATTTCCCAATCTCAATGGAAACCAGAATTAAGATGTTATCTGAAATTGAGGGTTCTAATATTCATTGTTATGGCAAATCTCGCGAAATTCTGGGAAGAAAAATGGCTCACATCACATTTTTATTAAATGGTAAAACGAATTCAGAAAGATATGATGAATCTCAAATTTTATTAACTATGGTAAGAGACATTTGGCCATCTCCAAATGCATAAAAAAATAAGTTAGAGTTAGATTGCTGGATCTTTGGTTAAGTTCTTCTTTATGTGCTCTGATCTGACTCTCTTTCGACATGAGGAGACTGTCGTGATGCGGTAGTAAACCGATCTTGTAATCGGAAACGAAAGCCCACTTTGAATCCTCTTCTGGCATTTCCAGGTCGATGCAGCAGAGAACTGACGGGGATCTGGCGTTACCTATCAAATCGCTTGCTAAAACAGGCTTTTGGTGGGTATTTTTTTTTTGGAATAACTCAGCTTTTTTTATTCTCTATCAGTGTAAATAATTTATTTGCCAAAATACTTGACGATCAATTCCCAATGCATTTATATTAGTAGTACACATGTATTACTAAGTAATGACTTTAGGAGGAGCTAATGTTTGGACTAATTTTTCTTACGGTTATCGTAATGAGTCCCCAAGTGGTTGGTTGCTTAGCCCAGATCGCAGCAGACTAATTTTATTTATAAGGAATAAAAAATCTCCAAGGAATAGTATGAGAATTTTTGCTCATACATATTATGCAAATGATCTTGGTGAGCCAATGGCAATTAAATCATCCACTCAACTGTATTTGGATAATGCTTGGGATAAATGGCATGACCTTCAATTAGAAGGTTGGACTTTTGAAGAACTTGAATTACCTGAATCTGTATGACTAACTTAAATCCAATCAAAAAGAAATTATCAAAAGTAGATAGAAAGATATCTATGCAAGATCCATCAAAATTATTAGCAGAATTTTTTAATGGTGTTGTCATTGAACTTGATGAAGAATATAAATATGACTCATAAAGAATTGATAGATCAAGTTTCCGCAAATTTATTTAAACAAAGTGGAAGGTTAGAAAGCAGAAGATCTTGGTTGGCAATGAGAAATTATCTTGAACAACTAGATACCGAACAACTTAAATCCATGCTTAAGGACCACTGATGCTTTTAAAAACTTTATTTAGTTTTTATTTTTTTCTTAATTCTCAGAAAACCGTAAGTTGCAAAGCCAACCAAAAACATATCCAAGTAAATATGCCAAGTAGGAAAAATCTGGTGTATTAATTCCATTAACGTTTTATTGCCACTTGCCAATAAGGATAATCTAAATTTGATTTTTCTCTAATCAATTGTAATTTTCTAGAATTTATTTTTACTACTATTCCATCTGTTGGATATTTATTAAAAAGCTTCCCTTCTAGCCATTGTTTTCTAAATACTTCAACTTGGCTCGTGAAGTTGCATGAAATATCCTGTGGGATCAAGAAGCCAAGCCTTGAAAGACTCTTTTTGGAATTATATTGGTTAAGTTTTGAATTAAGTATTTGAAATGCGCAGAAGCTAAGACTTTCAGAAAATCCTTCTATAGCTCTTAGAAATCCAGAAGCGATTCTCTGGGAGATATTTGGACTTTGGTTGGGTGCATATAATTCACCTCTAACTTGAAGAACTCCTCGTAAAGGGAGATTATTGGGAATATCTTGGACTTTAATAAGTTTACTAGTAACGTCTGCCCCTTTTCTTGAAATTGCTTTCTCCAAGGTTCCATCTCTATATTGCAATGCAACAGCACAACCATCAATTTTCGGTTCAATTAATAATCTGGTATCCACTAATAATCCTTTTAAAAATTTATCTATTGAATCCTTTTCTAATGAAGGTAAAACTAGTTTATTTTTCTTTTTAAAGTAATCACAATTAGGGTTCGTTCTTAATAAATTTTTTTTAGAGTTATGCCAAACAAATATCTTGTTTTTGGACTTATTGATAAAAATCCAAATAATATTAATAAAATAAGTCTAAACATATCTTTAATCATTTAAAAACTCAACGTAATTTTTGCGAACTTTTTAATTAATGCAATTCTTATAACCTTCAATCTTTGCTAGTTCATCAATATTCAAACCTGTTTCTTCTAGTAAAGTTTCTCCTATATCGTCCTTATTAAATTTAGTTAAAGCTCCTTTAGTAGAGTACTTAATACATTGGTTTTTGTATTTTGCTTCTTTGACAATAGGAGATAAATAAAAACCAAACAAGATGATAAAAGCTCCATAGGTTAAAACTTTTCTATGGTTTTTCCACCATTGATAAAATTTATTGGACACGAAAAATAAATGACTATTTTCTATTTTAAATTGATTGTCAACAATTTACTTTAGTAATTGAAGGATTGCTTAATTTATTGTTTTTTAATTAATCGATTTAACCCAAGAATAATATCTTGATTTTCTAATCCTTTGCTCTCTCGAGACTAATCTATCCGCAGACTCTAGGGGTGATTCTCCTTTCTCAACTTTTGTTGTAATAGAAATACCAAAACCTTTTGCTTCAATTTTTGCAATGCCCCCCTCTAAAAAAAATAAAAAACACCAACCTTTGTTCCATCCTAAATAGAAGGGATTTCGATACATTGAATTCTTTTGGAGATACTCTTTAAATGATATTTTCCTTTACAAGGAGTTACTTGTATTCACTATTACCAAATAAGAAGTTCACGGCTGATTATTTCTGGAAAGTATTTTTAGTATTTAAATAATTACCAGAGGAATACTTGACGTCTGCAAGTAGTACATTTATATTAATAGTACAACTGTATTATCTTCATGACTTCAGGAGCCGCTAATGTTCGGACTTATTTTCATCTTGGCAGCCTTATTGACCCCCCAACTGGCTGGTTGTTTAACAAAAAAAGTAATTTATTAATTTTTTTTGAGAGTTATAAGAAATCTGTATCTAATAACTTAAAAGTATATACTCATCTTTTCTATTCAAATGAATTAGGTGAACCAACCCAAATTAAAAATTCAAGACTTCATTCTATTGAGTGTGCTTGTGAAACATGGAATGAATTAATTTCAGGAGGTTGGCAAATTGTTAATAATAAATTCCAGTAATCATGATCAAGGTAAATCCGTCAAAATGGGAATATCTAAAAGAATCTACTCTAAAACGAAAACGAACAAAGATTTGTATTACTTGCAATCACTTTCGCTACAGCACTACAGAAACTTTTGCTACTATCTTGATCTGTCCAAAATACGAAAAACGTATACCACAGGGTGATCATTTACTCAAAGGTTGTGAGTATTGGCAAAAAAATAGGACGATATTTTCTTCTGAAGCATCTTAATTATTCTCTAATTAAACTTCTCTAGGTAGAGATATTTAATTATGTAAATAAAGCATTATTTTATACAACTTAAAAAATTCTTTTTAAGTAATTTTAAATAATGATTCAATTCTATTTTTCCATATTTTTATTAGCTGTGCTTACATTTTTTGCACTTTTATTAGATGCACCAGAATTGGCTTCTTTAATTCAAACATTTTAGAAAATAATAAATCAGCATTTTTACTGATTTACTTTCCTAATAAGTAAGGCGTATGTTTAACTTGTTGAATAGGAGGGATCTAATGATTGACAGTCCACCAGAAGAGTTTAATTATAAAATTTAAATCTAGATAAAACTAATGCTAAATCTGGAATGAATCTTCTATTTGAGATTCATTCCTTTTTAATTTCAAAATAATGTAAATTATAAATTTTAATTTTTAAAGTAAAAAATCTTTTCATAATAAAATTATTTGAGGCCTAAGTCTTTTCTTATATAGTGATTAACATTACCTGAATCCAAAACCATTTTTTTGTTCTTCTTTTTCTTCCCATTCATTAATAATTAGTTTAAGTAAATTTTTAAGTTCTGAATTCGAAGCATCAGTATCTTTTTGAAGATTTATACAAATGTTTTTTATTTCCTCAAAAGCATTGTCAATTAATATTGTTTTTTGATCTGGATTAGCCATAGAATTTTAAAATGCTCCATTACAGTTGAACCCACTGCAGTTAATAACCCTGAAAATATTCATTACAAAGTTGTGAAATCTTACATCATAAAAAAATGCCCAGGTTGTAAATATAGCAAAACCAGAGACAGCAAAAGCAGTATATTGAAGCCAATGTATTCCATAGCTATCCAATCCATTTTTATCAAAATCAGAATTACTCAATTGCTTTTTTATTTATAATAAAAATTTTTTTTTTAAAAAGAGAGTTTGTTTAACGAGAGATTTATTTTTTTCTTTAAGACCTTAATGTATTGGTAGTTTAAATAAAACCAGGTATTATCCATCCAAAAAAACCGTAGTTTATTATCAAAGCCAAAAAACCAATCATAGCTAATCTCCCATTTGTTATTTCGGCATTTTTCCAAAATTTACCCATGTAGTTTTTAATTTTTTTCGAACTTTTATCTATCAAATAATTTGGTTCTAAAGGTTCCTGCAACCTTTTGATGGCGTATAAAGAGAATTGAATTGTGATTGCAACGATAACAACTATAAAACTAGTAAGTGCATCCATTTTTGATTTCGTATGTGGTCATTTAGTAAGCCAAAAAGTGAATGACAATTTTATGTATCAAACATTTCCCAATTCCGCTTTATTGACAGAGGAAACTTTAACTTGAATTATTAACTAATGTAACATATTTAAAAAAAAATTAGTATGAATTCTTACTTTTTCTTTGGATTTCACATTTTAAAGAACCTTAATGTTACATTTATGTGTCGGTATTTTCCAAGAGTAGTCTTAATTGAATTGCAATATTAGTTTAATGTCTTGTTTCTACAAGTTATTTAGAGTATTGAGATTTTTATAGGAATTTATTTTTAATGTTATATATTTAAATTAATTTTTTAACAACTAGAAATTGTTACTTTTGTTTGATTTCTGGAAGGTAAAATTTGTTGCCTAATGTATAACCAATTGCCATTAGTACGAAACCGACAAGTTGGGGTAAATGAGAATTTGCTAAAGAGATTTTTTCAATCATTTCTCAAACTATAAAATAATATAATAATAAAAAAAGTTTAATTATGTAAATCTATTTTTTTTTTTTTTGGATTCTTTAATTTCCCCAGATTTTTTTAGTGAATTAACAAGTCTTTCATTTTCTGTTTTTAAATTTTCTAATGCAGATTTTGTGAATTGTTCTTTAGCCTCAAATTTTGCTGAACTTATTACTTTTTTATTAGGCAGTTTTTTCTTCGGTTCTGGCTTCATATTAAACATTTTTTAAAATCTTAGAAGTTATTTTTTTTGTATTAGGTATTATTTTTTACAGTTTGCTGGTTAATAATATTTGTTTACATAAACAAATTAATCTTTATCTTTTGGGAGCCTTAACCATCCAGTAGTCCATTCTGATTTTAGTTTTGCCCATGAGATCCTTTTAATATCTTTTTTATTTTTGGTAGGAAAAATATCAACCCACCTATCTTCATTTTTCCCACCATAAGCTTTAACTTGAAAATGCCTATTACCATTAATAGTTTTTGGTGCTGTCCAACACAAAGTAGGAGGCCATTTCATGAGAAATTTTAAAAGTGAAAAAACTAAAGGTTGCTTTGCCCAGTCAAAACTAAGCCATAATATGCAATCGTACCAAGAATAAGAACTATACCTAGTAATCTAATAATCATGATTTAATATTTTAAATTCAGATTATCTTAAAGAAGTTTTATAAATTTGAGTTGAAGATTTAATATTTTCTAATTTTTCTTTTTTTTATTTCTAACTATTGAGTGGCAAGATTCAGGATGCCATTCATTTTGTATTTTGCCAATAAAATCATAAATAAATGAATCGGGACATCCAGTTTTTTTTTGAAGTTCTGAAAGTTCTTCTTTCATGAATTCATATACACTCGTTATTACTTCAAAATTTTCTTCTTGGGAGGGAGCCCATTTTTTATTCTCCATTAATATTTTTTAAATTATTTTCAACAATATCGTAATAGGTTATGTCTCCATAATCAGCATCTGAACAACAGAAATCTCGATATAGTTCCTCTAATAATTCGTACGCATCTGAATAATTTTCAAAACTTTGAGCTGTTAATTCGTCATCTTTCCCATCAATTCTAATTATTTTGTAGGTCATATTTTACTTAGATGCAAAAAGTATTTCTTGATTCATTAAATTATCCTATAAATAAAACCTTATTTAGGAGTATTGGTTGGGTATAGCTTCTGAATTTTATTTTTCTGAATTTCTATTTTTCTTCTTTCATATTTTTTTGCCATTATTTTTCTGATAAATAATTGTGGGATAAGCCAAACTAACGCAATAGCTAAAGCCATGAAAGCAGGATTTCTCCAAGTTAACCTAATAATCTCTTGTATAAATTCTTGATTGAAAATTTCCATACATTTAATTTTGATGATAAAAATATCTTTGCTTTTTTTTATAAAATCTTTTAAATTTCATTATCCATCATAACCTTAAAAAATCTAATAAGGAATTTTATAAATCATTTTTTTCTAGTTTGTCTTTTTTTATATTTAGGTTTAGATTAATCTTTTATTTTTTAGTATAGAGATGTCGACTTATTTAATTACAGGATCAAATAGGGGTATTGGATTAGAACTATGTCGGCAAATTCACAAGAGGGGAGATAATGTAATTGCTACGTGCAGGAAAGCTTCAAAAGAACTTAGAGATTTAGGAGTGAGAATTGAAGAGAATATAGAAATTTCTTCTGATGAGTCGATAAAAAATTTATGTAAAAAACTATCTGGAGTTAATTTAGATTGCTTAATTCATAATGCAGGAATTTATGAGTTTAATTCTTTCGAAAACTTAGATAAAAAAAGTATTTTGCGGCAATTTGAAGTCAATGCATTGAGCCCAATATATATGACTAAATCACTTAAGCATCTTTTAAAAAGATCTTCTAAAGTTGCTTTTATCACAAGTAGAATGGGATCTATTGAAGATAATACATCTGGAAGTTCTTATGGTTACAGGATGTCTAAAGTTGCCTTGTCCATGGCCGCAAAATCACTTTCCTTAGATTTATCAAGAGAAGATATTTATGTAGCTATTTTGCATCCTGGCTTAGTTAGTACAAGAATGACTGGATTTACAAGAAATGGAATTAGTCCTGAAGAATCAGCAAATGGCCTATTAAAACGAATTGATTCTCTAAATAAAAATAACTCGGGTACGTTTTGGCATGCCGACGGAAAGGTTTTGCCTTGGTGATATCTATTTTTTATTTTTAAGAGATTTATATCGTAGATTTGTTAAAAAACCTTTAAATTTTTAATATATTTCTTTCCTTATTTAATTCTTTTAGTTATTTTAAAAAAAACATTAGTAAAGGAGGTGATTCATTGTCGTATCTACCGAAAAATGCGGTTATCAAAGGGGCCGTGAATTCAGTATTATCATCACATTCATCGGTCTCTTTTTCTTTAATTAAGAAAAAAGGTTTCATTATCAATAGATTTATATAAATCAGTCACTTAATAATCAAAAGCTCTGCATCTCAAGTAGTTGCAGAGTTTTTTTATGAATTTAAATAGTCTTTCAAAATTTACTCTATCTTTTTTGGCCGAAGTAAATTAAGGCTAAAAAAGATAAAGTGCTTACCAATGCGATTAAATACCACCCAGTAGAGGAGTTGCTAGTCACTTCTGTCATTTATTATGTTTTTCGGAGGAATTTATTATTTTAGTGAAAATCACAATTGATATCATTAAAAAAACTAAAAGTATGTAAGTTACGTTCATTTATAAAAAATTGCTAATTATCAAAAAGATTATTCCTAGAACTACCGTTACTATTGCTCCATCAACTAATAAGTCTTTCCATGTATAACTTTTAAGCATCCTTTTTTTATCTTCTTCACTCATAAGGTTCTTTAACCATGTCCAATCTAAAAGCCGAGTCAATGCAACACCAAAAATTAAATGACCAATCAAAATACCAAATAGATCAATTCTAGAAATATCTTTAGTGAGACTTGTAATAATAAAAAAGTCCACTAGCTTTTATCTTTATTAGATAAAGCTCCACCTTCTTCTTTGTATTTTTCCCAAGCTTCAGTTATTTTTGCTTTAGAAAAGTTTTGTTTACCCTCAGAGAATTTATTTTTGAGATAAGTAAAACTATTTGCCAGTTCTTTTTTTGTTGGTTCATCAAGGAAGTTTGATGTTAATTTCCATAAGTACCAGCTACTAGCTAGTAGAAGAATTAATCCCAGTAATTGCATATTAGTTTTTTGACTATGCTACAACTTTTTAAATGGTTTCGATAAATTAATTTATTTAATACCTGCAAAATTTTTTTGACATAAACAAAAATTAAAACTTTAACCAGTGGAAAAATATTCTATCCAGCAACCATATAGTTAAACCCCCTTCAAGGAAAGCTAACCAGTACATCCCATAATCAGAAAATCCCATTTGTTCTTTTACTGTTTTAATTAATTTTTTGTGAGCTTTAATGAGATTTTTCATGAACAATCAAATTTTTTAAACCTGCTGAATTTCTTTAATTAAAAAACCTTTTCCATAGCAAGACAGACATGTTTTAGTCTCATCTAATGAAATTCTTAGAAAACCTGCTCCGTTACATCTAAAGCAAGTTAATTTAGTGTTTGAATAGATTTTTGATTTAATTTTAGCAGCACGATTTAAGTAAGAAACAGTTTCTTTACGACCGTTAGCTTTTGCTGCTTTGTTTATAAGCTTTTTATAGTTGACTTTAAGTTCTTGGATATTCATCTTTTATAGAAACTATGATGCGAACACAAGAAACTAAATGTTTGAATAATTTAAAAAACTTTAGATTTCCCGCTTATATTTTTAATCTGATCTCTAACTGAGATCTGATTAATATAACTAGAATTTGTTTTATATGTTTAATTTCAAAAGTATTAATTTGTATATTTAATAGAAATTTTATATTTGATGAACTTAGAGTTTGGTGATCATTCGAAAAATATTATTTTTGTCTTATAAAGAAAGTTTAGAAAATTTATTGTTTAAAAATATTTTTAGCTCGAGTGGATTATCCAGCCTTTTTGAGATTTTTAACTAAAAAATCATTTTCATTAGTAAGAACTTCGAGCTTAGACTTTTTCAACTCTTTTTTAATTTCAGAATTTATATCCTTTTTTATCTCTTTTAGATTCATAAAATTAGTTCTAAAATTATTTAAAGACATTAGAAATCATAGTGATTCCCAAATAAATCTGTGGATAGTTTTTCATCTAAAGAAGATAATATTTTATTTTGCACATAGAAATTTAAATTAAATCAACACATTGTGGAAAACCCTGTTGAAAAACGCTTAAAAAGTGGATAACTCTCCGGGATCATTATCAAAACAAGCTTTTCTAGAAAACTTTTTAAGTATTAATACTTCATCAAAAAAAATAAAATATAGTTTAAAAAGTGACAAAATCTCTTGTTATAACAGTGGGATCATTACTTTTTAAAAAAGATAAAATATCTTTACCAGGAACTCATGTTGATAAAAAAAAATTAAAAATTTTTCTTCATGATTTATCAAATTGAAAATTAAAGTGAAGAAAAACCAATCTAAACTTGAAATTTTTAATTTTTGTCGTAGCCGATAAAAAATTATTTAATTCGGTTTTCTCTATGCAAATATTTCTCAAACCTTAAAATAATCAAATAAATTAAATTTAGTAAAAATTCTTAAATGACGGAAGAAAAAAAAGATTCAAAAAAATGTTCTGGAAAGAAAAACATTATCTTTGCATATAGTTTTATACAACTAGGTTCTGGTTTCGTTTCTGCAATAGCTTTAGCTGCAATCGCTTTTGGATTCTGTTCAGTAAAAAAAGAGTCTAAGCTTTTCAATAAATGTGTTGCCGAGGTTATTGAAGATGGTGGTACCAATTCTGAGGCGGTAAGGTATTGCAATGGGGGCAATTAAAATCCCTCACATATCAATTAATGGATTCAACCTGTAATTTGATTATTGACTCTTTAAAAGAGGAACCTATTGGAGAAACTGATCATTTTATTTGGTTTTTAACAGATATTGGCATTGTTGCCCTATTTAAAAGAGAGGATAACTTCGAAACTTACAGTTCTAATGTCAAAATTGAGGCAAACAAAATCGCTTTGGATATAACTAAGGAAGAAAAAGAGTACCTCAAAATAAAAGAGAAACAGCTTTTCTTGTTTTATTCATGATCTTGGATTTAGTTCTTGATTTAGTAAGATGGCTCAAGATTAAAGGCCGGCTCCATGATATTGTTTTCACTAATTAATTCGTAGGTTAGCTCTTTATTTAGGGCATTTATATAAGATGTATAAAGTTTTCCCCAAACAAATTCAAATTCATCTTTACTTAAATTCTTGAAAAGGATTTCTCCTTTAAAGTAAATGTGATAAGAATCATTCATCATGGAAAATAAATCTTATCCTTTTTAACGCAGTAAAATATGTCTGTAGTATTAGGTGCTACTAAAAAGAAATTTATATGATGGATTTAGAGATACTTTCAGACTATCCGTGTATTCATTTTTTGTTTTTTGAATAATCCGACTGTCTCATCAAGATCCATACACGGCTGAATACTTATATCCATTAACCTTCTCCAGGGATGCCATTGCTTCCATATTGTTTCAAGAGAATCGGCACTCACTACAGAATGTCCAATCCCATTTTGAACCATAAAAATCCAAGAATGAACCTCATAGTTTTCAGGTCTATTTTGGGGACCACCTGATTCATACCAATTAATTAGCATTTCTGCCCCTTCTTCTTGATCCTCGCCATCAGTAAATTCGTAGGAAATCAAATACCTTTGCATATAGATTATTATTAAAATCTCTAAACTATTTTAACTCTAGATTTAGATATTGCCTCCCAATTTAATTAATGCTATGAAGTTTATAGAAGTGATTGTTTTAAATGACAGAAAGATTTGGGAAAATTAAAAAGAATATTTTGACTAATTTTTCTTTTATAAATAAGACAATCTT
Source organism: uncultured Prochlorococcus sp. (assembly GCA_902534685.1). Taxonomy (GTDB): domain Bacteria; phylum Cyanobacteriota; class Cyanobacteriia; order PCC-6307; family Cyanobiaceae; genus Prochlorococcus_A. The sequence goes on from CACAQP010000016.1 coordinate 17,640, forward strand.
GAAGTATTTTCAAAACCATGATCTGTTCGTATAGCTCCAGTTAAAGACAAAATTTGATACTTTTTAAAATACCCTTAATTAGTTAACATATTTGTACGATATAGATACCAATGATAAATAAAAAGGATAGTAGTGATCCAATTAATAATTTAGAGTATGAAAAAGTTCTAGAAGAAGAAATAATTAATTCATACGAAAGTAAATTTCTGAAAGATACTGAACCAGACAAAAAAAAGACTAAATTTTATAGACTTAAAAGAAGTCCATTAGAAATAGTAAATAGGACATTTTTCTTTTTCTTTATTGGAAGTTTTCTTTTCTCTTTGTTTTTAGCTTATTCAGAAAGTAAGTTATGGTTCATACTTTATGTAATGAGTGCATTGTCTTGTGTTTTCTATACTCCTAATAGAAAGGCACTTAAAGAATTAATAGCAGCTTGGCCAAATATAGAGGATCTCATTAAAGGTAGGAGTTTGTGGAGAAAAGACAAGTAAATAGATTATGAAACCGTTAAATTCATTTAAAAAGTGGTTATTAAATATTCTTGTGCCACACATTGAGGGTACCAACAAGAAAAATAAGGATAAAAGATGAGTTTAATAAAGGTTGGAATTATTGTTGAAATATTTTTGTTTGTAGGAGTTTTTTTATGGGTTAGGAAACTAACTAGTAATAAAAGTAGGCAACCATCTCTATCAAAAAAAACAATTAAAAATCTCAAATTTTAGAATTTTGATCACAAAATAAGAAATTTTTATAAATAGATCAAATTTATGGGAAAAATCTTTACTTTTTTTCTCTCACTTTGTGTATGAAATCGGTTAGAACATCTATATCGTTTTAAAAAATATGGTTTCCTCCATTCAAGGTCTTGCTCCAATAACTAATCCATTAAATAGTGTCTTAATTGAAAAGAAACTAATAAATGTTGATCAAAAGTTTATACAACTTGTTTCTCTGGCAGAAGGGTTACCTCGAACAGAAGTTGTTGAAAGTGGCAGAAATTATTGGAGAGGTGTTTGTAGAAGCTTGATTTTTAGATTTCCTGACGATCTTGAAATTTTAAAGCTTGATGTAAGAAGTTATGTAGATAGATCAAAAGGAATTATTCAGATAAGATCTGCAGCAAGATTAGGGCAATCTGACTTAGGAGTAAATCTTCGAAGAGTGGAATACTTGTTTAATCAATTAGAAAAATTTTAATTAATCTATTTTTTATAAATCTAAGGTTCTTTTTACTAAATAGGTGTGCTTTAATTCATAAGAATATTTGAAATGCCATGGTAAAGATAATCTTAGTTGGAATTATTGTCGCGCTTGTATATTCTCAACCTGACCTTCGTCTTACGGTCGCTGATTGGTTAAAAGCAGCTTCTGATTTTCTTATTGAATCGGTACAAGTAAAACCTTGAATTAATTTTTAATGAAGCATTAAATAAGACCTGAGACAGTAATCATTTGTTTAATGCATAGAGCCACGAAAATAAATATTATTATCCTGCTTAATATATATTTCACTTAAACAAATAAATAGTTTTAGGAACATAATAGAAAATTTTTTTGAAATTTTGGAATAGTTAACGATAATAAGGAATATGAAGCTTAGATTATTTGAGTTCTATTTTATTAAAGACTATTTAAGGCCTTGGTTTGGTCTTATTTATTCTTTATTCTTTCTGTTTTTTTTAGGTGCAATTGGCTATCGAATAACAGAAGGATGGGAATGGAGTGATTGCTTATGGATGGTTCTAATCACAATAACCACTATTGGTTTTGGAGAAGTTCAACCTTTAAGTCCTGAAGGCAGAATCGTTACTGTTTTAGTAATCGTTGGCGGATTGATCTTTATTCAATTTACTTTTCAAAAAGCTGTTAGATTATTCGAATCCGGCTATTTTCAAAGAGTAAACGAATTACGTTTTAAAAGACTTCTTAGAAAAATGGAAAATCATGTAATTTTGTGCGGATATGGGAGGGTAGGTCAGGAAATATCTAACCAAATAAAAACACAAAATATTCCAATTATCGTTGTTGAGAGCGATGAAGATAGAAAAAAGATTGCTGAAGAAAATGGTTTAGAAGTACTTTGCGCTGACGCCACTCTTGATGAGACTTTAAAACTGGCAGGATTAGAAAAATGCAAAAGTTTGGTCGTAACTTTACCTAATGATGCTGCTAATTTATATGTAGTTTTAAGCGCTAAAGGGATAAGAAGTTCTATAAGAGTAATTGCAAGAGCTGGAACTGAAGAAGCTGCAAGTAAGTTGAGATTAGCCGGGGCAAGTATAGTTGTAAGCCCTTATATTGCTGCAGGAAGAGCAATGGCATCAATGGCATTAAGGCCAATAGCTATTGATTTTCTAGATCTTCTCGCCGGAAGTGAATGTGAAATTGAAGAATTTGAATTAAGTAATGATATTAGTCTTTTTGAAACTGCAGAGAAAAGATCACTCTCTGAACTTGGAATAGGTAAAAAGAGTGGTGCAAAAATTTTAGCCATTAAAGAAAATGAAAAGTTGTTCACTAATCCTGGAGGTAATTTCATACTTCAACCAGGTCAGGTATTAATAGCTTTTGGTAGTAAAGAACAACTAAATATTTTGAACGGATTATTAGGAAATCTTGTCGTAGCAGTAGAGCTATTAAAGTAGATAGATCAAGATTCAGAATTAATTGCTAAATTGATTGTGGGTGGAATAAATCAAATGAAAATATTTAAATTCCTATTCGTAATTCCTGTAATTACTTTTATAATTATTTTTCAAACCTCTTTGCATAATAGATATCTAATGGCTTCTGATATTAGAGATGGAGAAACAATTTTTAAAAATGTTTGTGCAGGCTGCCATGTAAGAGGTGGATCAATTGTGCTCAAAGGATCTAAATCATTAAAACTTTCCGACCTTGAAAAAAGAGGAATTGCAGATGAGATTTCAATAGCAAAAATTGCCAATGACGGTATTGGTTTTATGAAAGGTTATAAAAATAAATTGAAGGATGGAGAGGATAAGGTTCTTGCACAATGGATCATTCAAAATGCAGAAAAGGGATGGAAGTAAATGAAAAGCTTATTTTTTGCATCTTTTTTATTTTTATTAGCTGAATATTCTTTTGCTGAGGAATTAATTAATTACACAATTTCATCTGATTCTCAAGTAAACACTTTAGAAGGTGATTTAGAGGCTATTGGAAATGTAGTCATTAAAAGCAATAGCGGTAATTTTGAGGCTTATTCTGACAAGCTTTCTTTTGACAAGGATGATAAATCTCTAAAACTTATTGGTAATGTTTATGTTAAAAATTTAGAGTCTGAGGCAATTGCAATTGAAGAAACATCTGGAGATCAATTGACAATATTTACTGATACAGGAATTTTTGAATTCAAATCTCAAAATAAAAACAGAGTAACAACAAAAATTAAATTCTAAATAAAGAGTCGATATTTAATTGAAATTTAAATTGCTAGCTAAGCTCTTAATGCCGATATATACATAATAATTTCTATATATCAAAATAATTTGATTTATATATCTTTAAATTCTTAAGTTACCTTTTGGCTGTAATTTATATTTAATAGACTCATTTCTCATTACAAAGTGGGCATATTAAAAAAAATCCTTATTTTTTCTTCTGCTATCTCATTAGTTCTCTCTCAAGAAGCGATTGCTTCAAAAAGATTGAGTGGAGCTGGTGCAACATTTCCTTCGAAAATTTATACCAGGTGGTTTTTTGACTTAGCTAAATCTGGAGGCCCTAGAGTTAATTATCAAGCAGTAGGTTCTGGATCTGGAAGAAAAGCTTTCATAGACGAAACTGTAAATTTTGGTGCATCAGATGATCCTATGAAAGATTCTGATATAGAGAAAGTTAAAAGAGGACTTGTTCAAATACCGATGGTAGGCGGAACAATTGCTTTTGGATATAACTATGATTGCGATTTGAAATTAACTCAAGAGCAGGCTGTTCAAGTAGCAATGGGAATGATAAAAGATTGGAAGGAATTAGGCTGTAAATCAGGTAAGTTAACTTGGACACATCGTTCTGATGGCTCAGGCACGACTAAAGCTTTTACAAATTCTATGGAGGCTTTCTCTAAAACTTGGAATTTAGGTACTGGTAAATCTGTTAAATGGCCTTCAGGAGTTGGAGCAAAAGGAAATTCTGGTGTTGCAGGTGTTATTCAAAATACTCCAGGTACAATTGGTTATGTGAATCAGTCATACATTAAAGGTAATGTTAAGGCTGCTGCACTTCAAAATCTTTCTGGTGAATTCGTTACTCCAAATACTGAATCAGGCGCAATAGCTTTAAACGGCATTAAGCTTGATGAAAACTTGGCTGGTATAAATCCTAACCCTAAAGCTAAAGGAGCTTATCCAATAGCAACCTTGACTTGGATACTTGCTTACGAAAAAGGTAATGGTAGAAACACTAAAGCAATCAAACAAGCCTTTAATACATTGTTAAGTGATGAGAATCAAGATAAGGCTTCATCCCTTGGATTTATCCCCTTAAAAGGGAATATCCTTTTGAAAGCAAGAGCTGCCGTTGAAAAAATAGGTAGTTAAATTTTTTAATAGATGTCAAATTATCATGACTTTCATATACCTTTAAGTCCTCTTAAAGTCTTTTACAGCATTTAGTAGTAGATTTATAGAGATATTCTTTTTTTAATGGAAGAGAAATTAACTCTTTTCAAGAATCGTAAAAGATTCGGTATCGAAAAAAATATAGATATTATCTTCAAGAATACTGCCCTAGTCTTGTCTAGTTTCGTAGCAATAATACTTTTAGGAATTATTTTAGTAGTCTTTTTTCAGTCATTTGAATCATTTTCAAGGTATGGCTTGAAGTTTCTAGTAACCTCTGAATGGAATCCAGTAAAAGATGAATATGGAGCTTTTACTGCAATATATGGCACATTAGTAACCTCATTTCTTTCGCTATTAATAACTATCCCTTTGGGCGTTGGAACCGCAATATTTATTACCGAAGACTTTGTCCCGAAAGTTGTTAGAGAAATAATAGGGTCCTTTGTCGAATTATTAGCGGCTATACCCTCAGTTGTATTGGGACTTTGGGCAATATTTGTAATGGAACCTTTTTTCAGAGCTTTTTTTGTCTTTTTACATAATTTCTTTGGATGGATACCTTTATTCAGTACAGAACCTACAGGAAGGAATTCTTTGTTAGCAATTTTGATTTTAGTAGTAATGCTTTTGCCAATAGTGACCTCCATTGCAAGGGATTCACTTAATCAGGTTCCTAAAAAGCTAAGAAATGCAGCATATGGAATTGGAGCAAGTAGATGGAAAACAATATTTTCAGTAATCTTGCCAGCAGCCTTATCAGGAATTATGGCAGGTGTTCTTCTTGCTTTAGGAAGAGCAATGGGAGAAACAATGGCTGTCACAATGATTATTGGTAATTCCAATGCATTTAGTTGGTCTCTATTATCTCCTGGATATACCATTTCATCCATGCTTGCAAACCAGTTTGGTGAAGCTGATGGAAGTCAGGTTTCATCACTTTTTTATGCGGCTTTTGTACTTATGATCCTTTCTTTGGTGGTCAATATCTTTGCGCAATGGCTAGTTAAGAAATTTAGTCTCAA
>CACAQP010000017.1 GCA_902534685.1 uncultured Prochlorococcus sp.
AATTCAGAATTTTTATTGCTCTCTTAGCTCAGCTGGATAGAGCAACTGCCTTCTAAGCAGTGGGTCGCAGGTTCGAATCCTGCAGAGAGCGTTAAAACATTCACAATTATTTTGTTACTAATTTAAATTTTTTTCTTTGATTGCTATTTCTGCTAACAACTTTAAAAATATTTTTAAACAATCAAATAATACAATAAAAGGTATCAATTTTTTTAGGATAGGCATATTTCTTTTACCTAGCGCTTTTTTTATTTCATCAATATTTATTCTTATTGCCTCTATCTTAAATTTTAAACACAAAGGAACTTCTTTACTTAAAAACAATTGGAATTATCCCTTATATATTTCAACGATACTTATTTTATTTATTTCTTTATATAATTATATTTCTCTTGGAAAGATTGAAGACTTACAAATAGAAAACAAAATTTCAATATTTCTTGATATCGCAAATTGGGTCCCTTTTTTCTACATATTTATTAGCTGCAGAAGTTTCTTATCAAATACGATCTTAAGAAAGGAATTTAGTATTTTACTTATCTCGGGATCTTTCCCAATTCTTTTAAGTGGCTTTTACCAGTTTTTATTATTTAAAAATAATTTCCCAGAATCTTTTTACGGTCCGTACCAAATTTTGCGAGGTTTAGTTATTTGGTATCAAAGACCAATAAGCATTGGCGGAGAAACTGGTATTACAAGCATATTTAACAACCCCAACTATTTAGGTTGTTGGTTAATAATATTACTGCCTTTTTCAATTGCTTTATTAAGAGAAAAAAATAAAGATATTTATAAAAAAATATCAAGTCTATTTTTTTTATTAGCAATCACTATATCAATAATCTTAACAAGATCTAAAGCCGCTATAAACCTTTTAGCTTTAGCAATACCAATAACATTCAACTTTAATTTTTCAGTTACCATTTTTTTATTGATGTTTTACTTTATATCAACAGGAATAATATTATATGTAGCTAATTTAGATAGTCAAATCAATTTCCAAATTTTTCCAAAAGCAATCTTAAATGATTATTCTAGAGAATACCTGTCAGGAAATGTTTCACGAGAATTTAGATTTAATATTTGGCTGAATGCTATTAATTTTTTAAAAATAGATCCAATTTTTGGTTTGGGAGCTGGAATATTTCCTATTATTTATTTGTTGAAAAAAGGTAATTGGGTAGGACATACTCACAACTTATTTTTAGAGTTAGCATTTAATTATGGAATTATTGTTGCTTTTACAATTACTATTTTTATAGTAATTTTAATTTCCAAAAGTCTGTATGTATTGAATGGTTCACTGTTAAAAGAAAAATTTAATGATAGTTTGATAAACAAAGCTTGGTGGTCTTCAGCTGTTTTACTTATACTTTCACAAATGGTCGATCTTCAATATTACGATGGAAGAGTTTCTATGACATTTTGGTTATTACTATCAGGACTGCTTTCAATCATCCAAGAAAAGTATCCTGATTTAGAAGGATAATTTAATATTTTCTTTAAAATCCATTATTGTTTTCTCAATACCCTCTTCAAGCGATATTTTATACTTCCATCCTAATTTTTCAATTCTGCTAATATCTAATCTTTTCAAGGGGGTTCCATTAGGTTTTGTTTTATCCCAAAGAATAGATCCTTTAAATCCTACTTTTTCTTTTATCATAGTTGCTAAATCTAAGATTGAAATATCTTTGCCAGTGCCTACATTCAAGAATGAGATACTATTTAAATTAAATTGAAAATTCTCCAAGCAGAAAACAGATGCATCAGCCAAATCATCAACATGTAAGAATTCTCGTTTTGGAGAACCATCTCCCCAACAAACAACCTCATCGAGATTCTTAATTTCTGCAATCACAAATTTTTTAATAAGTGCGGCAAAAACGTGACTGTTATTATCTTGATAATTATCATTTGGTCCATATAAATTTGTTGGCATTAAAGAAAAAGCATCAAATTTTTTTTGTTTTCTTAATGCTTCACAAAATTTCATTCCAACAATTTTTGCTAAAGCATAGTTTTCATTAGTTTTTTCTAAGTAATTGCTTAATAGATATTCTTCATTAATAGGCTGAGGACAACTTTTGGGATAAGCACAACTACTACTTAAAAAAAGTAACCTTTTCACAGAACTTTGAAATGCTGATTCAATGACATTTGTTTGAATTTGAATATTATCAATAATAAAGTCGTAAGGAAAATTATTATTAGCGAGTATACCTCCTACTTTGGCAGCTGCAAGAATAACAATATCTGGATTATTTTTTTTAAACCAATTTTTTACTTTAATTTGATTCCTTAAATCAAGTTTTTCCCTAGAAACTGTGAGTATATTTTTATATCCGAATTTTTCTAAAGCACGACAAATTGCAGAACCGGCCAATCCATTATGACCAGCAACGAAAATAGTATCACTTTTTGAAATTAAATTATTCATAAATATAAACCTAGAAGATGCAATCTAAGATATCTTGGATTTCATTAGTTTTAATTTATCAAACTCAACCATTTCACGAATTAATTCTTCTATAGGAGTAGAGCTTCTCCATCCTAGTTTATTGATAGCTTTAGTAGGATCACCCAATAAATTATCTACATCAGAGGGCCTAAAATATCTTTTATCCACTTTAATTATTACCTTATTATCGTCGTTTCTTATGCCAACCTCTTGCAAACCTGAACCCTCCCAGCGGATAGCAGATGCTTTTGATTGGCTTTTGTTCCAACCAAGTTCACATGCAACCAATTCAATAAATTCTTTAATACTTTTATTTTCCCCAGTAGCTATTACATAATCATCTGCTTGATCCTGTTGCAGCATAAGCCACTGCATTTTCACATAATCCCTAGCATGACCCCAATCTCTTAATGAATTTAAATTCCCAAGATAAAGTATTTCATCAATACCAGAATCAATCCTAACAAGACCTCTTGTTATTTTCCTTGTTACAAATGTTTCACCTCTCCTGGGACTTTCATGATTAAACAAAATACCATTACATGCGAAAATCCCATATGCCTCTCTATAATTTTTTATTATCCAATATGAATATAACTTTGCTACTCCATAAGGGCTTTGAGGATTAAAAGGTGTATTTTCATTTTGAGGGGAGCTACTTACTTTACCAAATAGCTCACTTGTACTAGCTTGATAAATTTTAGTCTTTTTCTCCAAGTTTAATATTCTAATTGCTTCAAGAATTCTTAATGTGCCGAGAGCATCACAATTTGCGGTATATTCTGGAGTTTCAAAGCTAACCGCTACATGACTTTGCGCAGCCAAATTATAAATTTCATCTGGCTCAATTTCTTTTATTAATCTAATGATGTTGGTACTATCGACTAAATCTCCATAATGAAGAAATAGTTTTGGGGAAATTTCATGTGGATCTTGATATAAATGATCAATTCTTTCTGTATTAAAACTACTTGATCTTCTTTTTATTCCATGCACTATGTAATTCTTTTCTAAAAGGAATTCAGCAAGATAACTTCCATCTTGACCAGTAATTCCCGTAATTAATGCTACTTTCTGAGTAATCAATTCGATCCAAAAATCTATCTTATTTTAATATGAAAATTCATTTTCGAATAGATAAGAGAATGTTATTTTCACATCACAATAAGCATTTAAATATTTTTATTAATAATCAGATCTCACAATAATTACTCAAATCAAGTTCTTCGAGATTTTTGATGTAACCGTAGGGATTTTCAAGAACCCATTTCCAACCATCCTTACATACATCCTCTAATGTTTTTCTTGGCCTCCAATTAATTAAAGAAGAAGATAATCTATTGTCAGCAAAAAGAGCTGCACAATCTCCTAATCTCCTACCAGAAAACTCATATTCGATTTTTATATCATTAACTTTTTCAAAAGTTGTTATGAGCTCTAGTACTGAAGTACCCTTTCCTGTGCCTAAATTTACTTTAATTAAATTTTTGCCTGAATTAAGTAATAAATTTAGAGCATTTTTATGACCCTCTATTATGTCTTCAATATGAATATAGTCTCTCAAACATGTGCCATCTCTTGTTGGCCAGTCACTACCGTAAATAAGCAATTTTTTATTATTGTTTTTGGCTACTTCACAAATTATGGGAAACAAATTATTTTTGTTTGAGATTGGATTTTCTCCTATTATTCCTGAATGATGTGCCCCTACAGGATTAAAGTATCTTAAAATAGCGACTCCCCATTTTTTTCGAAAATGTAGATCCGTTAAAATTTCTTCAACCGTTTTTTTTGTTTTTCCATAAACATTTGATGGAGATAGAGAACTAACCTCTTCAATGGGACATTTCTGATTTTGTCCATAAACCGCTGCACTACTACTAAAAACTATATTTTTGCAACCATATTCTTCCATAACTTTAAATAAATTAATTGATCCCAAGACATTATATTCCCAATACTTTATTGGATTTTCTTCTGATTCACTTACTGCCTTTAATCCAGCAAAATGTATTACAGCATGTATCTTATTATCGTTACTGAGGGCATGCTCAAAAATAATTTTTAATTTTTCAATATTTCTAATATCTGCTTTAAAAAATTTTATTTTATTTTGAAAAAAATTATTTTTTTCCTTTAAGAATCTACAAACTCTTGATATTGATTCAAATGAACTATTTTCAAGAGAGTCAACAATGTAGATTCCATAACCAGCTTCTAGCAAATTTAAACAAGCGTGACTACCAAGGAAACCTGCTCCGCCTGTTAATAAAATGGTTTTCATCTTCCGCTATATTTATTTTTATTTTTAATATTTGTTTTCATTAAATTACAACTTTAAAACCCGAAATATTCTTTGTACCATTTTACAAATTTATCTATACCCACAGCAAAACTAATTTTCGGATTATATCCTACCCAATCATTTAGCTTATTTATATTAGCGGAGGTCGCAATGACATCCCCTGTTTGTATTGGCTTAAAAACCTTTTTTGCACTTTTACCAATACTTAATTCCAAGAGCTCAATAAATTCCATTAACTTAATTGGCTTACCATTCCCAACATTAAATATTTTATATTTGGCAAATGATGTCGAAGGATCAGGTTTATTCCTATCAAAATCATTAGAACTTTCAGCAGACTTATAAACACAGGCTATTATCGCATCTACAACATCATCAATATAAGTAAAGTCTCTCATCATATTTCCATCATTAAAAATATTTATTTCATTCCCAGATAAAATTGCTTTAGTAAAAATCATGGGTGCCATATCAGGTCTGCCCCAAGGACCATAAACCGTAAAGAACCTTAATCCTATTGAGGGCAAATCATAAATATGACTGTAAGAATGTGCAATTATTTCATTGCATTTTTTTGTTGCGGCATAAAAACTAACAGGATGATCTACCGATTGGCTTTCTTTAAAAGGCATATTGGAATTACCACCGTATACCGAGCTACTTGAAGCATAGATAAAATTACTTATTTTATATTTTTTTGATAAAAATATTATGTTGTGGAAGCCAACCAAATTAGATTGAACATATTGATGAGGATCAATTAATGAGTAGCGAACACCTGCCTGAGCTGCGAGGTTTATAACTATTTCAGGCTCATATTTTCTAAATATTTCTTCTAGTTTATTAATATCATTTATAGAAAAAATAAATAAATGAAATTTTCCATTACTTAATTTTTCTGCATTTTTTATTTCTGCTAATCTATTTTTTTTTAAGTCAACGCTGTAGTAATCATTTAAATCATCAATCCCTATAACTTCTAATCCTTTAAGAATTAATTTTTTAGCAAGAGATGCCCCAATAAAACCTGCAGCACCTGTAACTAAAATCTTTTTCATTCAAATTTGTAACCAGTTTCAAACTATAGCAAAATAACTTAAAAATTATCAAATATATTTACTATTTAACTCAAAATTTTTTAGAATTTGAATGGGAAACAAAATTTTCATTTTTAACAAAATTAAATTTCACAATAAATAAAATTGTATAATACTTAAAACGAAGATTGAACTTATATGATCAAGCTTTTTTCAAAAATTTTTTTTTTAATTTTATTTTTAAATTCACTTAATATTTCCAGTCAATCCAAATTAATTGCTAACGAAGAAATAAATAAAGTTTACATTCAAAAAGAAATACCACTGAATTATCTAAATTATATTCCTGAAGATCAATATATTCTTGGTCAAGGTGATACTATTGCCATCATATTTAATAATGAAGAAATAAAAGATAAAATTTTTACAATAGATAGTAATGGGACAATTTTCACGAAAAGACTGAAAAGAATTTTTATAGAGGGATTAACCATAGAAGAACTTACTAGTTTATTAAATCGTAAATTTCAAGAATTTGTAATTGCACCCAATATTTCAATAGAAATCCTGAGATACAGGCCAGTTAGAGTTTACATTAATGGAGAAGTTGTTAGTCCAGGAATTTATTTATTGGGAGGTAAAGAAATAAAAAACTTAACAGATGACCAAGGGCAAAAAAACTTGGAACTTTTTAATTCCGAAAATGGAGAACTGAACTCACTAATATCTGAGAAAATAAACGAAAACAAGTTTACGGGGATTTCAGCACCAACCATATTTGACGCAATTCAATTAGCTCAAGGTATAACTTTATACTCAGATCTTACTAATATCGAAGTTATAAGAAGAAACCCAATAAGCAAGGGAGGCGGCAAAATAAAAACAAATCTTAATTTCTTGAACGTTTTGGAATTTGGATCCACTAATCAAAATATTAGATTAATGGATGGTGATGTTATAAACATCAAAAAAAGTAAGATTCCACTTAATGAGCAATATAAAAAAGCAACCTCAACTAATCTTCAAAGTCAATACAATAAAGTTTTTATTTCCGGCCGAGTTGAACAACCAGGAATAAAATTAATTAACAAATCAGCCTCCCTAAATGATTTAATTTTGCTTAGTGGAGGTGCTAAGCCTTTAAGAGGTAATATCTACCATATAAGATTTAATAGTGATGGGACTTTAACTAGAAAAAAAATAAGATATAACAGAAACGCTAAAGATTACACAAGAAATAACCCCCTTCTTAGATCAGGCGATATAGTAACAGTCGATTCAAATATTTTATTTAAAAGTTCAAATACCCTTTCTGAAATCACAAGTCCTTTTGTAGGAATCTTTTCTTCTTACAGTTTCTTTAAAATGCTTACTGAATAAACTTACTTATGCGCATCTACTATCAAACTTGAATTTGCATCTACAAAATTCCAACCTTCTTTAAATGATTCAAAATTTGTTTTTCTTGATCTCATTATATGTCCCAACTCAGGGTTTAATTTTTGATTAATTAATTCACCATTTGCGGTATAACCTTCTCTAATAAAACATTTAAAACCAACTTTTTCTAATTCGGACTTTAAATGTTCAAATTTAATAAATTGTTTGTGATCAGAAGCATCAGCTCCTATTCCGTTGATACCTGTATTAATTCTATAGGATGGATTGGGATTGTTTCCATCAGGAACAGCTATTCTTAAAGTTCCATTAAAAACTAAATGATCGTAAATAAATTTTAAAGCTATTCCCATTTCCTTTTCAGTTAGATGTTCAAAAACATGCTCTGCCAAAGCCCTCTTAATTAGTATTTTTTTGTTAAATAATCTTTCCCAATGAAAACTATTTGTAATGTCGAACCATTCCTCATTTGTTGAGATCCAATTTTTGTTTGAAGTTAATGCTGCACCAAGAATTAATTGAACCTCTCTAGAAAAAGCTAATACTATTTTCAACTTTAAGAATCTAAAGTTATATAAAAAAAACTTAAAAATATTTCTCAATTTTACTCTTATATCTTTTGACAAAATTTTCCTATAAAAAAATTTAACCTTATTCAATACCATTTTATAGATTAATCTAAGTGTTTTGATAATACATCAATTACAGAATTAGCAGATACTTTGTTATCGTATTTTGAAGCAAGATTTTCGAATACGGATTTAGGTAAATCAGAGTATTTTTCATAATTGTTTAGTACCTTTATTATCAAACGAGAAATGCCATAAGGCTCTAAATCAGATGTTGTCTCTCCTAAAATACCATCCATGAACAAAGATGAAAGTCCTCTATTCTGGGCCGCCACAATTGGTATACCCAACATCCCCGCTTCTAACGCAACTCTAGATAATCCTTCTCCATAAGTTGTAGGAAGTACAATTATTTTTGAATTGGCATAATATTTTATAGGATTCTCCACATACTCATTAAGGACAAGATTATTTGAAAAGAATTTTTTTAAATCTTTTTCAATCTTCGAGATATCATTTTTAGGAGCAACTATCTGAAATTTTAAAGAGGAATATTTCTTATCATTGAGAAGGTAAATTATCGCAGCTAAGAATCTATAAAATCCTTTTTCAATGCTTATTCTACCTATATAAGATATGAAGAAACTATCAATTTTAGAAATGATTTTTTTATTTTTATCAATAAGATCCATTTCTAGTCTCTTTTTATAGAGATTCTCAGGATTAAATATATTTGAATCTATCCCTGTACCTGGGATAATATGCAACTTTGAAATCTCGACTAGTCTTTTTTCTAATAAAAAAGCATAATCTGAATAATTCAAAACAAATATTCCTTTATAAAATTTATGAAAAATTATTTTGTAAACAATTTCCAAAATTCTTTTTAAAAATCTATAAAAAATTTTTCTGGATGAGAACACTCTGCCAAGTCCCTCCAAAGTTGCAAACTTATCAGATTTATTAAAGATTGGGATCAGTGATAATATTATAGGACCTATTGTAAAACTAAATAAAAAACTTTTTTTTGTTTTTTTTTTGAATAAATATCTTTTGAAGGAGAATAACAAGTATTCATAAAAATTATAAATTTTAATATCTTTAGTTAATTTTTTATTTTTTATACTTATTGGCGGACCTAATCTTAAATAAATAATTTCAATTTCAAAATTTTTATGAATTAATTCTTCTATAAGAGGTAATTTGAAGTTGTGTATAAACCATAAAGTATTAGCAAATATAATTCCCTTATTTTTTAATTTCTGCATAAAGAAATTTTAAATTAAAGCCATTTTTAGGTTATAATTTTATTACTTTGGGTTAAACTTAAAACTGAAATCAATTAACAATTTGTATCAAATTATAATTTCTAAGTTACAAAATAATTATTATTTAAAAATATTAAATTGATCTAAATTGTTTAATAATAGTCACCTTATAAATCTCTTTTATGAGAATAAATACTTTTACAGTAAAAATAAAAAAGCTAGGCCTGCTTTGTTCTTAGATAGAGATGGTGTTGTAATAAAAGAAAAACATTTCATATCAAAAAAAAAAGATGTAGAACTTGAGAATGGCATAAGTGATTTGTTCGAAGTCCTAAATAAAATTGGTGTTCCGATAATAATTATCACCAATCAATCTGGAATAGCGAGGGGTTTATTTACTTGGGAAGATTATTTAAATGTTACGGAGGAAATGCTAACACTTATAAATAAAAAGAATTCTCTCATAGCAATTTATTCCAATGGACTAAATCCAATTCAAAATAAAAATACTTGGAGGAAGCCAAATCCGGATATGTTACATAATGCCTCATCCACTCTTAATATTGACTTATCAAAATCTGCTTTAATAGGAGATCGTTTAACAGATCTAATTAGTGGAATTAAAGCTGGGATTCCCTACCTAGTACATACTAAAACAGGGCACGGCATAGAAGATAGAATAAAAGTCATAGAATTTTTTAATACACAATCAAAACATCAAAAGATAAAACCTATACTTATAGATGAAATTGATGAAGAGACTTTAAAAAATATTCAAAGTTTCTTCCTTAATTAAATTCATGGAATCAACTGAAATTATTATAATTGGTGGAGGAATGGTGGGCTTGTCTTTAGCTTACCAGCTTTTTGAAAGGGGGATTGCAAAGGATATTATAATTTTTGAAAAAGAAAAAGATTTGGGAGTCCATACTTCTGGAAGAAATAGTGGCGTTTTGCATGCAGGTATTTACTACAAGCCCGGTTCTCTTAAAGCAAAGGTTTGTATTGAAGGGGCTAAAAGACTAAAAGCATGGGTAAGTAGTCGAAATTTAACATTAAATTCATGTGGAAAAGTTGTTATCCCAACAAAGATCTCTCAAGATAGTGAAATTGATTTGCTTTTCAAAAGGGGGATTGAGAATGGAGCTAAAGTAGAAATTATTAATAATAAAGAATTAAAAAAAATTGAGCCATTAACAGAATCTCCAAGTGGGAGAGCCATCTGGAGCCCGAATACCCTAGTTGTTAAACCTCTAGAAATCATAAAGCAACTTGAAATTGAATTAAAAAATAAAGGTATAGTTATTTTGAAAGAAAAACTCATAAATAGTATTAATAAAAATGAGAAAAAAATTACTACTAGAGATAATCAAACCTATAAATATAAATATTTATTTAATTGCTCTGGACTTCAATCTGACAGAGTTGCACACTTATGTGACGTGGGAAAGAATTATACAATCTTGCCTTTTAAGGGTTTATATTGGAAATTAAAAAATAATGATAAATACAAAATAAAAACTAATATCTATCCTTTACCAGATCTTTCTGTACCATTCCTTGGCGTCCATTTTACACCTTCAGCTGACAAACAAAATATTTTTATTGGTCCTACAGCCACAGTTGCTTTTGGGAGAGAAAATTATCAGCTCTTTCAAGGCTTAGAGCCAATAATGTTAATTAAAAACTTATTTATCCTTTCCAAACAATATCTCCTTAATAAGAACAAATTCAGAAATTATGTCCATGAACAATCTTTACAATTTTTTGAGCCATTTCTCTTAAAAGCGGCTCAAGAATTAATAGCAACAATCAAAATGGAAGATATAGAATTTAGTAATAAATTAGGAATTAGAGCGCAACTATTTGATACAAATAAAATGCAATTAGTTGATGATTTTGTTTGTATTAATGATTATTCTTCCACACATGTTTTAAACGCTGTTTCCCCCGCATTTACTTCAAGTTTTGCTTTGGCAGACTTGATTATCAATTCTTCAAAAGTCACGAGTCAAGAATGAATACAAAATTAAAAGTCCTGCTTCTTTCTGCTGGTTATGGGAAAAGATTAAGGCCCATTACGAATACAACTCCAAAATGTTTAGTTAAGATAAATAACAAACCACTTTTACATATTTGGCTTAATAAATTAGAAAGATTAAATTGCGAGTCTGTTTTAATTAATACACATTTTCTCCCTCTAAAAGTTCACAAAGCGATTCACGACTGGGAGGGTAAAAATCTAAATATCTATACAACTTATGAAAAAAAATTATTAGGAACCGCTGGAACCCTTATTAAAAATTTGAGTTTCTTTGAGGGCTCCAAAGGTTTAATTATTCATGCCGATAATGTGACACAAGATGATTTAACTAATTTCCTTAGTGCTCATAAAAACAAGCCTAAAAATGCACTTATAACAATGCTAACTTTCGAGACCGATTATCCAAGAAGTTGTGGAGTTGTTGAATTAGATAATAAAAATATTGTTCAATCATTTCATGAAAAAGTTTCAAATCCACCTACAAATCTTGCAAATGGAGCGATTTATGCATTTAATGAAGAATTTTTGGATTTTTTAAAAGATATCAAATCGAGTCCAAATGATATAAGTAAAGATTTAATACCTTTACTTAATGGTAAAATATTTACTTATAAAACCAATTCAACCTTTATTGATATTGGTACTCATGCGAATCTTGAAAAAGCTCAAAATTTATTAATTTAAGAAATAATGCGAATGGATTTTGAAAACTTTGCGAGTTCTTATCTCAGTAATCTAAAAAACAGTTTTAATAAAAAAATAATTCTACAAATTGAATCCTTAGCGAATGATCTGAAATCTTGTTGGGAAAATGGTAATTACGTTTTTATCTGTGGAAATGGAGGCAGTGCTGGAAATGCTATGCATATCGCAAATGATTTTCATTATGGTGTAGGGTGCAATAATCGTTCAACCAGTTCAAAAACCAATGTTAAGCCTGGGATTAAGATGTTGGCTTTACCATCGAATCCAAGTATTTTGACATGTTTAGCGAATGATATTGGGTACGATAATGTTTATGCCCATCAATTAAAAGTATTAGGAAATCCTGGTGATTTATTGATTGTATTATCAGGTAGCGGGAATTCACAAAACGTCATTAAAGCGATTGCTGAAGCTAAAAGATTAAATATAAAATCAATTGCAATACTAGGTTTTGATGGTGGGAAATGTAAAAAAATAGCTAATGAAAGTATCAATTTCGAGATTAATGATATGCAAATAGCCGAAGATACTCAATTAATATTATTTCATTTATGTATGCAATGGATTTCAAAATTTGAAAGTAAAGAAATATAATAATTTAATAAAAGAGATTTGATGTTCAACAATAACAGCCCAATATTAAGCCTTGACGAGGCTAATAAATTTAATGATTGCATTCTGGGTTATGGTCACTTCAATTCTATTCATCAAGGCCACATAAGATATTTAAAATATGCAAAAGATTTAAATGAATTACTAGTTGTAGCAGTTTTAAAAGATCTTCCATCAAAAGGATTGATTTTTAATCAATTAGAGAGAGCTGATTCCTTATCTCAACTTGGTATTGCCGACGCAATAATTTTGTTGCCAGATAATGATTTAGATAAAGCTGTCAAAAAAATATGTCCCAGAGAAGTAATTTTAGGAAAAGAATATGAAAACTCCGACTTGGCTCACATTATAAGAACAAAAAAATATTTAACTAAAGTGAACAAATCAATTTATTTTCATGCTGGAGAAATAAATTACTCCTCATCAGAATTATTAACAATTTCAGAGGGAAATTTAAAACATAAAAGAGAGGAAAAATTTATAAAAGCACTAAATAGACAAAATATTACAGTAGAAAAGTTAAAAACTGCTAGTAAAAATTTAAAAAAATCAAAATTAATCGTAGTTGGAGAATCAATAGTTGATCATTATGTAGCTTGCGAAGCTTTAGGAATGAGTGCCGAAGCACCCGTAATAGTTGTGAAAGAAATTGAAGCTAAAAGTTTTGTTGGAGGAGCAGCAATTGTGGCTTCACATATTGCTTCTCTAAAATCTAAATGTGAGTTTATTTCTGTAATTGGAGAAGATGAACAAGGAAAATGGCTTCAAAATCAATTAGAAAAAAATTCTGTAAAGGTTAAACTTTTTGTAGACAAAAAAAGACCGACAACCTTTAAAAAAAGATACTTAGTTGAAAACCAAAAACTTTTTAGAGTTAGTCGTTTGGATGATCATATTATCAACAGACAAATCACAAAAAATATATTAGATCATATTGAGAAGATTAGTCACAGCGTTAATGGAATAATAATTTCTGATTTTGTATACGGCTTAATAACTGAGGAATTAATAAAAGGAATAGTTAAATGCGCGAAAAAAAATAATATTAAACTCTTTGGAGACCTACAATGCAGTAGTCAAATTGGTGACATATCTAGAATGAAAGACTTTACAATGCTTTGCCCTAACGAGAGAGAGGCTAGAATCTCACTGCAAAATAAGGATATTGGCCTAGATGAGTTATGCCGTAACTTAATGGATAAATCTAACTGTAAGAATCTGATTATGAAGCTTGGTGCCGATGGATTTGTGGTTTATTCAAAAGAGAAAGAAGATTCACTTAGGATACAAGAATTTCCTGCATTATCTGTCAATCCTGTTGATGTTTCAGGAGCAGGGGATACTCTTTTATCAATTATGGCAGCAGGAGTTTCTACTGATATCCCAATAATGGATATGGCAGCTTTAGCCTGCTGCGGTAGCGCGATAGCTGTTGACACCATGGGAAATGAGCCAATTGAAATTGAAAGGGTTCTCGAAAAAGCGATTAAAATTCTTAAAAATAATTAATTAAAACTAGTAAAGTTTGATCACTTAACTTTTGAGGCCGTTGTGTTATTGTTAGATTTTCAAATATCTCATGAATATATTAGTTACTGGTGGGAATGGATACAAGGGATGTGTTTTAATTCCTAAGTTACTAGACCAAGGTCATTCTGTAACTTCCATTGATACAAACTGGTTTGGTAACTATTTAAAACCACACAAAAATCTAACTATTCATGAGAAAGATATTAGAGCAATGGAATATGATGATTTGAATAATATAGAAACGATTATTCATCTAGCAAATATAGCTAACGATCCATTAGTAGAATTAAAACCTCAACTTAGCTGGGAAGTTAATGTCCTCGCTAGTCAGCAATTGGCTGAAAAAGCTTCTAAAGCTGGCGTCAAGAATTTTATCTTTGCTAGCTCTGGAAGTGTTTATGGGGTAAGTGACAAAGAAAAAGTTGATGAAAATACAGAACTCTTGCCCATTTCAGAATACAATAAAACAAAAATGGTAGCTGAGAGAATTTTTCTAAGTTATAAAGATTCAATGAAAATATTTTGCGTCAGACCTGCAACAGTTTGTGGAGTTTCTCCTCGTATGAGATTAGATGTCTCCGTAAATATACTTACTTATTCTGCTCTATCTAAAGGAATTATTACTGTATTTGGAGGGAATCAAATAAGGCCAAACATTCATATAGATGATATCTGTGATGTTTATATGTTTTTTATAAATAAAAGTCATGAATTAAAATCAGGATTTTATAACGCTGGTTTTGAAAATATATCAATTCTGCAAATCGCTAACTATGTTAAAGAACTTCTCCCCGATACTCAGATAGAGATTACCCCTTCAAATGACCCAAGATCTTATCGACAATGTTCCGATAAATTATTAGATTTTGGTTTTAAGCCAAAGAAAAATGTAAAAACTGCAATAGCAGAAATAATAAAATCCTATAGATCAAAAACACTTAATATTGATGAGACATGTTTTTCAGTAAAATGGTTAAAAAAAACCTTAATTAATCACTAAATAGTCTTAAAACTTTAATTATAAATAATATGATTAAACCTAAATATTCCATTTGTATATGTAATTACAATATGAATGATACCCTGGAAAAATCCATAAAAAGTATACTTAACCAAATCAATAAAAATATAGAAATCATAGTAGTAGATGATGGTTCAAGCGATAACTCAGTAGAAACATTAAAGAAAATAAAAAATGAGAATTTAGAAAAAAATTTTAATTTTATTCCCCTTGTTCGTGATCACCGTAGGAAACTAGGTGAAACGCGTAATATATCAATAAAAGCGGCAAGAGGAAAATATGTAATTTTGCACATAGACACAGATGACATCTGGGAACCTTATATTTATTCTTACATAAAAGTTTTTCATGAATTAGAAAAAAGATTAAATAAGAAAAACTTTATGCTAAGTGGAAGGCAAATACAAATGGCTACAAAAAACCTTTTAATTGAAAATCCATATGAAAATGTTTACTACGGAGAGGATAGATTATTGTGGTCAAAATTAACAACAATTGGTCGTTTAATAAGTCTCGAACATAGGTCTTTTAGAGAGAGAATTCCTTTAAAAAATAGAAAAAATAAATTATTTAAAGCTATTTTCTCCCAATTTTCAGCTATGACTGTATCTTTTTCTTATTGCGCCTCAATTATAGATACTTTAAAAGGATATATAAAAAGAATTTTTCTCAAATCAGATTGGGGATTTAATTTATCATTTTTAAATTTTTTTGTATTAATTCCTTCATTAATCAATGGTGCAATTCTAAAAAGGCAAAAGCTTTATAATCTCGCAAGATGGGATTATAGAGAGCTTACCAAAATAGATCTTTATCAAATAGAGTTAAAAACTAAACAAAAATATGGCATATTTGACCTATCTTCAGAAGAAAGAAAAATTTATTTTAAAAATTAATGTCTGAAAATAATCCTTTGGTATCAGTTGGGATTTTATGTTTTAATTCAGAAAACACCATACTTAAAGCTATAGAAAGTGCATTAAACCAAACATACAAAAATACGGAGGTTATTGTTTTAGATGATTTTTCTTCAGATAATTCCTTTAATAAAATATCCAAAAGTATTTATATAGATAAAATCAAGCTTTTTAAAAATAAAGAAAATTTTGGTACTGGATATTCCAGAAATAAAATCTTTAAACTTGCTAAAGGAGATTTTATATGTTTTATGGACGATGATGATATTTCAGACAAAAGGAGAATAGAAATTCAATTAAATTCCATAATTAATTCTGGTTTTAATAAGAATGATAATGTCTTATCTATATGTAATGTTGAGAAAATATATATCTCAGGTTACAAAAAGGATATGAAGGTATTTGGCTCTAATGGACTTAAGCCAAACTGTTTAGAGATGAAAGATTTTTTGTTATTTAATAGTAAAAATAAATATGTTGATTATGGATTTGGATGTCCTACTTGTGCAATGCTTATTTCTAAAAAATCTTTAGAAAATGTAAATGGATTTGATGAGAGTTTAAGAAGAGTTGAGGATATGGATTTAACAATTAGATTAACTGATTCGAATTGTAATTTTATAGCATCAAATAATACATTAGTTAAACAATTTGATACTCCAGGAAATGATAAATTACCCATAAATAATTTAAAATCAGAAATACAAATTATTAAAAAAAATAAACTATACCTCAAAGAGAAACGAATGTATATTTATAGCAGAATATGGCCATATATTCGTTATTACTATTTTAAAAACAATTACATTTTACTTATAATCTTTCTCATGTTTTTAGTTTCTATTAAACCCATTAGAACAACAAAACATTTTTTCAAATCAGCCTCAAAAAGATGGTTACATGACATGAAAATAAAAAAAGTTTAATATGTTATGAAAAAAAATAACCAAAAAAATATAGGTTTTATTTGTACTAGTTTTGATAATGTTGCAGGTGGTCTTGAGAGACAAATTATTAGGACTAGTATAAGTTTATATTCAAAGGGATTTAAAGTATATCTTTTTAGTTTTGATAATAATAAAGCTGAATCTTTTTATGAGATACCAAACGAGATAATTTGGATCAAGTGTGGAAACGGTTTAAAGCCGCATGCTCCAGCAAATAAAATTGATAGATTAAAGCAAATTTTGAATTTAAGAAAAAAACTAAAAAAATATAATATTAATACGCTTATAAGTTTCCATCATGGAATTTTTCCAAGAGTGTATTTGGCTTCTTTTTTTCTTAAAATTAGACATATTGTTTCTGAAAGAAATTCTCTTTCAAATTATAAATATATAAAATTGAGAAAATATAACTTAGGCTTCTTATCACTTTACTTAGCCCACAAAATCACTATTCAGTTAGATAGTTATCGTAATGATTACCCATTTTTATTAAGGCAAAAAATATTTGTTATAAATAACATCATTAAAAAGCCCTTGAGAAAGTATAAAATGCCTAATCTTGAACAAAATATAGTCTCAATGGCAGGTAGACTTTGTGAACAAAAAAACTTCATTCCATTAATAAATCAACTTAATGTGGAGCAAAATAAAGATTTCAAAATAATTATTGCCGGGGAGGGTCACTTAAGAAAAAAGTTTGAGAAAGATTATGCAGATTTAATAAAAAAATCATCTTTAATATTAAAAGGTAATGTAAAAAATATCGATGATTTTTTTTCTAGCTCATCTATATTTTGCTTCCCATCATTATGGGAAGGCTACCCTAATTCTCTGGCCGAGGCATTAAGAATGGGTATGCCAATAGTCACTTCTAATAGAATGAAATATTTACATGAATTTGTAGAACATAATGTTAATGGATTAATTGTTGAAGATGACAAGTTACTAATTAGTATTAAAAAATTAATAAAAAATAAATCAAAATTATTAAAAATGAGCAGACAAAGCTATAGAAAGTATTATGAGCTTTCAAAAAGCAATCCAGTTGATAAATGGGTTAAATTAGTAGAGTTAGTTAATTTATAAATGCAAAAAAAACCATTAGTTACTTGTGCATTTTCTACATATAATGCTGAAGAATCAATATTAAAAGCATTAAAATCAGCAATTAGCCAAACTTATGAGAATAAAGAGATCGTTGTTGTTGATGATTGTTCAGAGGATGAAACTGTAAAAATAATAAAAGAATTTAGCTTAAAATATAATGAAAATATAAAAATTTTTGAAAATAAAATTAATGTAGGAATTGGAGAAATCAGAAATCAACTTATAAAGATTGCAAAAGGAGATTTCATTGCTTTTTTTGATGATGATGACTATAGTTTCCCAAGCAGAATTAGCGAACAAATCCAATTTATTACTAATTTCGAATGCAAGAATAAAATTGATTATTCCTTATCTCCTCTTTGCTACACAAAAAGAAAAATATCTTATTCTAAAAAGAATTTTTTAATATGTAATTCGATCACATTCGACACATCAATATCCTCTAAAGATAATGGAGCATTAGCTCTTCTTTCAGCCAAAAAAATTGATAAGAAAGCAATTGCAGGCAGCACAGCAACCTGTACTTTATGTGTCCGAAAAAAAACACTAATTAAACTTGGAGGTTTTGATCAATCTTTAAGAAGATATGAGGATTTAGATTTAGCAATAAGATCTTTAATGAAAAATATTTCCTTGATAAGCGTTGAAAAAATTTTGATAAATCAATTCTACAAGAAAAAAGAATACAAAAATAATGCCGAATTATACGAATTAAAATTAATATATAAATATAAAAATTTCCTCGAAAAATATCAACTTTTTAAATTTTCTTTAAATTTTGCAAGATTTAAAATAAGTGTATTTAATTTAAAAATATTATCCATCATAAAGTACTTTCTTTACCTTTCACTTTTTTATCCAAATAATTTTTTTCAAAAAATTATCGGATCATTTAGAACACTTCTTTTTAGTATTTTAAACAAGATTTTTATAAATCAAATTTAATAATAAAATATAAATATGAAAAAAATTGCAATTGATCTTAGATATGCAGAAAATGTTTATAGTGGTTTAACTAGATTTTCAAAAAATCTTTTTTATAATTTAATTAATGAAAAATCATTAAACAAATACAAATTTTTAATAATCCTTCCTCCAAAAAAATTCTCAAGTCATCTTATTGAATTTACTAATTTAAAAAAAAATAATATATTATTCTATAATTGGGACAAAAAAAGAAATTGGAGATGGAAGATTGGTCTTTATTATATAGATATTCCTCTATATTTACTTCTTTTAAAAGAGAGCGTTAATTTATATATTACGCCATTCATGGATTGTCCAATTTTACCAAATATTAAAATTATAAGTACTATCCATGACTTGACCTTTATTAAAACTAAAGGATATTTTCAAAAATTTAACTTTCTAAAGAAGATTTTTGGTGAATTAAGGATAATACTCACAATAATATTTTCGAACTATTTAATTACTGTTTCTAATTCCACAAAATTCGAATTATTAGAGAGATTTAAATATTTTCCAAATTATCAATACAAGAAAATTATAGACATTTTAATTGTTAATAATGGAATTACGGATTTCAAAAAAAAGGATGATTATTTGTCAATAGATTTACCAACTTATTATTTCTTATATGTTGGAGATAGAAGACCTCATAAAAATTTAGATTATTTGATAAACCTAACAAACTATTTAAGAAAGAAATTACGTAAAAATATAATTTTAATAATTGCAGGCTCAAATTCTTATAGGAATGAATCCTTACAAAAAATTATTAATAAGAATAGACACTTTATAGTTGAATATTTAAATCCTAAGGATAGCGAATTGTTGGCTCTTTATAAAAATTGCAAGTGCTTCTTTCTTTTATCAAAATCAGAAGGTTTTGGTATACCTGTAATTGAGGCGGGAGTTGAAAGATGCAAGATTGTCATTAGTTCGATTCCTTCATTAAAAGAAATTGCACCTAAAAATTCATTAATAATTAATTGTGAATCAATATATGATGATTCAAAAAAAATAATAGAATATTTAAAAAATCCAAAAAGACCTTCTCCAAAAGCATTATTAAACAAGTGGAAATGGAAAAAATCATCGAAGATCTTAAGTGAATTTTTACTTAAAATATGCTAAATTTTCCTAATAAGTACTAAAAATAATAATCATAATAAATGGAAGATTTTAAAACTAATAAATACGAGGAGTATATAAATTTATATGAAATTCTTTTCACCCTAAAAAGAGAAAAAAAACTATTTGTTTTTATCTTTCTATTCATAAGTACATTTGGGTTTATCAAGGCCTACAGAAGTATGCCAATATGGAAAGCTGAATTTCAAATCGTACTAACAAAAAAATCTTCCGAAAAATTTAGTCCAACAGAACAACTCCAAGGATTAATAAATCAAACCAACTTTAGTAAGTCTCCAGATCTCGAGACAGAATTAAGAATATTAGAGAGTCCTGTGATATTGATGCCTGCCTTTAATCGATACAAAAATGTTTATTATCCAGAAGATAATGACTTAAAATTCAAAGATTGGTCTTCAAACATATCTATTGAATTAGAACCAGGAACTTCTGTATTAAAAGTTTCCTTTATTAATGAAGAGAAAAATAAATTAATACCTGCCCTTAATCAAATTTCTAAAGAATACCAAAACTATTCAAAAAGAGATCAAAAAAGAACATTTAAAAATACATTAGATTATTTAAATAATCAAATAAACATATATCAAGAAAAAAGCAGACTTTCACTAAGAAAAGCTCAATCTTTTGCAATAGATAATGATCTTACTCCCTTAACCGGTAAATCTGATATTGATAAAGAAATTAAAAGTATCAACTATCAAGGAACTTATAATTTTGATCCCTCGCAACTAAATTCTGGTAGTAATACTTTTAATATTGAGTTAGAAAGATTAAGATATTCAAACGCAATAAAAATATATAAAACAAAATTAAAACAATTAAAAAATATAAATGATCAAAATACATTATTTTTATTAGGCAAAACTGAAGAGTTTATGGGTAAAAGAGAAATAACATCAATGATAGAGAATCAAAATATTAAAATAGAAACACTTAAATCACTTTTTACAGATAACGAACCTCAATTAATAAAAGCTATACAAATTAAAAAAACATATTTAAATACTTTTAAAAATGAGCTTTATGGATTTTTGAATGCTAAGCTTCTTGATGCTGAAGCAAGACTAAAAGCATCAGAGAGACCCGAAGGGGTTTTAGTAACTTATAGAGAATTATTAAGGGAATCAAGAAGAGATGAAGAATTTTTAAAAAAACTAGAACTTGATAGACAAATTTTGAATTTAGAGCAGTCTATGATAATTGATCCATGGGAATTAATATCTAAACCCACAATTTTAGATAATCCAATCTCGAAATCCAAAACAACTATATTTTTAATTTGGATTGCAATTAGTTCTATTCTCGCAACTGCGGCAACTGTATTAAAAGAATATAAAAGCGACTTAATTTTTAATAAAGAAGAGATTATAAATTTTATAAATCTAAAATTATTAGCAATATTAAAAATAGAAGATGATGAAAAAGTTTGGATAAGAGAAATTATGTTACCTTTGAATGAATATGAAATTGAAAAATTTAATAAAGAAAATATAAATTTAATTTATCTGGGGAATATAAAAAATAAAAACAAAAACAAAATTAATTCTTTTTTCAAAGATAATTTTAAAAAAATAACAGATTGCGAAATTGATAATGTAGAAAAAAATGGTTTAAATTTTTTATTAATCGAAAAAGGTAGAATCAAGAAAAATGATTTAACAAAATTTTCTCAAAAAATAAAAATATATAATTTAGATATTAATTATTGGATATTAATTGATTAAATTAAAATCCTATAATTTAAAAAAATTTATCTTTTTATAAGATGAAATATTTAATAGTCTTCCTTCTTAGTTTAATAATTTCATTAATAACTATTCCATTAGTAAAAAAATTTGGAGAAAAATATAATTTATTAGATAGAACAGATAGTAGAAAAATAGATCAAAAATTAAAAGTAAGAGTTGGAGGTATTGGAATAATAATTAGTTTTATCCTATCTTTATTAATCTTCCAATTTGCTAATTTTAATAAATTTGAGCCTATATATTCTCATAATCTAAAACTTATTTTATTAAGCTCCTTTTTTATATTTATTGTAGGATTTGTAGATGATATAAAATCTATTTCACCCTGGCCTAGGCTTTTTACAGAGATAATAATATCAATTTATATTTGGAGTATTGGAGTAAGAATTGATTCTATAAATTTAAACTTTATCGAAGGAATCAACAATATAGAATTTCCAATAATAATTAGTCTACTTTTAACGGTAATATGGATAACTGGATTAATAAATGCTATTAATTGGTTAGATGGTATTGATGGACTAGTATCTGGAATAACATGCATTTACTTATCTTTTATTTTTGTTATTGCTTTTATTAATAGTAACTACTTAATATGTATTTTTTCTTCAGCATTAATAGGGAGTAATTTAGGTTTTCTTAAATACAATAAAAAACCTGCTGAAATAATAATGGGCGATGGAGGTTCATACTTAAATGGATATTTATTATCTGTTCTTGGATTAATTGCCATAAAAACAATATCATCAGAACAAAATATTTTTTCTTTATTAATGCTTTTTTTAGTACCTTTACTAGATATGGTTTATGTGATTTATATTAGAATAACTTCAAGAAGATCTCCTTTTTTCCCAGACAGAAATCACATACATCAGCGATTAATAATTAAAGGATATACGGAAGAGTTTACTTTGAAATTTATATATTTTTTAGCATTAATTTCAGGATTATTTTCCTTAATAATACTAATGCGAGTTTAAATATCGATGAACAAAGATATCATATTATTTTATCCAATTTCATTAATCTTATTATCAATAGTCTTAAGGAAAATATCTTTTGGAAAAATTTTTGATCTTTTTTTCAGTACTTTTCAAATAGTAATTGCTAACATAATCTGCACTAATACAGTTCAGTTTTTAAACCCTGGTGACTACAAAGTTTATAAAAAAGTTTTTGATTCTTGTAATAGTATAAAAAATTGTTTTGATTATTCCCCTTTCGAGAAAACTTTTACTTATATCGTAGGCTTTACAAATGAATTTACCCCTCTTAATTCAGAACAGATATGGTCTTTAATAAATATTATTAATTTAATACTAATAACTTTATTATCATTTCTAGCA
>CACAQP010000018.1 GCA_902534685.1 uncultured Prochlorococcus sp.
ATGGCGATGTACCTTCTGCGCTACAAGATAGAAAACTAATTTCATTAGATATGGGTTCACTTTTAGCTGGAGCAAAATATCGTGGAGAATTTGAAGAAAGAATAAAAAATATTCTAAAGAAAGTGAAAGAATCAGACGGTAAGATTATTCTTTTTATTGATGAAATTCATACGGTAGTTGGTGCAGGCGCTAGTGGAGGTTCTTTAGATGCAAGCAACCTATTAAAACCAATGCTTGCGAGAGGAGAACTTAGATGTATTGGTGCTACAACTATTAATGAACATAAACAAAATATAGAAAAAGATCCTGCTTTAGAACGAAGATTTCAAAAGATAAAAGTTGAGGCTCCTTCAATAGATGATACTGTATCAATTTTAAGAGGATTGAGAGAAAGATACGAAGTTCATCATAGTGTGAGAATTTCTGATAATGCTTTAGTTGCTGCTGCAACACTTAGCGAAAGATATATTAACGATAGATTTCTTCCTGACAAAGCAATAGATCTAATCGATGAAGCAGCCTCAAGATTAAATATGGTTATAACTTCCAAACCTGAAGAAATTGATGAAATTGATCGAAAAGTTCTACAGTTTGAGATGGAAAAATTATCTTTAAAAAGAGAAACGGATGATTTTTCTATAGAAAGATTAAAAAAAATCAATAATGAACTTATATCCCTTAAAGATAAACAGGCAGAATTAGGCGCTCAATGGAAAAAAGAAAAAGATGAAATTGATGAAGTTAGCACCATAAAAGAAGAAATTGAATCTGTTCAATTGCAAATAGATCAAGCCAAAAGGAGTTTTGACCTCAACAAAGCAGCAGAATTAGAATTTGGAACTTTGAATTCTTTGCAAAAAAAATTGAAAGAAAAAAGTGATTCCCTAGTAAATTCTCAAAAAAATGGAGATGCAAGTCTTTTAAGACAAGAGGTAACTTTTGATGATATTGCAGAAGTTGTCTCAAAGTGGACCTCTATTCCAGTACAGAACTTAAATCAGTCAGAAAAAGATAAACTCTTAAGCCTCGAGTCAATCCTTAAAGAAAAAATTATTGGTCAAGATATTGCAATTAGGGCAGTTGTAGATTCCATTAAGAGATCAAGGACTGGTCTAAATGATCCAAGCAAGCCATTAGCCAGTTTTCTCTTTTTAGGTCCAACTGGCGTTGGGAAAACAGAGCTAAGTAAAGTAACAGCCAAAATTATATTCGATTCAAATTCTTCAATTACAAGACTGGATATGTCTGAATATATGGAAAAGCATTCAGTGAGCAAAATTATAGGTGCGCCTCCTGGGTATTTAGGTTTCGAATCAGGCGGTCAACTAACTGAAGCTGTACGCAAAAATCCTTATTCCTTAATACTCCTAGATGAAATAGAGAAAGCTCACAAAGATATTTTAGATATTCTCTTACAGGTTCTTGATGATGGAATTATTACTGATGGTCAAGGTCGTACAATCAATTTCAAAAATTCAATAATTGTTCTCACAAGTAATTTAGGAAGTCAATCAATAAATGATTTATCAGTTAGAAAAGAAGATACAAATGAAATTAAAAAAGTTGTAGATAATGAAATTAAAAAATTTTTCAAGCCTGAGTTTTTAAATAGACTTGATGAAATAGTTATTTTTAATAATTTAGAATTAAATGACATAAAAGAAATTGCAAAAATCCAGCTTCAACATTTAGAAAAAAGAATTAACAAAAAAAACTTAAAATTCAAAATTACGGATGAAGCAATTAACCAACTTGTCAAAAATAGTTTCGATCATGCCTATGGTGCAAGGCCCTTAAAAAGAATTATTCAAAAACAAATTGAGACAAAAATTTCAAATAATATATTGAATAATCATTACCTTAATAAAGACGAGATTAATATTTATCTGATTAATGGAGAGATAAATGTTGATTAAATATCTAATTAAAGAATCCTATATGACTTTAAAATTAACAACTTTAAACTAAGATTTGAACCAATCAGGAATTTCCTCGTAACTTGCTTTATTCGATTTATTTTCTTTTGCTTCTGTTTTCCAACAACATGTTCTGCCTTTATCCTTATCCTGTAAGTGTTCATTAGCCCATCTCCAAATTAATTCAGAGGTGAACTCCATTCCCACATTATCCATAATTCTCAAATCTAAAGCATCTAAGTCATGTAATTTTTCCCAGTAATTCAGCAAAGGGTCATCTTTATTTATTAGAAAAGTATGGTCAAATTGCTTCTTTAGTCTATTTTCTAGGGGCTTTAGACTTGAAAAATCGACAACAAAACCATTTAGATCTAATTTTTTTGCAGTGAACCAAAAGGTAAATGATCTTGAATATCCATGCACAAATCTGCAGTGGCCTTCATGGCGCCATTGCCTATGTGAACAGGGAAAATCCTCGTAACTTTTGCTGCATGAAAAATTCATAGAATGAATATACATCAATTAACTGTTAGGATAATTTTTAATAAAACACATTGAGTAGTATTTAACATAACGAACATAATGACTTATTCAACTAATTTTTCGATAGAGGATCTACGCTTTGATAATAATGGATTAATCCCTGCAATAGCACAAGATTGGCTTGACGGATCAATTCTTATGCTTGCTTGGATGAACAAAGAATCTTTGACAATGACACTTGAAACCAAAAACGTTCATTATTGGAGTAGATCAAGATCCGAAATTTGGAGAAAAGGAGCTACAAGTGGAAGTACCCAAATACTTAAGGAGATAAGATTCGACTGCGATAATGATGCACTAATCCTTTTGATTGAACAAAATGGTTCAGGAGCATGTCATACTGGGGAAAAAAGTTGTTTTTTCAACGAAATCAAAATGAATCAAAGTGATAAAAAAGAGAAAAAAACAACTCCCTTCTCAAACATTTGCTCTGAATTATTCAATACAATTAACGAAAGATCAATAAATCCATCAGAAAAAAGTTACACCAATCATTTATTAACAAAAGGTAGTAATACTATTTTGAAAAAAATAGGAGAGGAATCTGCAGAATTTATAATGGCTTGCAAAGATAATGATAAAAATTCAATCTCAAATGAAGCTGCTGATTTAATTTATCATCTGCAAGTAGCCCTTATGTATAAAGGGGTTGAGTGGAGAGATGTACTTACTGTTCTAGAATCAAGAAGAAAAAATTAAATAATTAAAATTTATAATTTTTAAATTTTTTTACCTAAAAATATCTAAGAATATTGTTAATTAACTAATTAATAATTATTAATTAATTATTAATTAATTATTACATGTATGGCTTATTACTGAATTGACTATAAGTTAAATATATTAACAATGAGGTAAATCGTGAGTTCATTAAGCGATTTTCTTGGTGAAATAGGTCGTCATCAACTTTTGACTCCCGAGAGAGAACTCACAATGGGCAGAAAAGTCCAAGAAATGGTTTTGCTTGTTAATAGATGTCAAGAGGCAGGAGGGAAAGGCCCTGCTTGTGAATATTCCGAAGCTGAAAGAAGAAAGATCAAAATTGGTGAAAAAGCTAAAAACGAGATGATAACAGCTAACCTAAGACTAGTTGTCAACCTTGCAAAGAGATACCAAGGGAAAGGATTAGAATTACTGGACTTAATTCAGGAGGGGACATTAGGTCTTACAAGGGCCGTAGAAAAATATGATCCTTCTAGAGGACATAGATTTTCTACCTATGCTTATTGGTGGATTAGACAAGGTTTAAATAGAGCATTATCAACTCAAAGTAGAACGATAAGAATCCCTGTTAACATTAATGAAAAACTTACAAAATTAAGATCAGCGAAATCAAAGCTTATGCAACTTAAGGGTATTCCACCTACTAGTGATGATCTAGCTGAAGAAATGAAAATAACCAAGGAGGAAATTGACGAACTACTTTCTTGTGAATTGAGAAGTATCACTGTTAGTCTCCAAGGTACCGTTAAATCAAAATCAGATCCTTCCGAGTTAGTTGATATTCTTCCAAGTGATCAAACTCCCCCAATGGAATTAGCCGAATTAGCCGAAAGGACAGCCTCTGCTTGGAAGTTATTAGATAAAGCAAATTTAACTGAGAAAGAAAGAAAGATAGTAAGCCTAAGATTTGGTTTAGACGGCTCAAATGAATGGAGAACTTTAGCTGAAGTTGCAAGACATATGAGTTGTAGTAGGGAATATTGCCGACAAGTTGTTCAACGTGCTTTAAGAAAACTTAGAAAGGCAGGGATACAGAATGGATTAGTTGATAGTATTAGCTAAAAATTCCATTAAAAATATTTAAATTTCATTTATAAGGATGAAAGAGAATTACAAAACTCAAGAAAAAATCTATGATGCTGAAGTTTTAGAAAGTTCAACATTTGATGAAAATATAATTATCAAGATTCTTATTAAAGCGGGAAGAACAATTGCAAAGCCTGCCTTAGAAGTTTTGGAGATGGCATTAGATCCTTATACTCCTGCACAAGTTAGAGTTTCATTAATGGCTGCTCTAGCATATTTGATTATGCCATTTGATCTTTTCCCTGACTTTATGCCTTTAGTTGGTTTTAGTGATGATTTTGTAGCCCTCACAGCAGTACTCAGTATATGGAGCAAATACATGACTCCTTCAATAAGAGCAAGAGCAGAGAATAAGCTTAATAAGTTATTTCCTTTTTATTGAATGAGTAAATTATCCATACAGGAAGAAAAAGAACTTGTCTCCTTCATTAAAGATTGGTTAAAAACGCATGGATTTACCCAAAAAGACTTAGCAAATGAATTAAATATTAAATCGAGTAGAACCTCCGAGATTATTCTCAAAATGAAAGAATTATATAAAAAAGGCGGCATGTTCAATATTGCAAAAAATCTTATAAAGATTGAGCAAAAATGGTTAAACGATATCAAGAACGATTATTTAGAAACAAAACAAATACCACCATATAATCAATTAGATATCGACTCATTAGTAAACCAGATAAATCAAGATACTATTAAATAAATATTATTGAAAATAATTTATTTTTAATTAAAAATGATATAACTTCTTAAAACTAACGTATAAATAAATATCTTTTTAACTCCTAAATAAGATAAATAATTGAATTATTAAAGAAAAAATAATATGTATTTTTAAGTTAAATTAATTCTTTTAAAAAATAGTTATTAATTACTAAATTTTTTCGTAAATCATATTTAAAATGCTTGAATCCAGGGATATGTATCATAATTAATCCATATACCTTTTTCCCAATATATATCCTCCTCAATAAGATCTTTCAACTCGTTTACATCATTAGCATTAAAAATTCCAAAAAAATATTTGGTACATTTTGTTGGCCCTAATGTAACTAAAATATCGCTATCTTTTAAGTCTTTAAGTCTCTTAAGATGTTGTTCTCGAAATGGTTCCCTTTTAATAATTGCATCTTCACAGTACCTTCCAAAAACTACAAACTTTTCCATTTTTAAATATAAATAATACAATGTATATATACTTAATAATTGCATATATTACACGCAGATTGCTATGTTATTTAATACAACTTTCTTTTAATAAATTATGCTAACTGGTAGCGATCTCCTTGCAAAAGTTAAAGAACTTGGTGATGTTAGCAAATCTGACCTAGTTCGCGCCTGTGGATATGTTTCCAATAAAAAAAATGGAGGTGAACGCTTAAACTTTACCGCATTTTATGAAGCACTTTTAGAAGCAAAAGGGGTTAATCTTGGTGATTCTGGAGTTGCAGGTATTGGAAAAGGTGGAAGAAAACTTAGTTATATTGCTACAGTTCAAGGCAATGGAAATCTTCTGATTGGGAAAGCATATACAGCACTTCTTGATTTAAAAGCAGGTGATGAATTCGAAATTAAGCTTGGAAGAAAACAAATCAGATTATTACCTACAGAAGAATCTTAGAGATAACAACAATAATTGGTTATAACATTTTTAATTAATTTTCTATAAATAATTCTTTTAATTAATAAATTATCTTTGTATTTATTTTTTTTGATCAGCAGCTAAACGCATTTTTTTACAAAACTCACCAACATTATCGACAACATCTTTTTCACTTGAGCTCGAGATTCGTTTTACAAATGCACTCCCAATAATTACTCCATCTGCTCCCCACTCGCGAACTTTATTAACATGTTCTGGAGTTGATATTCCAAAACCAACAGCAATTGGATTGCTATTTACATCTTTTAATTTAGCAATAAGATTTTCTACTCTATTTTCCATTTTGTTTCTCTCACCAGTGACACCAGTAACACTTACTAAATAAGTAAAGCCTTTTGTATGATTTGATATTTGTTTCATTCTTTCAAAAGGAGTAGTTGGCGCTACCAATAAAATTAAGTCCATAGAATGGTTACTAACTACTTTAGAAAATTTATAAGCTTCCTCCAAAGGGAGGTCAGGAACTATTAGTCCAGAAACTCCAGCATCAGATGCTATCTCACAAAACCTTTCAAAGCCAAAACATAGTAAAGGATTCAAGTAAGAAAAAAGGATGATTGGGATATTTAATTTACCTTTTAAAGACTCTAAAAGTTTAATTACTTTTCTTAAGCTAGTACCTGACTTTAAGGCGCGAGAGGCCGCCACTTGAATAACAGGTCCATCTGCAAGTGGGTCACTATACGGGATACCTAATTCAATAAGGTCAGCTCCATTTTCTTGTAACTTTAATAAGATCTCAGACGTTATTTCAATATTGGGATCCCCAGCCATTATAAAAGGCATTAATGCAAATTTTTTTTTATTTTTTAACTCACAAAACATCTTATCTACCTTAGATAAAGATTCATTTTTAGTAATTTGCATTTTGTGATCTTTCATAATTTTTAGATATTTTTCTATGAAAAATTTATGGATTTTTCTCAAAATCTTCCATAAGTTTTTGCTGCTCTTCCTCTGACAATGAGTTAAATTTGGTTTCTAAGTTATCATTAACAACTTTTTCATACTCTTTTCTATAACGCTTCCTTTGTTCCATAAAAGTCATTTTTCCATTTACAACTCTATAAACATAAGATGTTACCCAAGTAATAACAATCAAAATCAAGATACAACTTGATAGTGTAGTGGCGGTAAAATTATCGATACCAATTTGCGGTGCAAATTCATAACTAATTAATCCTATTAATGAAATAAATAATCCTATTTGTATAACTTTTCCTTTAGTCAATTATTTACCCTTTACCACTTCCTTTTAATCTGAGATTTAAAAATGGAGAAAATAAAATCAAACCTGGAAAGAAAAGGAATACAAGGCCATAAATTCCTAATCTTTCAAATTTGCCCATAATATTCCATCTATTATTCATCCAGTAAAATAGTAACAATGGGATAACCAATAAATAGGTAGAAATAATTCCGATATAAGCAATTAAAGTAGCGAATGAATTATTGAAAAAACTTTCCATTTTAATTTATGGTTGATTAGTTAAAACATAACAACTATTGGAAGTTATCGTCAGAACTAAAAATAAATAATTAAATAATGGGAGTGGGGGGACTTGAACCCCCACGAGCTAAATCGCTCGACGGATTTTAAGTCCGGCGCGTCTACCAATTCCGCCACACTCCCAAAGGAATTTGCGCTTTCTAATCGTAGCTGAAAGTAACCCATTTAACCAAGAAAAATTGGAATATTTACACTTTTAATAGTCAGATTAAATCTAGTTTTTTAATTTGCTATTCCTTCTACTCGCCATTGTAAAGTTTCACCTGCATGAAATGGTTTTATTTGTCCGACAATATTTTTTTCTTCAACAACATCAATATATTCTTTAATTTTGTTAGGTCTAGAAACTAATTTTAATTTTTCTTTATTTGGTGGGACATTATAAAAATTAGGGCCATTCAAACTTGCAAACTTTTCAAAATTATCTAGAGCATCCTCCTCTTCGAAAACTGTTAAGTAGCTTTCTATTGCTACTGGCGAATTAAAAATGCCTGCACATCCACAAAAAGCCTTCCACTTCCTAAGGTGTGGAGCAGAGTCAGTCCCCAAGAAAAAACATTTTTTCCCACTAGTTGCCGCTCTCCTTAAAGCGAGTCTATTATTTTCCCTCTTAGCAACTGGTAAGCAGTAAAAATCACTATTTAAGCCTCCAAAAAACATTGCATTTCTATTTATATGCAAATGATGCGGGGTAATAGTAGCCCCAATATTATTTTCTTGCACAAAATCTACTGCGTAAGAGGTGGTTATATGTTCTAGAACGATTTTTAATTTTGGAAATCTTTTGGTTATTTGAGAAAGTTCTTTATCTATAAAAACTTCTTCTCTATCAAATACATCTACTTTAGAATCAGTCACTTCCCCGTGAATTAAAAGAGGCATTCCAGAATCTTGCATTAATTCAAAGATCTTATATAGATTTTCTATTTTCCTAACTCCATGACTGGAATTTGTTGTGGCATTAGCAGGATATAATTTTGCTGCAAAAAAAACATTATTTTTAAAACCATTAATTAGTTCCCCTTTATCAGTGTCATCTGTAAGATAGATTGTCATTAATGGTTCAAACTTAGAACTTTCTGGTAGCGCTTCAACAATAGATTTCCTATAAGAAATAGCGCTTTTGATTGATGTTATGGGACTTTTAGTATTTGGCATAACAATGGCTCTCCCAAAATATTCCGAAGTAAACTGAATGATATTTTTTAATACAAGACCTTCTCTTAAATGTAAATGCCAATCATCAGGTTTTATTATGTTTAAAGTCTTCAAAATTTTTTCTATTTAATCAATTTTAACAACAAATTAAAATTGACAATAAATTATAGATATTCGAGGATAGTTATTAACAAATTATGAAAATTTTTATTATCTAAATTAAATCCTAAATATGAGTGATTTTTTATCTCCAATAATAGAAATATTTTTAGGCATAGTTCTACTTTTTGCTGGAGGAGAGTTCTTTATTCAAGGAGCCATATTTTTATCTTTAATTTTAGGAATACCTCAAATTGTAATTGGTTTGACAGTAGTTTCTCTTGGAACAAGCTCTCCTGAGTTGTTGGTAAGTTTGAGTTCAATTTTTAAAGGCAGTGATTCGCTTGCGGCAAGCAATGTAATTGGAAGCAATATTTTTAATATTCTCGTTGTTTTGGGCATAAGCTCATTGATAACACCTCTTAAAGTAAAAAGTAGAATAGTCAGAAGAGATGTGCCTCTTTTAATGGCAATTTCTTGTGCAGTTTGGGCTATGTCATCAACAGGCTTATTAACATTGCAAGCAGGGGTATTTCTAATATTTTGTTTAATCTTAAATACAATATGGGAAATCAATACCATCAATGAAAAAGGAGATGAGACAAAAGATGCTGAACCA
This sequence comes from uncultured Prochlorococcus sp., assembly GCA_902534685.1. GTDB lineage: Bacteria > Cyanobacteriota > Cyanobacteriia > PCC-6307 > Cyanobiaceae > Prochlorococcus_A. Next base: position 9,318 of record CACAQP010000018.1, read on the forward strand.
GAGATAGAAGAATTAAAAGGTAACTATAAAGGGAAAATGAATATTTTACTAAAATTAATATTGGGAATATCTCTTTTAAGCTTTGGTTCAAATATTTTAGTAAATGGTTCTCAAACGCTCGCTACTCTTTTAGGTGTAAATGAAATTGTTATTGGTTTAACTATCGTCGCAACTGGGACATCTTTACCAGAATTAGTAACTTCAATAATTGCTGCATTTAAGGGCAAAACAGACCTTGCGATTGGGAATGTAGTAGGAAGCAATTTGCTCAATCAACTTCTTATCCTTGGAAGTTGCAGTTTTTTTTCAGGATTTAAAGGATTAGTAATTGAACAAAGTCTAATAAAAGTTGACTTACCTTTTATGGTTTTAACTACCTTTGCATGTTTACCAATTTTCTGGAGCAAAGGGAAAATCACAAGAATTGAAGGATTTATTTTGCTTAATCTTTATATTTTCTACATTCTCGATAAGATACTTTTCCTGAATGGATTTAACTTCCTTTCTGAGTTAAGGATAGGTTTATTTATTTACTTTGCGTTACTTATAGTGTTTTTGATTGTTCAAGAAAAAATAAAATTTTCAAATTCATAATTTTATCCATACATAGTCACAAATTCTTCTGAGATGGTTGGATGCAAAGCCATAGTAATATCAAAGTCTTTTTTTGTTATCCCTGCATTTAATGAAATTGATACCATTTGAATTATCTCAGATGATGTATCTCCAAACATATGACATCCCAGGACCTTGTCAGTCAGCTTATGAACTACAATTTTCAACATACATTTTGATTTATTCTTTTTAAAGGTATTAGACATAGGGGTAAATTTGCATTTGAAAATTTTTATATTTTTTTCAGAGTAAATCTCTTTAGCTCTTTTCTCGCTTAAGCCAACTGTTGAAATTTCAGGAATAGTAAAAACGGCCTTAGGAATATATTCGTAATTTACTTTTCTTTTTTGGTCATTAAAAAAATTATCCGAAAAAACTCTCCCTTGTTCTATTGCTACTGGAGTTAAGTTTGGTTTATTTATGATATCGCCGACAGCAAAAATATTTGGATTGCTTGTTTGATTAAGTTCATCAACATCTAAATATTCGCCATCCATCTTTAGATTTAAAAAATCTAAATTTAAAGGCAAAAGATTTGGTTCTCTTCCTGTAGCAATAAGGATATTATTAGTTAGGAGTTTATCCCCCGAGTCCAGGAAAGATTCCACATTCCCATTTACTCTCTTGATAGATTTTAATTGAGTATCAGTGATTATATTGATTTCATTAAAAGTAGGTGACTCCTCTAGGCATGAAGAAAGATCCTCATCAAAACCTTTAAGTAAATGTTGACCTCTAATTACTTGAGTTACTTCAGTACCTAAATTTCTGAAAATAGAAGCAAATTCACAAGCAATATATCCTCCTCCTACTATTAATATTGATTTGGGAAACTTTTCTAATTCAAAGATATCATCGCTAGTCCATGCCAAATCTACTCCAGGAATATTTAATTTCTTTGGTTTACCTCCAACTGAAATAAGAATTTTTTCTGAACTTATTTTATTTTTAATTTTCTTCGTTTTTGGACAAATAATTTCTAATTCATTTTGAGTCGTAAATCTTCCTAAACCCTCAAAAACAGTTACATTCAATTTTTTTAAAGAATTTTTATGTAAATCACTTAATCTAGAAACCTCCTCTCTAATATTCTTCAATAAAGTATTTGATGCGAAATCAATACTTTCATTTTTTAATCCATATCCTTCAGAAGATTCCATATTTTTTTTACTTTTAGCTGCATAAACCATCAATTTTTTAGGAACACATCCCCTAATTACACAAGTTCCTCCTATTTGATTTACTTCTATGATTGCGACTTTTGCTCCATAACTAGCTGCACGTTTAGCCGCCGCGAGTCCTCCAGATCCAGCGCCAACAACAATTAAATCAAATTCAAATTCCAAGACTTTTTTTAATGAATTATTATAACGTTAGTTTATAGCTTTAATTCAAATAATGAATGAGATTTTGACATGGGATGATTTAAATAAATTTGAAGTTGAAGATCTTGATAGAGTCAATGGTATTAATAATTCCTACGCAAATTTAAGATTATTTGGGCATACTGAAAATGATGTATTAGTAACACTTTACAGGGATAGGCATTCTTGGTGTCCTTACTGTCAGAAAATATGGTTATGGCTTGAATACAAGAAAATTCCATACAAAGTCAAAAAAATAAATATGTTTTGCTACGGTCAAAAAGAAAGTTGGTTCCTTAATAAAGTCAGATCGGGGAAATTACCTGCGATTGAATTTAAAGGTCAAATTATAACTGAAAGTGACAATATCATAGCTTTTTTAGAAAATGAATTTGGAGCACTTGGATCTTTCATAACATCTAGTCACCTTATTAAAACTAGAGAATTAGAGAGGGAAATTTTTAGATCATGGTGTAATTGGCTTTGCCGAGAAAGTTTTAGTTTTATAGATAACTCTTTTAGAAAAAAAAGATTTAAAGAATCTATTTCTAAATTTGATGAAATTTTGAGAAGATCAAAATCAGGGTTTGTTGATCCATCAATTTCTAATACAGGTAAGTTAGAGCCAGGTCTTGGAGATATAATTTTTATTCCTTACATGGAAAGAATGAATGCCTCATTAACTTACTATAAGGGTTTTAATTTAAGAACTAATTACCGTTATATAGATAATTGGCTTACCCTTTTTGAGGGGACGAGTGCTTATAGAGGCACTCAAGGAGATTTTCATACTCACTCTCATGATTTACCCCCACAAATGGGTGGATGCTATAAAGAAACCAACAACCAACAAATTACTTTCTCTGAGTTAATTGATACTGGAAAGGGTCTTGGCAATTATGAATTAAACAAAGATTATGATTCAAAGTATTTCGCTAAAATTGCCCTTAAAAGAGTAATAAAGCATAAAGACAATTTAATAAAAGTAAATCCTTACGACAAAGAATCCTTTGAGGAATCATTGAGATCAGCATTAACTCATATGATCACAAGGGAAGTAAAGATTCCCAAGAAACTGTCAGGAAAATCTCTGAGATATTTAAAAAATAGAATCTCAGTTCCAAGAGATATGCCAATTGTTTCTGCAAGGTTATTAAGACAATCATTGAACAAAATTGAATTACTATGTGATAACAATGAAATAGAAAAGATCCCTACCAATCATAGATATGATCAAGATCCTAAGAATTTCAATTCAAATTAACTATAAATTTTTCCTTGAATCTATTTGAAGTAAATCTCTTATTTTTTGAACTTGAGTTGCAATATTGGGATCAGTAGACAATTTTCTTTCGACTTGTTCAATCGCATACATAACAGTTGTGTGGTCTTTACCCCCGAATTCATCTCCAATTCTTGGCAGGCTTAAATCGGTTCCATGTCTCATGAGATACATACCAATTTGTCTTGCTTGACTCACTGGTTTTCTTCTACTTGAACTAATCAATTCATCAGTAGAAACTTTAAAGAAATCGGACACTTTGCTAATAACTTGTTTTGGAGTAACAACGACTCCAACACTGGTCGGATCAAGCATTGGAGCAATTGATTGGACAGTCATTGGTAAGCCAGTTATCGAAGCAAATGCAACTGCTCTAGTAAATGCTCCTTCTAATTCTCGAATATTTGAAGTGAATCTTCCTGCTATAAATTGAATTAAATCTCTTGGAAGACGCATCTTCTCTTGTTCTGCCTTTTTTTGTAGGATAGCTGTCCTTGTCTCAAGATCTGGCGGTTGAATATCTGCAGTCATGCCCATTGAAAATCTAGATATTAATCTCTCTTGAATTCCAGACAATTGATTTGGAGGTCTATCACTTGCAATAACTATTTGACTTCCTGAATCATGTAGAGCGTTAAAAGTATGAAAAAATTCTTCCTGTGTATACTCTTTACCCTCTAAGAACTGTATATCGTCTATTAAAATCAAATCTACATTTCTATATTTATCCCTAATAGCGGACATTCCATCCCTCCTTATTCCACTGATAACATCGTTAGTAAAAGTTTCCGTAGATACATATTTTACTTTTGCTTCTGGATCTATTTCGACTCGATAATGACCTATTGCTTGCATTAAATGAGTTTTACCAAGACCGACTCCACCACAAATAAATAGTGGATTAAATTCTCTCCCAGGAGATTCGGCTACTGCTAAAGCAGCGGCATGAGCCAATCTACTATTTGGACCAACAACAAATCTTTTAAAAACATAGCGTAAATTTAAACCATTAGGATTTTTGGAGCGATTTCTTGAGGAATTTTCTTGGCTATTATTAGAAAAAGATTTAGTTTTATGATGAACCTTCTGATCTTTGAGGTTTTCTTTAGATGTTAAATCGCTGCTGATATTTGTTTCAGACTGAAAAACGACTTTTACATCATGGCCGCAAATTTCTTTTGTGGCTTTTTCTATAGTTTCGCAATAATTCTTTCTTAACCAATCACTGGAAAATGTATTTGGAGCTGTTAGGGTTAATAGCCCATTCTCAAAGCAATTAAATTTAGCAGGCCTTATCCACGTCTCAAATGAAGGCTTACTTAAAGTTTTTTGGAGTGATTGTTGAACTTCCGCCCAAATACGATTAGTTGCTTGCAAAATTTTATTCGTTAGATTATTAATCTAGTTGGAAATTAATAATTGGCCATTATCAAATCACAAGATCACGATAAATTTAAAATTACTTAACAAAGTATCATTTAAATTTATAAGAATAAATTTATAATTTTTTTGATTTATAATTATTAAAAATCTCTATTAAGTATTGGATAAAGCTTTACTTATTATCATGGCAAAATGGCATGGTTATGGAAGATGCAAAACAAGATTAGCGAAAGATATTGGTAATATAAATTCTGCAAAAGTGCAGAGTGTAATGACAAGCCACACTATTTCTGTGGCCAAATCTCTCCAAGAAATTAACCTAATAGATTTTTCTATAGCTATTTCTGGTTTAGGGAGGAAAAATTGTAGAAGATGGTGTAAAAAATTAGGTATCCAGAATTTTAATTTACAAGGTAGAGGCTGCTTGGGAGAAAAAATGAAAAGACAAATAAATGTAAACAAAAAATTTTGCACTAAAAATAAAATAAAAAATATTATTTTTGTTGGAACTGACCTCCCAGATTTATGCCATTTAGATTTATTAAAAACGGTAAGAGAACTAAAACGAAATGATCTTATTATTGGGCCATCTAATGATGGAGGTTATTGGCTTATTGGTTTATCAGCAAAAATAATATCAAAACATCAATATTTACCCTTTATTAATATTAAATGGAGCAGAGAAAATGTTCTTCAAAATACAATTAATAATTTTGCAAATACAAAATTAAAATATAAGCTTCTAAATAAAAAAATAGATATTGATACAGTAACTGATATTAAAAATAGAAGTTACCAACTTGTCTAAAATCTCAATTATCATTCCAACTATCAATGAAGCAAGCAATTTACCATTATTGCTTGCAGACTTATCGATTATTAATGAAGATGGAGAAATTCTCATAATTGACTGTGGAAGTGAAGACAGTACTATTGATATAGCAAAAATTTATGGCGGTAAAGTATATGAATCTAAAGAAAGGAATCGAGGTTTACAATTAAATATTGGTGCTAAAAATGCAAGAGGTGAATGGCTCATGTTTTTACACGCGGATACTAGATTAACTCATGATTGGTACACAAAAATAAAATCAGTTTTGAATGGAGACAAAAATTTTATTTACAATTTTAAATTTAAAATTAATAACAAAAAGATGATTTATAGAGTCCTCGAAATTCTTGTTAATTTTAGAAGCCAATATCTTAAACAACCATATGGAGACCAAGGATTAATAATTCATAGATCAATTTATTTGAAGAATAATGGTTTTAAAAAAATTCCTTTAATGGAGGACGTAGATTTTTTTAGGAGATTAAAAAATAAAAAAGATCTAAAGCAATTAAATTTACCTATTTTTACAAGTTCAAGGAAATGGGAAAAGACCAATATTTTTCTTCAAGCAGTTAAAAACTGGCGCTTTAGGAGAAGGTGGATAAAAGGCGAATCGATAAAATCTATATATTCGGACTACTACAAAAATTATTAATTTGCGTACCAAAAAGCACATTTAGAGCCTCTTGGTTCTAATGTCCAACCTTGTCTTTTGTAAAATGAGACCACTTCCGCATCAGCAAAAAGAGTAACTTTTGAAATGCCAATACTTTTTAATTCTTTTAGGATGTATTTCATTAATTCTTTCCCCAACCCTAGTCCTTGATAGACAGGATTAATAGCCACATCCCAAACTGTTGCCTCTAAAATTCCATCGCCAGTGCATCTTGCAAAGCCTACTAACCTGGGGAATTTAACGTCATGACGCCATAACCCAACCACCAAAATACTGAAATCCAAAGCTCTTTTGACTCTCCTTATTGGTCTTCTACTCCAACCAACAGTTTGCAAAAGTTGATCTAGTTCTATTAGATCTAAATCTTTACCTTTACTGCATACAAAGATTTCTTCTTTATTTATTTGAGTGAATTCATAAGAATTCAAACCATAGATTTCTACAAGTTTATCTTTAGAAATACTTTCCGATTTTTTTATTGATGATCCTTGTTTTCTAAAAATCATTAAAAATTCGCAAATCCTTTTTGTTGAAGCTCAGACAGTTGAAAATATAAACCCTTTTTCATTCTCAATTCACTATGCGTTCCTTCTTCAACTAATGATCCTCCTTTTAAGACTAAAATCTTATCAGAATTTTCAATAGTTGCGAGTCTATGGGCTATTACTAATGCTGTTCTTTTTGTAAGAATCCTTTCAAGATCTTTCTGCAAAGTTGCTTCTGTAGTGGGATCCATAAACGCTGTAGCTTCGTCCATTATCAAAACGACAGGATTCCTAATCGCTACTCGCGCCACAGAAAGAAGTTGTCTCTCTCCAGAAGATAGATTTCCCCCTCTTTCTCTTAGTAAAGTGTTCAAACCTTCTGGCAATTTTTTTAATAAACTCTCTAATCCTAACTCTTTACAAAGATTCTCTAAGTCAAGATTGTCTATATTCGCATTTAGTTTCAAATTGTCCGCAACATTTCCACTAAATATAAAGGTATCTTGAAGAACCACTCCCAACATATTTCTAAGCGTTGCAATAGGAATATCATTTATATCTATATCATCGATTAAAATTTGGCCCGACTGAGGTTCATACAATCTACATAACAATCTAATTATGGTTGTTTTACCAGAACCAGTTGGTCCTACAAAAGCCACATGCTCTCCTGGATTGATTATGAAAGATAAATCTTTTAGTATATTTTCTCCTTCTTTATAGAAGAAATTAACATTCTTGAATTCAATTTTACCTTTGAATTGCATATTTACATTTTGAGCATTTTCTAAAAAAATCTTTGCAGAAGAAGAGTCTTTAATCTGAATTTCTTCATCCAATAATTCATTTATTCTCTCGACAGCGGTAAGTCCTCCTTGAATCTGGGTAAATCTTTCTGCAAGTTGTCTTAAAGGCTCAAAGAGTCTTTGCGAATATAGAATAAATGTTGTTAACGTCCCTAATCCAATATTTCCAGATGTAACAAGATATCCTCCAACTGCTAAAACCAAGGAAACTGCTGCAAGCGAAATCCACTCTATAAATGCTGAAATGCTACTGTCATAAAATATTGTTCCATTTACCGCTTTCTTGTAAGCAACTCCAGTAGTTGAAAATTTCTTGCTATTAAAAGCCTCTCTTCTGAACATCTGCACAACTTCTAGGCCCTGAAGATTCTCTTGAAAATCAGAGTTGAGTTGAGATAACTCTTCTCTTACTTGATAATTAGCCTTTCTGTAACGTTTTTGAAGCCAAATAATAAAATATGAAACTGGGATTTGAGTCAAAAGCAATAATATGGCAAGTCCTCGATCAATTGAGAGCATTGTCAAAGAAATTACTATCAGACTTACAAAGTCAGCAATAACTCCAACTGCACCACTTCCAAAAACCTCAGCTAAAGCATCTACATCATTTGTTAATCTTGTTAACAATTTACCAACAGGCATTTTATCGTGATACCTAAGAGATAAAGATATTGAATGATCAAAAAGTTCTCTTCTTATCCTTGCTGTCAAACGTTGGCCAACTGCTTGAATATTGTAAGTTTGGTATCCTTGCAAAACCAACCTAAATAGAACGGTAATAAATAAAGTTAAGATTATTGCATTTATTGACTGCCCAAAGAATGTTTTACTTAGCCAAACATCTGTACTTTCGTTTTTAAGAATTGTTATTGCCTGGCCTACTAATAGAGGTTGAATGGCTCCAGAAAAAGAAACAGGTAACAAAACTATTAAGATCAAATAAATTGTTTTTTTATCATTCGTTAAATATTTACCTAAATTTTTTATCCTTCTAAAATCATTAGACATTAAGCTATTCTTTTATATGACATTAGTTGATTCTATTGATAAAATCGTGTCTCTGAGATTATTATCATCTAACCTCAAAGATAAAGGATTTCCAATTAGTCTTGCAGTCGAGTAATAAAGATCATCTATTTTAATTAAACCATTCTCTTTGAGAGTCTTTCCGGTTGCCACCAAATCAACTATTGCCTCTGCCATACCTGTAATAGGACCAAGCTCTACTGATCCTGTCAAATGAACTATTTCTACAGGAATATTTAATTCTTCAAAATAAGATCTTGCTGTTTTTATAAATTTACTTGCTACTTTACAATTCGCTGGAAGATCGGTTGGTTTTAAATAATTGCTATTTTTCTTAACCGCCAAAGACATATGACAACCCCCAAATCCTAAATCTAATAATTTTGAGACTTTTAATTCAGATTCGCGTAAAACGTCATACCCAACAATACCCAAATCAGCCTGACCATAACTTACATAAACAGGCACATCTCCATTTCTTACTAATAGAGCTTTTGCACGTTTGCAATTTGATTCAAAGGTTAATGATCTATTATTTTCTTCCAACGCATTAGAGAAATCTAACCCAGCTTTTTTAAAAGTTGAAATTGAATCTTTTAACAGAGCTCCTTTTGGTAAAGCTATAGTAATCATAGATCAATTTCTTCCAAGAATTCTTCATTCTAATTTAACAATGGAATTTAATAAAGCTCGAAATATAATCGGACTTAGAGTTTTAAGTGATAACGTAATTTGGTTGTTGGTAAAAGGTAAATCCGTTGTAGTAGTAGATCCATCTGTTCACGAACCAGTTATTAGATATATAAATGAAAACAATTTTCACTTAGAAGCTATTTTGCAAACTCATCATCATTCAGACCATATTGGAGGGACGAAGTCTCTTATTGAAAAATGGCCAAATGTAAAGGTGATTGCTTCCTCCAAAGAAAAAAAGCGAATACCTTTTCAAAATGTATCTGTTAAAGATGGAGAAACTTTAGACATTTTAGGGGAAGAAGTAAAAATAATTGAAGTATTAGGTCATACAAGCTCACATATTGCCTTCTTTTTGAATGGGGAAAATCCTGTTCTTTTTATTGGTGATACATTATTTTCTGGAGGCTGTGGAAGAATTTTTGAGGGAACTTATCAACAAATGTATTCTTCACTAGAAAGAATCAAATCTTTACCAAAAAATACTCTCATATATTGTGCACATGAATATACAAAGGGAAATATATTGTGGGCATTGAATCTCAAGCCAAAAGATCAAGATATAAAAAATAAACTTTCGGAAGTTGAAAAAAAACTTTCACTTAATGAATTGACAATTCCATTTTTACTTGATGAAGAGATGAAAATAAACCTTTTCTTAAGAGCAAAAAATTTAGAAGAATTTACTTTTTTAAGAGCAGATAAAGATTTATGGGTTTAAATAGATAGGTATCTTCTTAAACAAATGTCCCCCAAACAAGTAATTAAAACATCAAATGCTCCAGATCCAGTAGGACCTTATAATCAAGCAATAAAAGCTGGGGATTTTATCTATTGTTCTGGTCAAATTGCTATAGACCCAGCTTTAAACGAAATAACATGTTTAGGTGATATAGAGAAGGAAACTATTCAAGTTTTAAAAAATCTTGCAGAAGTTCTTAAAGCTGGTGGAGCCAAAATAGAGGATGTAATAAAAACAACTATTTACTTAACGGACTTAAGTAATTTTCAAATTGTCAATAAAATATATAGTGATTTTTTTAATATAGAGAATCCTCCAGCAAGGGCCTGTGTGGAAGTTTCATCTCTACCAAAAGGAGTTTTAGTTGAAATAGATTGCGTCGCATTTCTAGATTAATTTCTAATTATTGAGAAATTTGAAATATGAACCAATTGTGCACCATAGTTGTATAGATTATTAGTTGATAATTCATCTTTGATCTATGTCAGCAGCAAAGCTTAATATAGATGAACTAGAAGCAGGTTATCCTTTATTTTGCAAAGCTCTTAGACTATTAATCTTAAAAGGAAACTCAGTTAAAGATATAGAAAAGACAGTTTGTTGGAGTCATCTTGAGACTTTAAATAGATGTCTACCTGGTAGATATAAAGCACCAACATATTTAATGGCATTAATCAAAAGAGATATTGCAAAGCCTAATAATTATTAAAAAGGACTAATCCTCTAAATAAAATTTATCAATCTCCATTGAAAATTCTTTTTCCATGTCTGATATTTCTTTATTGTCTAAAAATATTGAAAGACTTACAAAATTCTTACCGAAGCTGATATTTGGATAGATATCTCTTTCTTTACATAATTTCTCAATTTCCCCCATGAATTTACTAATTTTTGAGTAATGATCAAATTCAAATCTTTTTTCAATCCTCAAAGGTGATTCTCTTTCTTTCCACATTACATTCTTTATTCAAGACTAATAATTACACTATACCTTCAACACAGTTTCTAAATAAATTTTTGAAGTTAAAATTTTTAGTCACTCTCCCAGAAATCAATAATACCACCAATTGTTAAATCGGTTTGAATTTCTGGATTAGGGCAAGCAAATCTAGCGGCAGAGCCACTAGAAGTAAAAACCCAGTTACCTTCTCTGGCACCAACAGGATCAACAGCAACTAATTTCTTTCCTTTATTATTTTCTAAAATTCGTAAATTCATATAACCTAAGCCAGCGACTCTTTGAGTACAAACCATCCTTCCTAACACCTTCATAATTTCCACAATTTCTATCCTCCTTTTTTATGACTTATCAGGATCCCAATGATCAATTATTCCAACAATCGTCAAATCACTTGGATAAGATTTGCTTCCCGCTGCTTCCCTAGCAGCAGAACTTCCAACACAAATAACCCAATCTCCTGGCTTACAACCAACAGCATCTACCGCAACCTTACTTGAAGAACCATCCAAAACAACTTGTAGATGTTTATGTTCAAAACCAGGAATCCTATTGGTAGAAACAAGTGGTTTTACAACCTTACAAATTAACATAATTAGTGAGCCTCCTCTGTTTTTTTATCTAAAGACATTCCAATAATGTGGGCGGAATGAATGTTGTCTCTATCTCTAATAGTAGAGCAAGTATGTAACAAACCTTGATCAACTAAATTTTTATACCTAATTGATATCGCATTATTAACCCTTTCACAATCTTTTATTGCCCTCTCTTTTGCGCCGGGTACTTTGCCAGAGTAATCAAATCTTATTACTACTGGAATAGGTAGATCTTGAGACACATTTAGTCCAGTAAAAATCTTCACTCCTACATCTAAATCTGGAGCCCCTTCTTCGACTGTATCTAAATGAGCAAAATAAGTTAAATTTCTGAGATGTACTTCTTTAAAACCTATACCTACTCCAATAAACCTCTCTGCATGTCCAATATCTTCATAAGAACCATTATGAAAACTCTTTACATAATCAATTTGAGAAAGATTATTGACAATTAATTTATACATAAATTTTTCCAGTCCAATGAGTTTATCTTTTGAAGATTGTTTAGAGATTATTTGACAAATTTCTCTCTCTGCATCCTCTTGTGAAAAGTTTATTGTTGAATTATAAATTTCTAAAGTAGAAATAGTTTTTTCTAAATCAATCCCTCCATCACTAGTTGGAATATGTATTTTTAATGAATCAGTGTCTGTATCAAGTCCAATTAACATTAAATCCACAGAAGCACCACAGCAAAAGCTATTCTCTACGGCCTCTTTAAAAGCATATAGTTTACTTCTCCCTTCTTCTGCAGCTAACTCGTCATTACTCCCATGAGCTGCGCATCCCTGATGCAAAGGATCTACAGAACTAAAATGATAAGTTACAACTTTTAAGTACCTAGTATCTTTATGGGCTTCATTAGGGATATTCTCTCTATATCTTTTATGTTCAGTTTTTACCCATCTATTTACTGTATTTTCAATATCAAAAAGTGCACCAGCGTGAGATCTTCTTCTTACTGAACTAAAAGGTATTCTCATTACATATGCTACTGAATGAGCTAATCGACCATCCGAACAAGGAGTTATATCAAGTAAATGTATTCCACAATCTAAAAGAAATTTTTCAAAATCTTCCGCACCTTTACTCCCTGAAGCCCCTTCAAGAGGATCATTTTTAAAAAAATTGTCACTAAGTTTCTCATGTTGTTTAAAAGCACACCATGCATATAGAGCTCTCATATCAAGAGGTTTAACCCAAGATTTATCTAATACATGAAGAGGTAAATCTATTCCCAAATTTTTTCTTGATATTAACTGAGCTTTACTTATAAAATCTTCATGATGTTGTATTCGAGCAATTTCCTTTAAAGTAGGAACAATTTCATCAAAATCACTTTTTATTTTGCTTTCATACCTATTTAAATTTTCATTCTGGATACTGTTAGTTAATTTATGAGATTTTCCAGAATTACCTAAATCGTTTGATTTTTTAGTTTGTGTATGAATATTTTCCGTAAAAGTTTTCATTGGAGCTGTAGGCCCCAATGTGAAGTTCTTGGCTTTTGCCAGTCCTCTTAAAGGCATTATTTAATTACCCTCGTGCACCACCTGAAAAGGTAACAAGTTGTCCTTCACGAGTATTACCACTTGATCCAGTTATCAAGAAATCTGGCTCTTTCATTTCATCATTCCTTTTTATATCCATCACTGGCATTGCACTTGTCTTGCCTGGTCTTGTAGGATTTCTTTTTCTTGCTGAAGCTCCTTCAGTACCTGTTACCCTGTTTCCTCTTGCCCAATCATCCCCTGTTATCTTTAATCCAGCAGATTGACC
>CACAQP010000019.1 GCA_902534685.1 uncultured Prochlorococcus sp.
GAGGCAAATAAAAAATAAACGAAGGAAGAAACATCTCTAATTCTTGATGTAATTTAAATCTTTCTAATTCATTAAGCTGAGCGATATTTTTTTTCTTCAAAAAAAAGTGCCATTTTCGCAAATACTTAGTTTTTGCAATTTCAGCTTTACTAAATTTAAATTTTTCAAGAGATGCTTCATCTAAAATTTGAGCAATTAAAAATAATGGCAAAAATTGCTCTTTTTCTTCCTGATTAAGTTCTGCATAATTAATTTTCTCTAAATCCAAAAAAAAAGAATCTTCATATAAATTATCAGTGCCAAATATTTGAATTTTTTTTATCAAAATAACCGCTTCAAGAGCATTTACCCCATTTACTATTTTCTGTATTTCATAATTAATCCTCTCTTTAGCAACAAGATATAGTTTCCCTTTATTTTTTTTTATAAAAGTAATTAAATTAAGATCAATTTTAAAATTCAATTCTGAAACAAAACGAAAACATCTTAACATTCGTAAAGGATCATTCAGTAAATTTATTTCAGAATGAGTTCTCAGTATAGAAAGCTCTAAATCTTTAAGACCATTTAATGGATCAAACAAACACTTCTTATCAAATAAAAAAGCAATTGAATTAATAGAAAAGTCTCTAGAACCCAAATCTCCTTCGATAGTTGATGAAACCTGCTTAGCAATATCAATATATATATTGTCCAGAAAAACTCTTATTACTTCTCTTTTTTGATCTAATATTATAAATTTTGATCCAATATTTTCTGCAATCTTTTTCCCAATTTCAATTGAATTAAACGGTACCACAATATCAATATCTACTTTTTCCGTTTCTCTGCCCAAAATAATATCCCTTATATAACCACCCACCAAATATGATCCTTTAGGTAAAAAAGCTAAGATATTATTCCAATTATGAAATTTTATACTTTTTTCTAATTCATCAATTATTAGTGTATGATCTGTAAAGATGAGATTTTTCATTTTATTTATTAATTATGTGCATTTGCATCAACTGTAAATGGGTTGATAGATGTATCACATATCATGATATTGAGAATAATCATGATGTTGATCATATTTGTGATGTACCTGATTTTAAAGCAAAAAACCCATTCATTCACGTCACTATAGTTAAAAATAAGAATGGTGATTACAAAACTGACTGGGATGTTCAATCTTGTGAAAGTTTTGTCGATGAATTTGGTAAATGGTCCAGGTGTAATCCGGGTATGGAATTACCTGTTTAAGGGTAATAGATGAAAAATTCACTCAAACAAAGAGAAAATTTCCCTACATTAGTGATTCATAGCACAGATAATTCTTTTGGCTTTGGATACAGAAAAAACAATAACCATGAATCTGATGAATTGTTTATCAAAAAATTTAATAATGACCTATGTAACAATTTAATAGATGACTTTAACAAATTCATTTCTAAAGAAAAATTAAAAAAAGTCAATAAGTTATCTGTAAGCATAGGGCCGGCAAATTTTAATGCTTCACGACTTATTGTAGTTTTAGCAAGAACTATCTCACAACAAATAAATTGTCCTTTAGACAGTTTTAGTTCATTTGAAATAATGGCAAAAAGAATTGCAGTTAAAAATAATATTTTTACCAATAAACAATCATTCTGGATTTACAAAAAATTAAAAAGAGAGGGATTTATTGCAGGTAAATACGAAATTTTTGATAACAAAAAAAGCCCCTCGGATCTTGTAATTCGAGAAACCGTTGTGCCAAAAGTTATTAAAGAATTTGAGAGTAAAGAACTTTTTTTAGAGGCTAATTATGATGATAAAGAAGATTTAAAAGAACTTTTAGTTTTAGCAAATAAAAATTTATTAAAGATAAATATAAATTCATGGCAAAAAGTTTTACCACTTTACCCTATTTCTCCAATTAACTAAGTATTCATCCAATCATATTATTAATATTATCTTGAAGTTGCATAGTTACAGAATTAAGATCCTCTTTTGATGAGCTTTTTGGAGGTCTCACAGGTTTACCAACTTTAATAACTATTTTTGAAAAGAAAGGAATACAAAATTTAAATCTTACTAGTCTATGTGAATTAAGTATCGCAACAGGCAATAACAATTTTTGATTTTTAAAGGCTAATGATGCTGCACCTTGTTTTGGCTTATTAACTCGCCCATTTTTTTGACGGGTACCATCAATAAAAATCCCAATGCAATTGTCATTTAATAATTTCTTACATGCTATCTTAATGGTATTTTTATCAACAATTCCCCTCTTAACGGGATAAGCTCCGCAAGCCCTGATAACTAAGCCAATAAAAGGTATTTCAAAAAGCTCTGCTTTGGCCATAAACGATATATTGCGTCCAAGAGCATGGCCTAACAAAGGAGGATCAAGTAAAGAACCATGGTTAGAAACCATTATAAAAGAACCTTCTTGCGGAATATTATCTTTACCTATTAAGTGACCTTTAAAAACAAATTTATAAATAGGTAATACAAAAAGTGTACTAACTAATTTATAGATTAATTTTGGAAGAATATCATTTTTCATGCGAATTAATAAGTTATTTGATCAGAAGAAGAAACTTGAGAAATTTTTACACCCTTGAGATGTCTTTTCCCTAAACCGCTAAGTACATTTGAGGGACCAATTTCAACAATATGGAGATCTTTATCTTTTGCCATTAAATCCATCGTTTCGCGCCACCTCACCCCATTACACATTTGATTTTCAAATCTAACTTTAAGCTCATTTGGATCAATACAAATTGAAGGCTCATAATTACTGATGACTGGGAAAGAAGGATTATTAAATTTAATCTGTTTTAAATAATCGGAGAATTTTGCTGAAGGTTCATTCATAAATGGTGAGTGAAACGCGCCTGAAACATTTAATTTCAGGAATCTTTTACAAGAAATTTCTCTCGATAAAATTTCTAACGCTTCATTAGATCCTGATAAGACAACTTGAGAAGAACTATTATCATTAGCGATAACTATATCATCAATTTTTTTTACTAATAAGTCAAGTTGCTCTCTATCAAAACCAATTACTGCTGCCATAGAACCTTGGACAGCATTTACCATTAATTGAGATCTTACTTTTATGAGTGATACGCAATCTTCAAAAGACAAAACATCCGCGCAATATAATGCAGTGATTTCTCCTAAACTATGCCCAGCAACATAAGTTGGTTTTAAACCATTATTTTTTAAGGCATCTAATAAAATCGATTCAATTAAAAAAAGACAAATTTGTGTATTTCTAGTGTTATTCAAATCACTAAAAGAATCTGTTGGTTCAGCGTTTAACTCACAAATTTCAAATAAATTTCTCTTAAATATCTCAGAAGCATAACTAAACCTCTCCTGTGCTTTAGGCAAGTTTTCAATTTGTTTTGCCATTCCAATTTTTTGCGAACCCTGTCCAGGGAATACCCATGCAACTGTCATAATGTTTCTATTTTGTTGTTAACCCCATTTAATGATGGCTGCACCCCAACTTAGCCCAGCACCAAAACCACTCGTAGCAATAATATCATTTTGTTTAATTCTATTATTTCTAATTGCCTCATCCATCATTAATGGAATTGTTGCTGCTGAAGTATTACCATATTTCTCTAAATTGGTGAGTATTTTTTCTCTAGGAATTTTTAATCTTTCTCCTACTGAATCCAATATTCTTTGATTTGCTTGATGCAAGACAAGCCAATCAACTTGGTCAGAATTAAAATTTGTTTTTCTAAACAAATTATCGAGCATTATTGGAACTTCTCTTACTGCAAATTTGTAAACTTCCTGACCATTCATCTTAATTGGAGAAAAACCTCCAATTAAAAAATCGATATTATCAATTATTGAATCCTTATTATTTTTTGATGGAAGATTAAGAAAAGAACCCCTTTCCCCATCAGTGCTCATATCAAAACCAATTAAATTATCAAATTCACTTGTAGATTCGATTGCTAATGCCCCTGCTCCATCTCCAAAAAGGATACAACTTCTTCTATCATTCCAATCCACAAAACTTGATAATTGATCTGCGCCGATAACAATAGCCCTTTTAAAAGAACCCCCTTTTAAAAATTGTGAGGCTGTTATCAAAGCGAATAAAAATCCACTGCATGCAGCGGTTAAATCGAAAGCTACGGCATTAGCTGCCCCCAACTTAGCCTGTATAGATGGGGCCGAACCAAATAAATCATTAGGAGTAGAAGTAGCTAAGACAATTAAATCAATTGTTTCAATGTCCCAATTAGCCATTTCAATTGCAGTTAATGCGGCCTTATAACCCATATCCGAAACATTTTCATCTATGTTAGAAATTCTTCTCTCTGAAATTCCAGTTCTAGATTTTATCCATTCATCACTCGTATCTACCTTTTTACTGATTTTTTGATTAGTTAGTATTTGATCGGGCACATAACTTCCACTTCCTTTAAATGAGACTCCAATCTGATTAAACTTTATTTCTTCCAAAGAATTTTTAGTTACTTATATAAGTCAAACATAAATTTGACGAAATATGCTTTAGGAATTTAAAACTTGAAGCTTTTGAAGTTGATTTAAATTTTCCATCACGTTGTGATTGACTGCCGAGTGAGCCAAGCGAAGAGCGCTAACTACTGATAAAGACTTGCTACTACCATGGCCAATTACGCAAATACCGTTTACACCAAGTAATAAGGCTCCACCATGTTCAGCATGATCTAACCTTTTCTTAATTCTTAATAGATTACTTTTTAAAAAGGCTGAACCAACTTTTCCCCGCCTCCCTCTTGGAAGTTCAGATCTCAAAATATCTAATAAAACGCCTCCTACGGACTCAAGGAATTTTAATAATACATTACCAGTAAAACCATCACAGACTACTACATCAAAACTTCCTGACAATACATCTCGCCCTTCACAATTACCTCCAAATTCAAAACTTTTTTCATTAGATAGAAGTTCAAATGTTTTAAGAGATAAATCATTACCTTTGCATTCTTCTTCTCCAATATTTAAAAGACCAATTCTAGGTTCTTTTACTTGCAACACATCTTTTGCATAAATATTGCCTAGAAGAGCAAATTGATGTAGATAAGATGGTTTACAGTCGGTATTTGCGCCAACATCTAAAACTAAAACAGGACGGGTTTGATCCCTTGTCGGGAATAATGCACCTATAGCGGGTCTATCAATCCCTTTCAATCTTCCAATTCTAAATATGGCAGAGGCCATCATTGCGCCTGAATTACCAGCTGAATAAACAGCTTGCGCTTTATTATTTCTAACTAAGTCCATTGCAACATTTATACTTGCATTTTTCTTTTTTCTAACTGAAGTAGCTTCTTCATTCATTTCTATGGGGTCTCCACTATCAATTAATTCAAGACGATTTTTTTCAACTTCTTTTTGAAGTGATTCTAATAAACCGATTTTTTCTGCTGCATTTTTAACTTTTTGAATTTTTCCCACAAACTTTATATTTATCGGAAATCTGCTGATTGCTTCAAGACAACCCTCTAATATTGGGCCAGGAGCATAATCTCCACCCATACCATCAACAGCGATCCAAATTCTATTAGATTGCGATTCTTCTTCCTTATTTAAAATATTTTCGTTGTTTTGTAATCTTTTTAATGGGTCAAAAACTAATGGCTGTAATGTATTTTTAGCTATTGAACTAGCATTTGAAACTACACTGCTTGCGGTATTCACAACAGATTCAGCACTTGAAACTACATTACCCGCAACATTACCTGCAACATTACTAGCCGTCACTGCAGAACTAGCTGCAGTATCTACTATTGTTGTTACTGCCGAGTTTCTTTTATACCAAATAACTAATCTTCTGATAGCTCTCAGCTTATTAGTTTTATGTAGAGTTTCTTTACCCATTTATTTACCATCAAAAGGCGCAATATCAACAATCCTTTGAAAAAGATATCCAGTGCCCCTTGCTGTTAATATCAATTCCGGATTTGCTGGATCTGCCTCGAGTTTTGATCTTAATCTTGATATGTGAACATCGACTACTCTTGTATCTACGTGCCTCTCAGGTGTATATCCCCAGACCTCTTTTAAAATCTCTCCTCTACTAAATGGCTCACCTGACCTGCTTACCAAAAGCTCTAGCAAGCTAAATTCCATACCAGTCAACCTAATTCTTTCATCGCTTTTAAAAACTTGTCTTCGATTTGTATCAATTTTTATATCAGTAACCAAAATTAATCCTGAATTAGGCATCCCAGGAATTTGTTCTTTGTCAATTCTTCTTAAAACACATCTAATTCTTGCTTCTAATTCCTTAGGGCTAAATGGTTTCACTACGTAATCATCAGCCCCTAATTCTAAGCCTGTTATCCTATCTGCAACATCTCCCAATGCAGTTAACATAACAATTGGGACATCAGAATCTTTCCTTAATTCTTGGCATACTCCATAACCATCTAACTTTGGCATCATGACGTCAAGCACAACTAAATCAGGCTCATAATCTTTAAATAACTTTAGTGCTTCTTTACCATCACTTGCAGTTACAACTTTGTAGCCAATCATGGAGAGACGCGTCTCCAGAATTCTTCTAATACTTGCCTCGTCATCTGCGACAAGAATTGTTTCTTTAGTTTGACTAGATAAAGCCATTTGTTTCTATTAGCTAATCAGTAAGAGAATTAATTATTATCCTAATCTAACTTGTAGAGGGGCAATATCCCAAACATCTAGTTCTATTATTTAATTCGAAAACTAAATGTCTAGCAAATTGTCGATTTTTATTTGTCAAAATTGCGGAAATGAAAGTTCTCAATACTTTGGGAAATGCCTTAATTGCAACTCATGGAATTCTATTGTTGAAGAAATTAAAAGCAAGCGATCTAACCACCAAGACATAAAAAATAGTAAGAAAGCTATACCTTTTAATGAAATATCATCTAAAAAAATATCAAGGTTTACAAGTGGTTTTAAGGAATTTGATCGAGTTCTTGGAGGTGGGATAGTCCCTGGATCCATAGTCTTGCTAGGAGGAGAGCCAGGTATAGGTAAAAGCACAATAGTTCTTCAATCAGCTGGAAAAATATCTCTCAATGAGAAAGTTTTATACGTAACTGCAGAAGAATCTTTAGAACAAATAAAAATTAGATGGGAAAGATTAAATCAAAAAAGTATTGATTTAAAAATTTTTGCAGAAACCAATTTATCCATAATCATTGAAGAAATCAAACGCATAAATCCAACTTTTGCAATTATTGATAGTATTCAAGCCATCCATAATCCTGAGATGGAAAGTTCTCCAGGATCTGTTTCTCAAGTTAGAGCTTGTTCATCTGAATTGCAAAATCTCGCTAAAGATAATAATATTGCGCTTCTAATTATTGGTCATGTTACAAAAGATGGGGCTTTAGCTGGTCCCAAAACTCTAGAGCATTTAGTAGATGTAGTAATAAACTTTGAAGGAGATAATATTTCCTCACATAGATTACTTAGAAGTATAAAAAATCGATTTGGATCGACCTTTGAAATTGGAATTTTTGAAATGCTTGAAGTGGGCTTAAGAGAGATAAAAAACCCAAGTTCAATATTTACAAATAAAGAAAACATTTCAGGTGTGACAACTACTATTACAAATGAAGGCAGTAGACCATTCGCAGTTGATATTCAAGCGCTGGTTAATAAGACTTTCTACAGTAACCCAAGACGAACTACAACTGGAATTAGCATTAACAGATTACATCAAATTCTAGCTGTTATTGAAAAACACGTAGGCATTAAATTGTCTGAATTTGATTGTTATGTTGCTACTGGCGGTGGTTTTGAGATTAGTGATCCTTCATCCGACTTAGGTGTGGCAATATCAATTTTATCAAGTTTAAAAAATGTTCCTCCTCTGGCAAATAGCTCATTTATTGGTGAATTAGGTTTAAGCGGTCAGGTTAGAAAATCGAATAACCTTCGAACAAAGATTGAAGAAGCTGTAAGACTAGGAATCAAGAATATCATAGTGCCAAAATTAGAGGAGGAACTAAATAATAATTTTCAACATTCAATAAATATCAAAGAGATTTCCAATATTAAAGAAGCAGTTGATTATTCTTTAACGGATTAAAAAATATTAGAGATACATATCTACTGAACTTCTTCCTGAGTTTTTCAACCAATTCTCGATATCTAGATACCCACCTGGATATAGTCTCACTGCTTTAGACCAGACTTCAGCAGCTTTATCAAACCAAATATCTCTCTGATCTAAATCACCATTTTGCTCAGCATATCTCCCCCTTTTCTCATAAATTAAACCAATATTTTTAAGGCATGATGGCTGTTTGGGATTTTCTACTAATGCTTTTTCATAAGTTTCAATAGATAAATCCTCTTCACCATTACTCATATAAATTATTGCCATATTTTTTAAAGTCTCACCCCTATCAATTTTATTTTCTTCAAGAAGTAAACTCTCCTTATAATACTCTAATGCTTCTGAATAATCGCCATTGTTTTGTGCAGCTAAACCATCTCTATAATAAATATATGCCTTTTTTTCCTTCTCTGCGATAGGCATTATTTTTACTATAGATTCAGCAATGACGGTAAAAGCTTTATCAATAAAATTGTCTCTGTTTTGATTACTAGGCACTACTTTTAATCTAATAAAATTATTATAGTAATTTAAAAATTAACTATTTAAAAAGTCTATTACATTTATTATTATAGTTAAAAATAAGTTCAAGCATTAATTTGCTTATATAGCGAAAAATATGGAGAGCATTCAACTAAACATAACAGGAATGAAGTGCGGAGGTTGTGTTAGTACAGTTGAAAAAATATTGAAAAATTCAGATGGTATCGAAAATGTTTCTGTTAACTTACTCACTGAAAGTGCATATTTTGAAATTGCTGAGAAACATAGAGGTATAGAAACAGTTCTCGAAAATCTGAAAGAGAATGGTTTCCCATCAAAGATTTATATAAATGATTTTTCAAAAAAAATAAATAAAGAAGAATTAGAAAAAAAAAAGAAGTGGAATAATCAATGGAAAAAACTAACTTTTGCCCTATTACTTTTATTATTTTCAGGTTTAGGTCATCTAGCAGAAGGAAGATATATAAATTTTCCAATATTAGGTAATATATTTTTTCATGCTTCTTTAGCAACTTTAGCCTTATTATTTCCTGGCAGGGGAATTATTATTAATGGATTTAAATCACTTATTAAGAATCATCCAGATATGGATTCTTTAGTAGCTCTTGGAGTAACTAGCGCATACATAACAAGTTTTTTATCCTTAATATTTCCTGCTACTGGTTTTCCTTGTTTTTTCAATGAACCAGTTATGTTATTAGGATTTATACTGATTGGGCGATTCTTAGAAGAAAGAGCGAGATACCAAACTGGTTCTTCCATTGGAGAGTTATTAGATCTTCAACCTGAGATGGCAAATATCTACACAAAAGATAATCAAATAAAGTCAATAAGAGTTAACACTTTAAGACCTGAGCAAGAGATTCAAGTTTTAGCAGGAGATAGAGTACCTGCTGACTGCATTGTTACTCGAGGCAACTCATATGTAGATGTTTCACATATCACTGGAGAATCCAAACCTATCGAAGTAAAAGAAGGCGAGAATCTTTCTAGTGGGTCTTTAAATCTTAATTCAACTCTTAGACTTAAAGTACTAAAAGTCGGAGGGGATTCTTCTCTTGCAAAACTAGTAAATCTTATTGAGTCTGTTAACGCTAGAAAACCTCGCATTCAAAGAATAGCTGATGAAATTGCAGGCAAATTTACTTACTTTGTACTTATTTTTGCAACTTTAACCTTCTTCTTTTGGTGGAAGGTGGCAAGAAACATTTGGCCTGATTTACTAAGTCATAATAATCAATTCATCACTCACTCAAGCCATACACTTCATAGTTCGCTTGGAAGTAATGCTGAGAATTTCCTGAGTTTAGCAATCCAATTGTCAATTGCTGTTTTAGTAATAGCTTGTCCTTGTGCATTAGGTTTAGCCACACCAACTGTTATAACTGTCGCATCAGGTAAAGCTGCAAAAAAAGGGGTTTTATTTAAAGGTGGGGACAAAATAGAAATGGCTTCAAAAATTAATCACATTATTTTTGACAAGACAGGTACTTTAACAAAAGGTAAGCCCTTCATTGTTGATTATAAAAATAATGATGATCATTCATTTCTATTAAGAATAGCTGCCAGTTTAGAAAAGGAAAGCAGACATCCAATCGCAGATGCCTTAATTCAAGAAGCAAAAAAACAAAATTTAAGTTTATTTCCAATAAAAAAAATTTTCACTTATTCAGGTCGAGGTATTTCAGGAGAACTAGAGTCGATTGATGGACCTATTAATATTGGAAATATTGAATGGCTACTAAGCAAAGGAATATTTATTGATAGTAATGCAAAAAAAATTATTGAAAATGAAGAGACAAAAACGAATATTATAATAGGAGTCAGTATCAAAGATAAACTATTAGGCTTTATCTTGCTGGGAGATTTACTCAGAGATGATTCAATTAAAACAGTTCAAAATTTGAGAAAAAACAAATTTAAAATTAATATTTTAAGTGGAGATAGGAAACAAACAGTTTTAGCTCTAGCAAAAAAAATTGGTTGTAAAGAAACAGAAGTAAAATGGGATCTTCTTCCTGAAATGAAACTAAAGACTATAGAAAATTTAAAAATTAATAATAAAGTAGCAATGATTGGTGATGGTATTAATGATGTCCCAGCCTTAGCATCCTCAGACTTAGGCATTGCGGTGGGATCGGGGACTCAAATAGCGAAGGCAAATGCAGATGTAGTATTGATGGGAGATCAACTTTATGGATTACCCTACGCCTTAAATCTTGCAAAAAACACTATAAGAAAGATAAAGCAAAATCTAACATGGGCTTTTGGTTACAACTTACTAGCTATACCTCTAGCCGCAGGCATTTTGTTTCCTAAATACGGTATTCTTCTTACCCCCTCAATAGCAGCATTATTGATGGCTATTAGCTCTATTACAGTTGTAATTAATGCTTTATCTTTGGATTAAATGAAAGGAAAATTTATCGTCATTGAGGGAATTGATGGATGTGGTAAAACTACCCAGATAGATGAATTATCTAAATGGCTACCTAACAGTGGTCTGATCAACAAAGGGTCTAAATTAATCACTACTAGAGAGCCCGGCGGCAGTCTTTTAGGAAAAAAACTAAGAGGCCTGATTCTTGATAATAATGAAAATAACAAGCCTTCAGCTCTAGCGGAATTATTGCTTTATTCTGCGGATAGAGCTGAACACGTTTCCAAAATTATTTCACCTGCTTTAAATAATAATGATTGGGTAATAAGTGATAGATTTTCCGATTCCACCCTTGCTTATCAAGGTTATGGAAGAAATATAAATTTAGAAATAATTAAGAATATTGAATCTATTGTGTGTCAAGGAGAATCTCCTGATTTAACTTTCTTCTTAGAAATTTCTCCAGAAGAGAGCATATTTAGAAGAAAAAATGATACTCCAGATAGAATAGAATCAGAAGGTATTGGATTCTTAGAAAAAGTAAATGAAGGATTCAAACTTATTGCTAAACAAAAAAACTGGAAAGTAATATCTGCCTCACAAAATATTAAAACTATTTCTAATCAAATTAAAGAGACTTTGCTAAACAATTTTTCTCATAACAAGTGATTGATAATAAAAAAAATAATTTTTTCTTGAATGAAAAAGTCAATCAATATCTTTACAAGACAATTAAAAATAAATCATTTGCTAATGGTTATATATTTTTTGGTGCTGAAGGAGTAGGGAAAAAGCAAACTGCCCTTGAATTTATAAAAGAGATTTTCAATCAATATTCACCAAGCGAAAATGTTAAAAAAAGAATTATAAATAACAACCATCCTGATTTTTTAATTATCGAACCTGATTCTTTTTTAGCAACTAAAAATTCAGGAAGTTCTGATCCCGAAAAAACAAAGAAAAGTGGATCTGACATTATTAAAATTGCTCAAATACGTAATATCAAAACTTTTCTTAGTCAAAAATCAATAAACTCAGAAAAAAAAATTGTTTTAATTATTGATGCACACCTCTTAAACGAAGCAGCCTCAAATTGCCTTTTAAAAACCTTAGAAGAACCTAGTAATGGCATTTTTATTTTACTAACATCTAAATTAAATCTTCTCTTAGATACGATCATTTCAAGATGTCAAATTATTAGATTTCGATCTTTTTCTAGTAAACAAATAAAATCTATCTTAAAAGATTATTTAAGTACTTCTCAATTGAATTTTGATGGAAAATATCAAATTCAAGACTTAATAAACTCTGCGCATGGATCGCCAGCAAAATTATTTAACAATATTGAAATGTGGGATAAGCTATCAGAAGAAGTTACAAGTCAATTAAATTACCCAATAAAAGATGTTCTAAAAATTTTCGAAATATCTAAATTAATTTCTGAAAAATTAGAGCTTGAGCAACAGATTTACTTAGTCAATTTTATACAAATTACTTGGTGGAGACAGACAAAAAATGTTGATCTAATCAAAAAACTTGAAAATTTAAAAAAGTATTTAAAAAGAAATATTCAACCCAGGTTAGTATGGGAAATTACTTTTTTAAAAATCGCAATGATGGATATATAAAAATTAATCTATTACAGAATTTATTAGATCATTATTTTTTGCATGAATAAATTCTTGTTTAGCAGCTTCGACTTTTGAACCAATAGGTAACTCGAGACAATATCCAGCTCCATATACTGTTTTAATATAGATAGGCTTGCGTGGATCAGGTTCTAATTTAGTACGCAAGTGTCTAATATGAACTCTTATTGTCTCAATATCATCGTCAGGTTCATAACCCCATACTTCTTTAAGAATTAATGATGGTGAAACGGTTTGACCGTGCCTCTGTAAAAGACAATGAAGTAATTCAAATTCAAGATGTGTTAATCGAACAGGCGATTCAAACCAGATAGCCTCAAACCTTTCTGGAACAAGAGTGAGAGGACCGTAATTTAAGATTTCTTGCTGATTGCTAGAATTAAGCTGTGCTCTGTTGGTTCTTCTTAATAACGCTTTTATACGTACATGTAATTCTTCTAAATCAAATGGTTTAGTAATATAGTCATCAGCTCCAGAATTAAATCCAGTCACTTTATCTTTAAGGCCGCCTAAAGCGGTTATCATCAAAATTGGAATGTTAGATGTTCTTTCATCTCTTCTTAGTCGTTGGCATAAAGTTAATCCATCAACACTTGGCAGCATTAAATCTAAGAGAATTAAATCTGGTGAATATTGCAAAGCTAATGCTTGACCTTTAATTCCATCTTCAGCTTTTTGAACATCGAAACCAGAATGTTCTAAGTGCCTAGCCACCAGATCACGCATGTCACGATCATCTTCAATTAAAAGGATTGAAATTTTCATATTTATAAACTATTAAATTAAAGTTAAGTTTTGGTATTACGATTGTCTCAAGAATTTATAAAGATTGCTGAATTAATGTAAACAATTTTATCAATTAGTTTTTTCAATTAATTGAATAATAGCAAGGGATTAGACTAAAATTTCAAATTTTGAAAAAGTTTAAATTTTACAATTTCTTTCGATTCTATTTATTTTTTCTTAATAATTACGGGAATATTACACAAAAATGATGATTGAATTTGAAATAATAAACCCTTCAGTCGATAATTTAAAATTATCTAAACTTAAATAGTGAATCTCAGTTTTGAAATAGGATTTAATTTAGTTTAAAGTTTTTGATTTCTTATAAATGTTTAAAATAATATTTTTGTCTATATTAAAAAAAATTTAAGTATTTATGAAAAGAAAGTCATTTATCTATTCTGATTTATCAAAAAAGCAACTAGAAAAACTTAAAGAATTTTATATTCAAAAAAAAGTTGAATCTATGAGTCATCAACAACTTAAACAATATGTACTAGAAATTATTTCTCATCAAATAAACGATACTATTGACAAAGAAGAAGAAGTAGAAGCATGGACTGAAATATCAGATTTTTTTGGAGAGAAATTTGAGCAAATTATTCTTGAAATACAAACAAAATATATTGACGATCAAAACGTTCTTGCAACAGAATTAGATTCTAAACAACATAGAATAGAATTACTTGAAAAGAATAATTTAGATCAAGAGAAAAAGGATATGTGGGATGACTAAAATTTCCTGGAGAGCATAATTCAAACAGTTAAAACAGAAAAATGTTTTGGCAATTTAGAATTTAATCAACAATTAAGAAAATTATTTTTGTTTACAAGAAGAAGTTGATTACTGTTCTAATATCTGTTCTTAAAACATATAATTTTAACTTGTAGATTATTATTATTTCAATATAAATTTTTTATATTATTGTTCTATTTACTGTTTTTAATACTACAAAAAATTAGCCAGAATATATTATCAACTAATCACTTTTTAACAAAAAGAGTAAAAAAGTCTCAATTATTTTGTTTACTTTACATAAGTTTTTTGAAATGTATAAACTCCCTAGGCGAAAGTCGAATCAGTCTTTAAAGACCTGTTATTAATGTTTTTGAATAAGAAAAAGCAAGATATTAAAGTGAAAAGACACATAAGAGACACGAAAAGGAGCCTAGTTATGCTCACTTGTAAAGTCTAATGCAATGCCTTATTTCTTGAAAACCTTGTTGCAGGCACAAAAAAAGAGACTCAGAAAGTCTCTTGATTGTTCTTGATCTTGAATTAGAACTCCCCGGGCGGGATTCGAACCTGCGACCAATCGATTAACAGTCGATCGCTCTACCGCTGAGCTACCGAGGAATATAAAATGAATTTAGCTCTTTAAAGTACCTTATGACAAGTCAAAATTTAATTATATTGAAATTTTGATGGTTCATGCCAACTAGATAAAAAACCATTTTTCAACTCTGCTACTGAATCAGCGTAAGTTAATTCTTCATAACGATGAGTAATCCATAAAGCCGATAAAGGGTTTTTATAATTACTTGTAAGATTTTTAATAGTATTTAAAACTTTTAATTGGCTGGTTTGATCAAGTAATGCTGTTGGTTCATCCAAAAGAATAAAATTTCTATTACTAATAAGTGCGCATGCAATAGTTAAACGTTGTTTTTGCCCACCACTTAAAGTATGTATTGGCCTTTTTTCAAAACCAGTCAATCCCACCTGATCAAGCACGTATTCAATTTTTTTATTAATTTCATAAGCACTTAAATTTTGGTTAATATTAATCAGAAGTTCGCTCCTGCAATTTGGCATTAATATTTGATGATCAGGGTTTTGAAATACCATCCCTATATCTGCTTTAGAATTAATAATTCCATTTTTGGGTTTAATAATTCCATTTATTAATTTTAAAAGGGTACTTTTCCCACTTCCGTTTTTACCTAAAATCATCCAAAATCCAGGTTTTTTTATCGAGAAATTACATTTAAAAATCAAATTTTCTTTTTTTCCAGGATATGAAAAAGAGACATCTTCAAAATGAATATGAGGCATTTCATTTTCAAAAGAATCTAGCATTAATTATATCAATCTATATTGAGAGAAAATCCTGGTCTTTTAGCTCCTCCTGCTACTGCTGATTTTTCATATATCTGAACAGAAATAATTTCTTTAGCTCTTACAGAAATTAATTTATCTTGCACTTTGTCACATCTTAATTCAATCAAGTGAGAGGATTCTAAAGTTTCATTCATAGAACTTTTTATTTCATCATAAATTCTTTTAACATCTTCAAACTCCTTCTTCTGAATTGAAAGTGGAAAAGGCGAATATCTCAGACTTAATTCCAGTGAATACATAAATTTAACAAAACTATTATCTATGATAGTAAATATTTTTACGCAGAAAGTTATTTTAAATTAATTTCTTTTGAGAAAATTATATAAAAGATCTTTAAATACAATTATTATGTATATAGGAGATTCTATTTTGAAATTGAAAATCATTTCATGGAAATAGCAAATGATATAACTTCTCTAGTTGGAAATACCCCGTTAGTTAAATTAAATCGAATCAGAAATTATTTTAATTGTTATCCAGAAATAATAGCCAAACTAGAAAGTTTCAATCCATCAGCGTCCGTTAAAGATCGCATAGCTTATTCAATGTTATGTAAAGCAGAAGAAGATGGATTGATAAAACCAGATAAAACAACGTTGATTGAAGCTACAAGTGGGAATACGGGCATCGCATTAGCAATGGTTGCTGCGGCAAAAGGCTATAAATTGATATTAACTATGCCGGACACGATGAGTATTGAAAGGAGGGCAATGTTGAGAGCATATGGAGCTGAATTACAGTTAACGCCTGGGAAAGAAGGAATGAAAGGAGCTTTAGATTTAGCTAATGAGTTGTCTTCAACCATTGCAAATAGCTATCAATTTAATCAATTTGAAAACTTTGCTAATCCAGATATTCATGAAAGAACAACGGCAAAAGAAATATGGTCTCAATCCAACAACAATTTAGATGGACTAGTTACGGGAGTAGGAACAGGAGGTACAATCACTGGTTGCGCACGTTTCTTGAAAAAAGTTAATCCTAATTGCAAAATTTATGCTGTAGAACCAAAAAAAAGTGCTGTGATTTCTGGAGGAAAAGCAGGATCTCATTCGATTCAAGGAATAGGAGCAGGTTTCGTGCCGAAAGTACTGGATACTAAATTAATTGATGAAATTATAAAAATAGATGACGATGAAGCATTTTATTATGGGCGTTTATTAGCTCGGTTGGAAGGCCTTTTATCTGGCATCAGTAGCGGTGCAGCTCTAGCAGCAACTATTAAAATCGGTGAAAGGAAAGAACTAAATAACAAAAGATTGATAGTTATTCTTCCAAGTTTTGGTGAAAGATATTTATCAACAGCAATGTTTGAATCGAACACCTCAATTCAAGCAAGAGAAGACGGTTATCTTTAATCCGTAATTTATAAAAATGGAAAAAAATTTGTATGAAGAATTAGGCCTTAAAAAAGATGCAACCAGAAGTGAAATCAAATCTTCATATCGCTCTTTAGTAAAGCAACATCATCCTGATAAGGGTGGGAAAAAAGAACGATTTCTTGCAATACAAAATGCCTGGGAGACCCTAAATGACCCTATCAAAAAAGAACAATATGATAGAAATTTTGTCTCTTCCAGTTCATCATTTGATTCATTAAATGAAAATTGGGAAAAAAAAATTAATTCAAAAAAGTATAATTCGTCAATTAAAGACAAAGAAGTTGAAACATGGATTAAAGAAATTTACGCTCCAATCAATAGATTAATTAGTCAAATAATTAAACCTTTGAACAACGAAATAAAAGAACTATCTGCGGATCCATATGATGACCAACTAATGGAAAATTTCTGCAGTTATATAAATTTTTCACAAAAGAAAATAGAAAAAGTTGAAAAAATTTATAACAAAAAAATAGTTCCAAAGTCTATTTCAGCTTTAGGCCTAGATCTTTATCATTGTTTTTCACAAGTTAAAGATGCACTATCAGAATTTGATAGATATACACAAGGATATGTAGATAATTACTTATTTGATGGTAAGGAAATGATTAAAGAAGCAAAAAGAATCCAATCAAAGATGTCTACAGAGAAAAAAAATAAAAACTTTTAGATAAAAACTTTATTGCAAATATTCTTTTAGTTGATCTATTTTCAACCAAACATCTGGAACAGGTCTGCGCCATCGAATCTGAGCATATTCGTCTTTGACTGAGAGAATCTCTCCAGGACCTTCAAACACATAATTAGGTAAATCGTGATCACTAGCTAGAGCCTCGATACTTTTTATATAATTTTCTCTATCGACAAAAACTAAACTTCCTTTCTTGAGAGGTTTGTTTGGAATAGAATTTGTCATAATAAATTCAAGAAAGTTATTTGAAAGTTATTATACAAAAACTTGTTTGAAAAATATTGAAAAAAATTTATACCGGAATAATAATTACAAACGTCTTAAAAATTTAATAGCCTTAAATGATAAACATCAATATGATATGCGTCTTTTACTACTTGGTTGCACTGGATTTGTTGGGAAAGAATTAGTTCCAACACTAATCAATGAAAATCACGAAATATACATTGTAAGTAGAAAAGCCATAAGTAAATTAAAGATTGATTTAGATTTCGATAAGTTTAAATTTTTACAAATAGATTTATCAAAAGAAAAAAGCTGGAATAACGAAAATCTTCTCAATATTTTAAGAGATACAGATGGAATTATTAACTTGATGGGAGAACCCATAGCAGAAAAAAAATGGACTTCTGAACAAAAACAGGAGATTGAAAATAGTCGTATTAACACCACAAAATTTATGATGAAGACCCTTAAAAATTTAAAAATAAACCCAAAAGTTATTATAAATGGATCGGCAATAGGTTATTACGGTACAAGTTTATCTGGTGAATTCACTGAAAATAGTATTGGAGGAAAAGACTTTTTATCTAATCTTTGCAAAAAATGGGAAGCGGTCGCGGCTGAAAAACCATTTTTCTCAAGGTTAGTCATTTTTAGAATTGGAATAGTTCTAGAGGCAGATGGAGGAGCATTAGGGAAAATGCTCCCTATATTTAAAGTTGGATTAGGTGGACCAATTGGAGATGGTAAGCAATGGATGAGTTGGATTCATAGAACTGATTTATGTGCATTAATTACTAAAGCATTAGTTGATAAAAAGTATTCGGGAGTATTTAATGCTGTTGCACCAAATCCAGTATTAATGAGAGAATTTTCTCAAACTTTAGGCAAATGTCTAAATAGACCTAATTTACTTCCAGTGCCTGGAGCGGTTTTAAAAATATTGTTAGGAGATGGAGCAAAAGTTGTATTGGAAGGACAAAAAGTAATAAGCAGTAAACTCAAAAATTATACTTTTAAATATCCTCTTCTTGAGAAAGCAATTTACGCCTCCACCAAGAATTAATACCGTTTACTAAAGCACCAATAATAAGAATTGTTATCAATGGAACTACAAGAGGATTCCAAACTATCTGAATAAAATTAATAAAAATAAATATGCCATTAAATTGCATGATGATTGCAAAAATAAAAAATATTGCAAAAAAAATGACTGTAAATAAATTTATTAATAACAAATTATCGATAATTTGTTTTAACTTATTTTGATTATTCTCCTCAGTCATTTTTTATAACAATGTTCATATCATCAACCATTTTAAGACAAGCTTTGTTTTCACCCAGTCTTTTTTTAGCATTTTCATTACATGAGATCATAAACTTCTTATTCAACTGTATAAGGTATATTATTTTTATAATCAATTTTATTGTCTGATTGATTTGATCATTCTTATTTTT
Organism: uncultured Prochlorococcus sp.; assembly: GCA_902534685.1. Lineage (GTDB taxonomy): Bacteria > Cyanobacteriota > Cyanobacteriia > PCC-6307 > Cyanobiaceae > Prochlorococcus_A. Next base: position 19,293 of record CACAQP010000019.1, read on the forward strand.
ATAATTAGTGGCACAAAAAACATATTTTCCAAGCAAACGTCTTTGCGCTTCTGCAAAAGTTTTTGTAAATTGTGGACCTTTACCTTCAATCTGAATAACCGGTTTTCCTAATCCAATCGCTTGCTCTGCTGCTGTTCCTGCCATGCTGATACAGCATCTACTTTTCAATAATATTTTGTCAAAATTATTCCAATTTATATTAACTTCTAAAAATTTATATTGGAACTTCAAGGGATTATTATCTTTTATATTTTCTATTTTTAACCATCCTCTTTTTTGAAATATCTCCTTTATTTTTAATGAAGATAGAGCATTAACTATTGCAAAATTAAACTGAATTTGTTGAAAATATCTTAAATCTGACAATGCCTCTAATACCTCTAAAATTAAAACAAAATTATCTAAAATCTCAGGGAATCTACTTCCTGGAAATAATCCAATACTAAATTCAGCTTTATTTAATTCTTTGTTTCTAGGAAAAAACTTATCCATAAATGGGTTACCTAAAAAAGACACTTTCTTTTTTAATTGCAATGTTAAATCATTAGCTGTAAGGGAATCTCTTGTGTATATTTTTTTTGCTTTTTGTGAGAGCAAGAAAAATTTAGAAGGCCATGGTAATTTCAACTTCCCTTCATAATGGCTGGAATAAGCTACTAGATATGTAAAAAAATCTTTCTTACAAACCCATGCAAAAAAAACTGGCACAATATCTCCAACTACAAAAAAATAATCATATTTTTTTCTTATTTTAAAAGTTAAATATAATCTTTTTAAGACATAAAATATTTCTCCTCCTAATATCTCAGTAAGTCTTCCCTTGAAAGAATTATAGCCAATTCCTCCAGTTTTAAATTCTTTAGTTTTACCTATAATCTTAATTTGTTCTTCTTCATAATGGTTTCCCATACCAACAATTGGCAAAGCATGAACAGAATAACCACTTTTTACGAATTGTTTAGCTATTAGACTACCAGATAGATCTTCTCCATGCCCATTACTTAATATTAAAATCTTAAACAATTTAAAATTCCAGCCATTTTTTTACTTTGTTTAACTCAGGCCAATCTGGATATCTACTTAATCCGTCTTCAACAGATTCTTTCAACTCACTTTTCACATCTGGCATCATCATAGACATTTTTTTTATTAACTCAATATGATCCCTAACACCTTTATTATTGGTAGCCAAAAGAGCTAAAGACAAATTCATTCTTGCTTGTGGATCTTGCTGATTTAATCGAACAGCTTGTCTAGCAGCTGACAAAGCTTCTTCATTATTTTTCAAAAGTAATTGAAGCCATGATAAACAAGTCCAAGCAGCAAAATGGTTTGGAATTTGCTGTATGATTTTTTGAAAATCTTGAACGATTGGAATTAAATCTTGCCCTGCTTTATATCTTGATAAAGCTTCATTAAAATCCTCTTCGATGGGATTAATTTCGTTATTCATTATTTATTAAACTGCAAAGGAGCTTCCACATCCACAAGTTTGGGAGGCATTGGGATTTACAAAATTAAAGCCACCTCCAATCAATTCCTTACTAAAATCTAACTGCATTCCATAAATATATAAAAGACTTTTAGGATCACAAACCACTTGAAAGCTTTGATCAGCTTTTAATGAATAATCATAAACTTTATCATCGGGATTTATTTCATCAGTTCTTATAAAATCCATCGTATAACTCATCCCACTACAACCGCCTGATCTTACTCCTACCCTTAATGCTTTTTTATCACTTTGGCCCTTCAATAAATTTGAAATTTGTTCTATAGCACCATTTGTAATTAAGATACCTTTACCATCATCAGAATTTTTAATTTCCTGTTTAACTTCTACATTTTCCATAAACAAGGGGTTGCTACTATTTATAATATAAAAACTTAATAGATAGGATGCATAGAACAAGCGTTATCCAAACTTGATTTGTTATAATTTTAAGAAAAAGTGAAAATTGCAATAGTTGGTTCTGGATTAGCTGGTCTTACAGCAGCAGTAAATTTAGTTGAAGAAGGTCACGAAGTAGAAATTTTCGAGAGCAGGTCATTTTGGGGAGGAAAAGTAGGAAGTTGGGAAGATAAGGATGGCAACCACATAGAAATGGGTTTACATGTATTTTTTTACAATTATGCAAATCTTTTTAAATTAATGAAAAAAGTGGGAGCTCTAGACAATTTACTCCCGAAAGATCATACTCATCTATTTATTAATAATGGTGGTAACTTAAAATCTTTAGACTTCAGATTCCCTTTAGGTGCTCCATTTAACGGACTTAAAGCTTTTTTTACCACAGAACAACTTACTTGGGTAGATAAGTTCAGAAATGCCTTAGCTTTAGGGACGAGCCCAATAGTTAGAGGATTGATAGACTACGAAGGCGCAATGAAAATAATTAGAGATCTAGATAAAATTAGTTTTAAAGAATGGTTTTTAAACCATGGTGGAAGTGAAAAAAGCTTAGAAAGAATGTGGGATCCTATCGCATACGCTTTAGGTTTTATTAATTGCAAAGATATTTCAGCAAGATGCATGCTAACTATATTCATGATGTTTGCTTCAAAAACAGAAGCCTCAAAACTTAATCTTTTAAAAGGTTCTCCGCATAAGTGGTTAACCCAACCGTCATATCTTAATTGGATTGTGGCAACAGCCACAGCT